>DBVU01000041.1:1742-11043 GCA_002308195.1 Bacteroidales bacterium UBA1256
TGGAACAACTTAGCTTTTGCTAGCGGAAGAATCACCTATGCCAATAATGATAGAGGAGTATTGATTCTTACGTTAGACTGCCCATTGCAAGAAGGTGATTTAATCCGTTTTAACAATTATTCCTCCAGCAATAGCAAATACAACTATCTGCGCCATACATCGAATAGTACTTCGGAAGATCAGTTGACGCTTAATGCTAGCAGGTCGGAAACGGAGATACAACAAATGGAGGTTCCTGCTGCCTTTGCAGGAAAGACAGAGTTGTATATTGTTCCGGGAAGCAGAACAACAGGAATCTCTTATTTTGAAATCATTCGCTCTTGTGCGATTACTTTGGATGCAGGTACCAATGGTGGTACTGTAGGCGGTAATAGTACGCAAGTGATTCGTACTGTAAATGGAGAAGAAATTGCATTACCACATGCCATCAAGGATGGCTATCGTTTCAAAGGATGGTTCGCCGCTCCTTCCGGAGGCAGTGCGGTAAGCGAACCATATACAGTAACGGGTGGTACTACGCTTTATGCTCAATTCGAAGATTGTCCGCACGATGGCATAATGTATAAGTTCGAAGTGGGTACTGGCCTAACAGATGGTGCTGTAACGGCCAATAATGTAGCGTTTGACTTCAACACGTCTAATTATCTCACTACGCTGATAGGAGGTACGCTGACTACGGATGGCGAAAAAGCGTCGAAAGTACTCATAGCCAATAATGATGCTATATCCCTGACTGACAATGCGGCTTATCTGAGAGTGGATATGGATTGTGCTCTAGCAGACGGAGATATTTTCAAATCAACCATTAGCTCGAATACTGTATTTGTTAGCAAAACTAATTCCAGAACCAGTACGGTCATCTTGCCGGTTGGTACCTTAGAAGAAACGCCTATTCCTGCTTCATTGGTAGGCGAAAAGACACTGTATATATGGAAGGGCAGTGGCAGCAATGCATTAAGCTATTTCGAAATCACACGTCCGAAGCGAACCAATATTACGCTGAGCGCTCCAAATGCTTATAACCACTACACGACGTCTGTGGTTGCCACGTACGATCAGCCAATGCCTGAGATCGCTACTCTGCCATTGCGTACGGGGGGCTATGTATTCGGTGGATATTATGACGAGCCGAATGGAGCCGGTACACAATACTACAACGGATTGGGTTACAGTGTTCGCGATTGGGATAAAGATGTTGTAACTGCTACATTATATGCATATTGGGTTGAGCCTTGCGACATTGCTCCTACCTTGACGACAATAGTGCCAGTTGCTACAATATGGGATGGCCAAAGAGTAGATATGTCGCTTGTTCAGTTGTCATGCGACTTCGATACTACGGGCATTCATTATTCGTTAGTTTCTGCCTCGGAAGTCATTAATGGATGTACGTTTATCTATATGGACGAACGTATCTATATACAAGGTACACCTACGTTGGGCAATGCAAGTACGGTAGAAAAGACTATCACCTTCACCATGAGCAATGACTGTTCTCCTGCTTCTACCTATACGGTAACGGCAACTATTCGTATCTATCCGGCAAGTAAGAAAGCGAAAATTGCTTACATCATAGAAGGAACAGAGGGAGGTGCTTTTAATGCGTATAACACATCGCAAGAGTCGAGCAGTTCCGATTTGTTAAGCTATCTAAGAGGTTTCTATGACGTAGATTGTGTCAATGGATATGCCACCAAAGATGCTACTGCGATAGCTAATTTCTACAAGGACTATGATCTGCTGATTGTTACCGACTTTATGGAAACGCCCAAAGGTTATACCAATGCTATCGGTACACTGATTGACAAGAAACCTATATTAAGTTTCGAGGCGTATGTTGCAGGTAAAAACGGAAGTAATTGGCATATCGGTTCAAACCCGGCAGACCCGAGTCCGAAAGCGAAGACAATGAAAGTCCTTTGTGCCGGACACGCCATCTTCAAAGATGCGGAAGGGGTACAAGTCATTAACAAGCCGGGCGGCGTGAGCGATACAACGATTACTGTGCTTAATTCTACAAGCGGAAAAGGTCTGCAAGGATTCGTTATCAACGAGGCTCCGGACTTTATATTCCTAGCTACCGTACGTGATGCTGATCACGGTCGTGATTTGATTGTCAGTTGCGAACGGCAGATAGTATTCCAAGCTCGTCTGCTGATGTATTGCATCAACTTCAATGAGATGAACAACTTGACGCCTGCAGGACAAGTGGTAATGCACCAAATGATTGAATATCTCTTATCAACCGACGAAACCAAAGTGGCAGACTGCTCGTTAGTATTTGATGATAAGCATGGTACGCATGTATGGTCAGATCCTCAGAACTGGGCTCCGGGCTATAACATTATTCCTACTGCCTTCCATCCGACGCGTATTATTGCCGAATGTCACGTAAACATAGACGATGCACATGCAGGTAGTGTTAAAGTAAACAAGGGACGTGACGAGCATGGTGATCCGGTAGATGGCAAACTGATTATTGAACCGGAAGGTGCTCTAACTATTGCCGGTATTGTTGCAAAAGTAAACGATACACGTTATGCTTCGCCTATCACGATTAAAGCCGAAGATTTGTTGATTAAGGCCAACGCCACGCATAACGGAGCATTCGTATATGGAAACAAGGAGTCTGACGTACGTGCGACGGTAGAATATTACAGTCGAGGCACTGATGCCAACTCGGCAAATCCTGTATGGCAATATATTGGTATTCCATTCAAGGCAAATCAAACGGCAATTGAACTGTATTACGAAGCATGGATGTGTCGTTGGGAGAAAGAGTCCGGACTTGGCGGTCTGTGGCAATGGGTAGAAAACAATGATGTTTTGATCCCATTCGAGGGTTATTGCATCACGCAGGCAGCAGAGAAGACCTATACCAACGCCGGTAAACTAAATGCTCCGGTGACAACCACTATTGCTTTGGATAACCAAGATGAGGAGGGTTTCGCATTTGCGGCCAACAGTTGGACGGCTCCGATCAAGATTCAGGAGATGACAGACGATGACTTTACTAATGCAGAGATGGCAATCTATATCTACCATACCGGCTCATACGCTAATTGGCAGAGTAATGGAACACCGGTGAGTGCCGTCTCGCCCGGTTCTGCAGCTACCCTACCCGGTCAGTATGCTGTGATACCAATTCACTCATCGCCTTATCTAACCGGTGCAGACTCTGTTATTCCTTCTATGCAAGGATTCTTCGTGAAAACGACTTCTGAGAATGCACAATTGGATTTGGTATACAATCGTACCGTATATGACGCTAAATATTTCAGATCCTCAACTCAGCCGATGCGCATCCGACGCCAAGTGTCGTCCGCACCGGATGTGATGGTTCTGGGTGTCAGTGGTGCTACCTCCGGCGGTGATCGCGTTCATTTGCTCTCGCGTTCGGATTTCTCAGACACTTATGCAGATGGATGGGATGGACGTAAGATAGAGGGCGATACTGTAGCACCAATGTTGGCGGTGATGAAAGAAACGGACAAAATGAGTGTTGCTGCCATTCCTACAATGGACGAACGAAATCTGTTATTCCGCGCAGGAAGGGATAGCCTCTACGTCTTTAGTTTCAATTATAATACAGACGGTTTGTACCTATACGACCGATTAACGGAACAGGCAACACCCATACAGAGCGATAAGACTTATTCCTTCAAGGCTACGAACAAAGTGCCGGCAGAGCGATTCTTGATTACATCTAATCCTCCGCATAACGTACCAACTGATGTAATAGATGCAACAAGTGCAGAATATATGAACAACAAACCGACGAAAATCATTCATGAGGACAATTTATTTATCCTCTATCGCGGAGAGGTATATGATGCACTTGGAAAACGCATAAGAATAACTAAGTAAGGAGAGGAGTAGACCATGAAAAGACTCATTATTCGTATAGGCGTTGCATTAGTCCTACTCGCATCCGGAGTAGCATTGCTGCAATCGGTCTACCTTGTTCTAAACAACAAGGTGGATCATACTAATGCTTCGTCCGCTATCGTATCCTCTCCTTCTCCTACGGCTTTGCCTGCTCATTCAGCATTCTCGAGAACGGGACGCATCTCTTGGAGGGCTGATTATCAGGGGAGTTCGTCTGCTAGCAGTACTCTTCTCCCGGAAGCCAGTATGTCTTCTTCGCATGAACTGTTCGCAACCAGCCGCTCGCACGTACATATAATAGACGGAGGAAACAGTACTGCTTATGCAACTAGTTCTTCGGGCAATACTTCCTCACGCGGGATAAACTATGGTGGCGGAGGAGTGATGATGCCAATGACGCATTTTTCCGCATTGGCATCTGCGCGGCAGATAGCGCAACCCGAGGCAAGTGAGGCGCCTCAAATGGCGGCAATGGCATCTGCGCCAATACGTCACACGCCAGGACCTCCTAATCCTCCCGATCCACTTGATGAGGAGCACCAATTAATAGAGCATCCTATAGGAGATGCTGTACTCCCATTATCATTATTACTGATAGGATATGCCTTGGTAATGGTATGGCGCCATCGCCGGAAGGCTAATGCATAATATAAGGGACGCGCGTATGTGCGTCCCTTATTGTTTGCCGATCTCGTACTTATCACGTCCTTATCTTTATCGTTCGGTTATCCTACGGTTATCGTTCGGTTATCCTACGGTTATCCTACGGTTAAGACCTTTGTGAACAAGCACAAAAAAAGGAGACCTCTCAGTCTTCTCGTATGGGTGTTTATAAATCAGAAACGAAGTGGAGCATGGGGGACTCGAACCCCCTACCTTGACATTGCGAACGTCACGCTCTACCAGATGAGCTAATACCCCTTTTGCGCTAAAAAACAAAGAAGGTTGTCTCACGACAACCCAATCTTTTTACTTAACCTTAAATCTAATACCATGAAAAACACNNACACGGTGCAAAAGTACTGCTATTTTGCAATATGACCAAATATTTTAATAAAAAAGTGCTAAAAAAGAAAAAAATGCTAATTTTAGTTTGCAAACAGTCACAAAATATCACTCTAGAAGATCAGGACGTCGCGTGCGCGTATGCTCTAAGGACTGCTCGTACATCCATTCTTCTATCTTCGCCTGATTGCCGCTAAGCAGTATTTCCGGCACCTTCCATCCCTTGTACTCCGCAGGACGTGTATAGACTCCCGCCTCCAGCAAGCCGTCCTGGAACGAATCGCTCAGAGCACTCTCTGCATCGCCCATTGCCCCAGGCAACAAGCGTACGATAGCATCGGTCATCATAGCAGCAGGCAATTCTCCACCCGTCAGCACAAAATCGCCGATAGTATATTCGCGTGTGATCAGATGGTCGCGAACTCGTTGATCCACGCCCTTGTAATGCCCACAAAGGATAATGATATTCTCGCAAAGCGAGAGTCGATTGGCTTCGCCTTGCGTAAAACGTTCGCCATCGGGAGCCGTGAAAATGATTTCGTCGTAATGACGCTCAGACTGCAAGTGACTAATTAGTCGGTCAATAGGCTCAATCTGTAAAACCATGCCCGCACTGAAACCAAAAGCATAGTCGTCTATCTTACGATGCTTATCCAGCGTCCAGTCGCGCAAGTTATGGACATAAATCTCGCAGAGCCCTTTAGTTTTGGCTCGTTGGATAATAGAATGATTGAGCGGCGATTCCAGCAATTCCGGGCACGCAGAAATGATGTCTATACGCATGGTTCGTATTGATAGTTAATGATTAGGGTACAGGGTCATAGCCAGAACCTCCCCAAGGATGGCACCGCAATATGCGCTTAATTCCCAGCCAACCGCCTTTGAAGATTCCGTGCTTGAGCACAGCCTCAACCATATACTGGCTACACGTAGGAGTGAAGCGGCACGAAGGCGGTGTCAGAGGCGATATACATGCCCTGTAGAAATAAACCGGCAACAAAAACAGCTTGCGACAAACTATTTTCCACTTATTTTCTTCAGAGCCTTGCATACTGATTTCTCTATCGCGGAGAACGGTTGTTTCTCCTTGTCCATATAATTAAGCGCCAGCCAGTAGTGCTTGTCGCCCAATAAATCTTGGTGTTGTCTGTATGCTTCGCGCATCAGTCGGCGCAAGCGATTACGGTCTACCGCATGCTTGAAGAGCGATTTGGGGGCCCATACCAACACTTGTGTTTCTTCCTCCGTGGGCATATAGGTCACTCGAAGTGGCCATACCACGAAGCGTTGACCATCGCGGTAGAGTTGCTGTATACGCAACTGGCCACACAACCTGCTATGCTTAGGAAGACTATTCACTAGGCGTTCTTCTCCAGATAATCAGCAATAGCCAGTGGTAGCGAAGCAAACGCCTCACCACGACCAGCACGAATATCTACGCGCAAGCCGGCCTCGGTAAGTGCATTAATAGTACTCTCGCCAAAGGCAGCAATCAGCGTCTCTCCCTGTTGCCAATCAGGGAAATTCTCGCGCAGAGCTTTCACTCCGGGAGGGGTGAACAGGGCTATAATATCGTAATCGAACGGGCTATCCTGTCTCCAAGGTGTAGTAACCGTGCGATACATAATGGCCGGCTTGACCTCTATATCATTCTGCGCGAACATATTAATTTGGTCCTGAGTATGAATATCCGATACCACCATCAGATATTTCTCGTTAGGACGGCGGTGCATAGCCGGCAACAGGTCCTCAAAACGATTGCCGCTCTCCGGGAAAAAGACCTTACGCTTGCGGTACTGGATATATTTCTGCAAGTAGAGTCCCACTTGGTCTGAAACGCAATAATAATGCATCGACTCGGGCACTTTCAGACGCATCTCTTCGCATAAACGGAAATAATGGTCTGCCGCTAGTTTAGACGTCAGGATGACTGCGGTATAATCCAACGGATTGATGCGCTGCAAGCGAAATTCGCTAGCCGTAAGCCCCTCTGTATGAATAAACTGATGGAAATCGCAATGTACACCAAACTGCTGCTCCAGACGGCTGTACGGATTATGCTCAGTGCTGGGACGAGGTTGAGAAAATAGAATCTTTTGTATCATATATTCGAAATCATTAGCGCGCTTAGACCCCATACGGCCACCAACGGAAGGACCTCTAGGGTAAGAAAATACAACAGGATATAGAATATCGATGCAGGCGAAGTATAGAACGCACGCATCGAACGATAGATAAACCAAACCAGAAACAGAGCTGTCACAACGCCCATCACCCAGCGAGCGACCAATACGTTATCTACATGAAAGAGCACCAGGATACAGGGATACAGAATAATCGCACTCATGCTGACCAAGTGACCGTATTGCTCGTAAATTTCCTCAAACAGACGTGACAATCGGAAGGTATAGTCGATCCAGAGATTGCACAACATCTTAACCATGATAACACTCAATATCAAGCCAAAGACTGCGATATAAGGAATCCAGCGGAAATCGCCTCCCTGGTAGAAGCACAGGCAAACACCCATCGCGGGCGTGCCGATACGAAACAGCGATATCAGCAATTGGCCAAAGAAATTGGCAGGAGCCGATTTGTAGGTACGATTAGTGGTCTTGACCTGCCATATAGTCGTTACGCGGCTGATGGCACCGGGTTGCGCCACTTCGCTCAAGATAGCGCAAAGCAGCAATGCCAGCATCGTCCAGCCGCACCAAGGTGCGCTCAGCGGAGATAATATGTGTGTCAAAGCCTGCATCTTATTGCTCGTCCTGCGCTATCCACAAGAATAATTTATCGCCGCGATGCAACAGTTTGTCGGTCTTCAGCGAGAAATACTCGCCCTTCTGCACCTCTTGTACAGGTTGACCTGCTGCATTGCGCAGACCCTCTGCGCGGCATTCATACACGCCCGTTGTTTCGCCCGTAACCAACAGATCTTGTCCTTCGCGAATAGTATCAACGGCTTCCACCAGAAACTCCGCCACACTCAACTGCTTGAAGAAATTGGTACATTTGGCGGCATACACTTTCTTGCGTGTAGCCTGGCTGCCATACACATGATTCCATTCGCCCAACCGTTGGCCCAGATAGTAACCGTCCCAGAAACCACGATTGAACACACGGCTCAAGCGCCCGTCCCAATCGGCTATCTTCTGCTCTATGGCGGGCTCAGCATATTCGCCTCGTTGCCAGGCTTCAACAGCCTCGCGATAACAGCCTACCACCGTGCTGACGTACTCTGCACCACGAGCGCGGCCCTCTATCTTCAGCACGCGAACACCGGCATCCAACATCTTGTTCAGGAAATGAATGGTTTTCAGATCCTTAGGCGACATGATGTACTGATTGTCGATATCCAGTTCCAGGTCCGACGAATTGTCGCGCACCGTATAACCACGACGGCACACCTGAACGCAAGCACCACGATTGGCGCTTAGACCATAGTTATTCAGGCTCAAATAGCATTTCCCGCTCACGGCCATGCACAACGCGCCGTGACAGAACATCTCAATACGAAGCAGTTCGCCTTTCGGTCCGCAGATATGCTGCTCCTCTATATCTCGATGAATCGACGCCACTTGATCTAGGTTCAGCTCACGAGCCAGAACAACAACATCCGCAAATTGCGCATAGAATCTCAATGCCTCCGTATTCGCTATATTCAGTTGCGTGGATAGATGCACTTCCTGTCCCACTTGCGCCGCATATTGCATTACCGCGATATCGCTCGCGATGATAGCGTCCAAGCCTGCCTGTTTTGCATGATCCACTATCTCACGCATCAACGGCAGGTCCTCGGGATACATCACCGTATTCAGTGTTAGATAGGTTTTCACACCCGATTCACGGCAGATAGCCACTATCTTATGCAGATCTTCCGTCGTGAAATTGGCCGAACTGCGGGCACGCATATTCAGGTGCTCGATGCCGAAATATACGCTCGTAGCACCGGCCTCAATTGCCGCTGCCAGCGATTCCCAGCACCCCACAGGGGCCATGATCTCAATATTTGGAACTTGTGAGTTCAGATTTATTTCTGTTTTAACAAAAACTCTGCTATCTGCACAGCATTAAGCGCTGCTCCCTTGCGTATCTGGTCGCTTACACACCAGAAACTCAAGCCGCATTCGTCTGCCAGGTCTTTGCGGACGCGACCTATAAACACCTCGTCCTTGCCGCTCAGGAACAACGGCATGGGGTATATCTTGTTCTCCGGTTCGTCCATCAGCACGCATCCTTTTGCTTGGGCAAAGGCCTGCCGTGCCTCCTCTACACTTACCGGTTTTTCTGTTTCAATCCAAACGCTCTCGCTATGAGCCCGCAAGGACGGTACACGCACGCAGGTGGCACTCACTTTGACATCCGAGTGCATGATCTTGCGTGTCTCGTTGAACATCTTCATCTC
>DBVU01000066.1:0-176 GCA_002308195.1 Bacteroidales bacterium UBA1256
TGAATACCCGCGTCGATGAGTTGTTGCAAGCCGGCCGCCACGGCACGATTGATAGTGCGTGCGCCCAGACTACCACCGATAATCAGCAGAGAAGGATGGCCGGTCTTTTTGCTCTTGCCGCTAGTCAGATTCTGGCGAACAGGATTGCCCGTGAGAATGATCTTGTCGGCGGGGAA
>DBVU01000066.1:195-9188 GCA_002308195.1 Bacteroidales bacterium UBA1256
GCCACGCAAATCTTAGCGGCTTTGTCCTTGAGAATCTTGTTGGTCACGCCTGCAAAGCCATTCTGCTCTTGCAAGAGGATAGGGATGCCCATTTTGGCTGCGGCCCACATAGCTGCTCCAGAGGCATAGCCGCCCACGCCCACGCCTACATTAGGCTTGAACTCGCGGATGACTTTGCGGACTTGGCGAATAGATTTGACCAAGTCAATCAGGACCGAGACATTTTTCCACGGCTGGGCGCGATTGAACCCACGGACAGGCAAGCCGATAATCTTGTATCCCGCTTGCGGGACACGCTCCATCTCCATGCGTCCTAACGCACCGATAAACAGAATCTCAGCCTCGGGATCTAATTCGCGCAAGGCATTGGCAATACTGACAGCGGGGAAAATATGACCACCGGTTCCCCCTCCGGAAATCAGATATTTCATGTTACTCTAAAGGTAGATTTGGCACTTCTTCTTCACTCTCCTTGATGGTCTCTTGGACGCGTTCGTTCAACTCGAGTTGTTCGCGGCTTACGCCCATCATGATACCGAAATAGATGGAGGTGATTAGCACACTGGTTCCGCCGCGCGAAATGAGTGGTAGCGGCTGTCCCGTAACCGGTCCAAGGCCTACGGCGACAAGCATGGAGATAAGCGCTTGACAAGTGATCATCAGCGCCAGGCCCATCGTCATCAGCATGGCCGGCATATCGGAATAACGGCTTGAGACATTGCACGCTCGGAAGAGGATAGCCAGATAAAGGAAAATCAGGAATGCTGCTCCGAGGATACCTGACTCCTCGACGATGATGGCAAAAATATAGTCAGCAAAGGCTTGCGGCAAATAGTCGCGCTCCTTGCTATTGCCAGGCAGCACACCCATAGGCGTCTTTCCGCCACGCGCAATGGCTACGGAAGAATAGACTTCCTGTATATTTTCTTGGTTGGGCAGCAGAACAAACTTGTCCGCCGCATCTTTCTTATCAAAATGGCGATCGATTCGTAATACCCATGTTTTAGCGCGCTTGAGTGGCCCGTGCATGTCTCGTTCGGGGCGCACATAGGCAAACTCGACGATACAATAGCCCATGATGAGTGCCGCAAGAGCGATGCCTACCACCGAGAGCGTGTATTTCCAAGGTATACGCGCCAAGATCCACAGGCACATGATGATTCCGCCAATCAGCAAAACCGTAGAGAGATTGGAGAAGAAAATAGGCAAGCAAGTGGCTCCTGTCAGACCGAGTGTCCAATAGAAATACTTGCGTTTGTCATCTTCCGTTTGAGCGCGTCCCAAGAGGTCGGAAACGACAATCAATAGGGACAGTTTGGCTAATTCTGAAGGTTGGAATTCGATGCCCGCAATCTGCATCCATCGGGCTGCATCGTTGCGCGTGACAACCAGTGGGTTGCCAGGGATAAGCATGGAATAAAGCAGTAATAGACTGACAGCCAAAAGGATATAGCCGCAGAATCGCACCCAATAGGATGGGATGAATTGAATAATGAACGCGGCCGTTACGCCAAGCACGATAAAGAACATCTGGCGCCCAATAGGACCAAGCGCCGAATGATTCATGTAGACAAGCGTAGCAGACGCCGAAAACAAGGCGATGATAGCTACAACAATCAGGAGCCCGAAAAGGATCCAGAAAGTGCGATCAATGTTTTGTAGTTTTAGTTTCATAGTGGTTGTTAAAGTTTAGGTTATAATTTATAATGCTCGTACGGCGGCCATGAACTGATCGCCGCGATCTTCGTACGAATTGAAGAGGTCGAAACTAGCGCAACATGGGCTGAGCAGCACCGTATCACCCTCGTGGGCCGCATTGTAGGCCCCCGTGATAGCGTCATGGAGATTGTCGGTGTCAATAATATTCAGTCCGAAACTATCGAAATGTTCGTGCAACTTCTCGTTGTGCAAGCCCATGAAAATCAAGGTGTGGCATTTCTCTCGGACGAGTTCGTCGATTTCGCTATAATCGTTTCCTTTGTCCTTGCCGCCCAAGATGAGCACTGTTGGGGTGGTCATGGCCTCGAGCGCATACCAACAGGAATTGACGTTCGTTGCCTTGCTGTCGTTGATATAACGCACGCCACGGACAGTGGCTACGTATTGCAGACGATGTTCTACGCCTTGGAAGGTTTTGAGACTCTCGCGAATGATATCTTTCTTGATTCCCACTACGTTAGCTGCAATAGTCGCAGCCATCGAATTCAACACGTTATGACGCCCTTTCAGCGCCAACTCATCTTCGCCAATAGGCAGTGGATTGGGTTGCGTGAAGCCGTAAGGATAGAGCGTTGCTCCCAGTTGGAGACGTTTCATCTCACGGTCAATAACCGGATCTTCGGCCCAGTAGATGAACGCGTCATCGGCTGTTTGGTTGCGCGTGATGCGGAATTTGGCATCTACGTAGTTCTGGAATTTGAAGTCGTAGCGATCCAAATGGTCGGGTGTGATATTGAGCAAAATGGCGATGTCGGCTTTGAAATCGTACATATTGTCCAACTGGAACGAACTCAGTTCGATTACATAGTAATCGTGATGCTCGTGTGCTACTTGCAGCGCGAGCGAATTGCCTATATTTCCTGCCAGGCCAACATTCAATCCCGCTTGACGCAAGATATAGAAAATCAGCGAGGTCGTAGTCGTTTTTCCGTTCGAACCCGTGATGCAAATCATCTTGGCTTTGGTGTAACGAGCGGCAAACTCGATCTCGGATATAATAGGCGTGCCTTGGGCTTGCAATTTCTGAATCAGCGGCGCAGTCAACGGGATACCTGGTGACTTAACGACTTCATCGGCATTCAGAATTTTCGCTTCTGTATGTCCTCCATCTTCCCATGCAATGCCGTTTTGATCGAGCAGAGCTCGATAGGGCTCTTTGATAGTGCCAAAATCGCTAACGAAAACATCGTAGCCTTTTTCCTTGGCGAGGATAGCAGCTCCGCTACCACTTTCGCCCGCACCTAAAACAACAATTCTTTTCATCATTAACGAATCTTAAGGGTTAGGATAGTGATGGCAGCCAAAATAAGCGTGACGATACAGAATCGCAGCACAATCTTGGTTTCGTGATGTAGATTGGCACCGCCTTTGAACTTGATAACGCAAGTTG
Source organism: Bacteroidales bacterium UBA1256 (assembly GCA_002308195.1). Next base: position 3,305 of record DBVU01000066.1, read on the forward strand.
GGTCAATCTTGAGCACTTGGTCAACAGATGTGCGGAAATGATCGTGTAGCGGCGTACGTTTCCAAACGCGTACATGCTGGCCGCGTTTCTTATAGAATTTGTATACTTGAGTCTGGATGATAACGCTGAGGCTCTCCATCAAGAATACTCCGCAAAGCACAGGAATCATCAACTCTTTGTGAATAATCATGGCGCAAACACCAATGATACCACCAACGGTCAGACTGCCTGTATCGCCCATGAATACTTGTGCGGGGAAGCCATTGAACCACAAGTATCCGACCAATGCGCCGACAAATGCGGCCAAGAAAACTACCAATTCTTCACTGCCAGGTATGTACATCACATCAAAATACTCTGCCCAGATCACACTACCGCTTGTATATGCGAGGATGAGCAGAGCGATGGCAATGATGGCGGAATTGCCCGCACACATACCATCCATTCCATCATTCAGATTGGCTCCATTGCTGACAGCAGCCACTACAAAAATGGTCAGTAGCACAAAGAAAATCCATCCGAAACGGTATTTGTTATTCTCACCTGTCCACGAGAAAAGGTCGGCGTAGTTGAAGTTGTGGTGCTTGACAAAAGGAATAGTAGTTTGCGTGGATTTGATTTCCGGACTTTTCTCGAACACCTCGATATTATTCTCGATGCGATGAGTAACAGTCTCGTTCATCGATACGGCAGGGCAGAAACGAAGAGTTAGGCCGACAATCAGACCAAGTGTCACTTGCCCGGCAATTTTGACCCAACCGTTCATGCCTTCCTTGTTTTTCTTGAAGGTCTTGATATAGTCATCCGCAAAGCCGAGTGCGCCGAGAATAAGCGTTGTGACGAGCATCAGAATCATATACACGTTGCCTAGTTTGCCCAGCAATAAGCATGGCACCAGAATGGCGGCAATGACAATGAGTCCGCCCATCGTTGGTACGCCTTTCTTGGCTACATTGAACGGGTCGATTGTGGCATCGCGCTGAGTTTCACTGATGTTGTGGCGCTTCATGTAATCGATGAACCAATTGCCGAACCAGATGCTGATGAGCAGGCCGATAACTCCCGCTAAGATGGCGCGGAAAGAAATGTAGGTGAACAGTCGCGCGCCAGGCACTGTGTTGAAAAATGAGAATAGATAATATATCATGTTGCAGAATGTTTTGTCGTTGGGTTGAATCGATTAAATGTATTTGCGAACCACTTCATGGTCGTCAAAATGATGCTTCACACCTTTGATAATCTGATAATCCTCGTGTCCCTTGCCGGCCACCAGAATCACATCTCCGCTTTGGGCGATAGTGCAAGCGGTCTGGATGGCAGCGGCGCGATCTTCGATGACCAAAGTAGAACGGAGCTCGTCTTCGTTGAGTCCATCGGTCATGTCCTTCAGAATATCTTGCGGCTCTTCGTCACGAGGATTGTCGCTTGTTAGGATTAATTGCTCGCTGCCTCGTTTAGCAATCTGCGCCATCATCGGCCGTTTGCCTTTGTCACGATTGCCTCCGCAACCGACAACAGTGATCAGTCGCGCGCCTTCTTTCTTTATCTCGCGAATGGTCTGAATGACATTATCTACGGCATCTGGCGTATGGGCATAGTCGACAATTGCAGTCCAACCTTTAGGACTACGGATGGTCTCGAAACGTCCGTTCACGGGTTTAAGGGTGCTGAGCACTCGCAGCACATCTAGTTCATCGAAACCGAGGTTGAGCGCTGCGCCATAGATACACAACAGATTGCTGACATTGAATCGTCCCACGAGAGGCACGAAAACTTCTTTGCCATTGATACTGAGCATCATACCATCGAAGCCCTCTTCGAGAATTTGCGCCTTGTAATCTGCCAGCGAACGAGTGGAGTAGGTGTGTACAGACGCTTTGCAGTTTTGAGTCATGACAAGTCCGTTCTTGTCGTCCTTGTTGGTCACAGCAAAAGCTTCCGACTTTAGGCTGTCAAATAGCCTTTTCTTCGTATCGCGGTAGTTGTCGAATGTCTTGTGATAATCGATGTGATCGCGTGTCAAGTTGGTGAATAGTGCGCCATCAAAATCCAGTCCGGCCACGCGCTCTTGAGCTATGGCATGGCTGCTAACTTCCATAAAAGCATATTCGCAGCCAGCATCCACCATTCGACGCAATAAACCATTCAGTTCAAGCGCATCGGGCGTAGTGTGTGTGGCGGCCACTTCCTCGTCTTCGATATAATTGATCACGGTGGAGAGCAATCCTGCCTTGTGCCCCAACGCGCGCACGAGTTTATATAATAAGGTGGCAATCGTTGTTTTGCCATTTGTGCCAGTTACGCCAACCAAAGTTAACTGTTTGGAAGGTTCGCCGAACCATTTGCTTGCCATCAAACCTAATGCACGATCCGTATTCTCTACGAGAATATATGTTACATCGTTGCTCGCGGATGGCAAATATGTACGATTGCTTAGCACTACGGCAATAGCGCCGTTTGCGACACAACCATCAATGAACGTGTGTCCATCTACTGCTGTGCCGACTTGCGCTACAAATAAGTCGCCTTTGCCCACTTTGCGGCTGTCAAAGTGGATGTTGTTAATCTCAATGTCCGTGCGTCCAAGCACTTCAATCGGCTGGATAGCCGATAATAATTCGTTGAGTATCATAGGCTTTTATCTTTTTTCCAAAATGCGTTGGCCATCTTTATCATAGATATAACATCCGGTGTAGGCCATTGTTTTCTCGGCAATCACGCGGACGGTAGAACCGCAGTCCATTCCGGCATCGTAAGGAGCTTGCGGATCTTCTATCATGCAGATGCATGTATATCGTGGATTTTCTTCCGGAAAATAGCCGACGAAGGTCATGCGGTGTCTTCTGCTTGAATAACCATGCCCCGGAATATAAAGCTGGGCGGTGCCGGTTTTGCCGGCTATAGCAACCAGATTCGATTGAGCTTTGCTACTCCATGGCTTTCTAGAGGCTGTTCCTAGATGATTGTCCCATACGACATCATGCAGCGCGCCGCGGATATCTTGTAGTGTACGATTGTTGCAGATAGATGATTTGATGACCTCGGTCTTGAAACTCTTAATTCGTTCGCCGTCCTTGCTAATGCTTGTTACCAACATGGGACGTATCATCTTACCGTCGTTGGCAATAGCGTTGTAGAACATCATAATTTGCATCGGACTCAATTCTACAGAGTATCCATAGGACATTTTGCTGAGTGTCACGGTGTCTTTAGGAACATCGATGCGGGCCTTCTCTGCACCGGGTATTTCGCAGTAAACACTATCGCAAATACCCATCTTCTCGATTTTGCGTACGAATTTACGTGCAGAGCCTTCATAGCTGCGAGTGATGAGTTTTGCTAACGCAATATTACTCGAGGCAGCTAGCGCGTTGCGTACGTTCAGAGTGGTGTCCATTTTATGTGCATCCGTGTGAGTGGATTTGCGCATGTATACCCATGGTTTGGAGGTAATGCTCACTGTGTCGTCAATGTCTATTTTTCCATCATCTAGTGCGGCAACTAATGAGATAGTTTTGAATGTCGAACCCGGTTCAACGCGTTGCACAGCGTGGTTCTGCATTTCGTAGTATTCCTCGTCGTCCGCACGGTCCAGGTTGGCAATCGCACGAATATAGCCCGTTTGCGTCTCCATTAGGATGCAACATCCCCATTTGGCATTTCTTTCTTCCAGTTTATCGAGTAGTGCGTTTTCTACTATATCTTGCAGCACGGCATCAATCGTAGTCTCGACGTCTAGCCCGTCTTCGGCTTCCGTGATAGTCACTTGCTCATTTCGGCCGCCTATACGTTGAATGCTGCTCATGCCGTCTTGACCGCGTAGTTCTTTGTCGAATCCTTTCTCCAGTCCCGAATTACCCACGCCATCTTCGCCGTAGATACTACCTATCGTTCGGCTGGCTAGTATTCCGAAAGGTTTGATACGTCTGTGTTGATCTTCGAAGAAGATACCACTTTTGTATTTCCCCTTCTTAATCAACGCGTTCTGTTCCAGGTCTCGTTTCTGCAGATAGTTGATCCGCTGGTCGCACACTTTCAGTCGTTTCTCGCCGCGATTGTATGCACTTGTGATTCGTTGCTTGTATTCTTGTGCGCTTCGTTCGCCGGCTATGCGAGCCAAATCGATGCTCAGCGTGTCAATGTATTTCTTGAACAGTGAATCTTTCTTTACGTGCAGCGCTTCTACGCGCGTGTCCATATAAATATTGTACTGAGGCATACTGCTGGCAAGTAGTTTGCCATGGCAGTCTAGAATATTTCCGCGCGTGGCTTTGATGGGCTTGTGAGTAGGCACTTGCTTGTCTGCTACTTCCATCCAGCGTTCGCGCTCAACGGTTTGAATAGTGATGATTTTTCCCAGAACGGCAACGAAGCCGAGGGTGATGAAAATGAAGATGATGGCGAATCGCCATACAGTGTTTCTTTGTTCGTCTGACATAGTTAGTTTAGGATTTTGGTTGGTGGTTTAGTGTTTTCTTGCAGCGTACTGCCGTACGTGCGTAGTGTCTCTGTCACTTGTGACTGCCGCGTGTGGTCGGTCAACCGAGCGCTGATGGTCATGTACTGGAATTTTGCATCCAGCATTTCTTTCTTGGTGTCCGTTAGTCGGTGCTGCTGTTTGACAGATTGATAGCCGGTTAGGATGTAGATGAAGACAAGTCCCACAATTAGGCCGATCAATGGATATTGCGCCCTTAGACGCTTGCTTCGGAGCAAGTCGCCGTTCAGCCAGGATTGTATGTTGTGGGTATCTGCCATCTTATTTCTTTTCAGCCACGCGCAGTTTTGCGCTTCGACTTCGTGGATTGCGTTCTACTTCTTCGTCGCTTGCCACAAGGCCTTTCTCTATCAGAGTGAATGGTGTTAGTATGTTTCCGTAGAAATCTTTCTCTATGTTGCCTTCCAAGTTCCCGCTCCTTAGGAAATTCTTAACCAATCGGTCTTCCAGCGAATGGTAGGTTAAGATAGCGATTCGTCCACCTGGTTTCAGCAGGTCTTTGGCGGCAACCAACATCTCGCGCAACGCGCCCAACTCATCGTTCACTTCGATTCGCAATGCTTGAAAGATCTTCGCCATCTCTTTTTTTTGTTGCGGCAGAATCTCTATTTCACCATCTGTTACTGTGAGCGTGGGAACGATGCTCTTTACCAATTCTTCGGTCCGTTCTATGGCCTTCTCCGCACGCGCTTTGCAGATGGTCCTTGCTATCTGTCGCCCGTTTTTCAATTCTCCGTAAAGCCAGAAGATCTGTGCCAGTTCTTCTTCACTGTAATTGTTTACAATATCAGCCGCCGTACACTTGCTAGTTTGATTCATTCGCATATCCAGCGGTGCAGAGTAGCGAAAACTGAATCCGCGTTCAGGGCAATCGAAATGATGAAAACTAACACCCAAATCCGCCAGCAATCCATCTATCTCCTTCACACCGTAGTAGTCCATCCAATTCCGCAAATAGCGGAAATTGCTATGCACGAACTCCCAATGTGTGTCGCCGTATAGTATCGTTCCTTCGCCTTTCTTCGCGCGTTCTTCTTCCGCTTGATGCGCATCAATGTCCTGATCGAACGAATAGAGCCGGCCACTGTTTTCTTTGTTTCCCAACTCACGCATCTTTTCTACAATCGCCCGGCTGTGACCTCCGCCGCCGAATGTGACATCCACATACACGCCGTTCGCCTTGATGGCTAAACCATCAATCGTCTCTTTCAACATCGCCGGTATGTGGTACACGTTTGTCATAAACTTGAGATCAGCCTATTTCTCCTCACTTTTGCGCTTCATTCTCTGACGTAAACGAGCTGCTAATTCGCTCTGACTGAGGCGTTTGGAAGCAAAGGTCTCCGGTGCCCATAGCGCAAAGCGATTTAGCATGCCTACAAACAG
>DBVU01000066.1:9250-13592 GCA_002308195.1 Bacteroidales bacterium UBA1256
TATTCGGCATCGGCCATGAACTGCATCAGTATCAACTGATCTTCCGGATCCCATTCATCAAGTGCAGAACGCAGTTGTTCTACTTTCTCGTTCCATATCTGTTCCGGATAAAATATCAGGCACTCATTGTCTGTGTCGCGGCGCATCACAATGCGCTTGCTCTCTGCTTCTGCCAAAATCCTGCGATAACCTGCCGGAACAAAGATGCGCCCCTTTTCGTCTAAACGACCTTCAATATTGCCTACAAAAGTTTGCATAATACGCTTTCTGTAAAAATTCGCTGCAAAGATACAAAAAATATTTTATATACACCACATTTCCCCACAAAAAAAGTTATTAATTGTTTTGCAAACATCTTTTCAACATATTATCATTGTGTTCAATATGCTGAAATCCAGCAATATAGATGAATTATTAACATTTTTATAAAAAGTGGGGTAAAATGGGGTATGCGATAAATAAGAGGTCGTAATAACCATAAAATCTGCAAAAAAAATAGCAGGCCAACATAACGTAGCCTGCTAAAATAGTTGAATCTATGTACCCCGAAATGCTATTCCATTACATGCACAACACTATTGACCATTCCTGAGTAAATGAGCGTGGCGAGTCGTTTGCGGTAAACCTCTTGCAAACTGTCTTGACGCAATCGCTCCTTTAGAAAATCTTGCTTGGTATATTGCCAATCGCCCTTTTTGTCAATCACATCGGGAATATTCTGCGTGGAATAATAACGGCTTAAATACACTGGAGCCAAATGGTCGGTCGATATTCCTCCGGAAGTGCGTCCCCATGAACCCGCTTCTGACGCAATAGGTGCGGGCTCTATATGTAGATAGTGGTCTATCTCACTTCGCTTGACAATGCCATATTTGTCAATAATCCCGCTTGCAGCGATTTCAAAATCCGAACGGACATATGAATTGTCAGGATTGGTTACATCAAACCAGCGCATAGGAAGCACCGCATGGTTGTAACTCAATAGCACACCCCATTTCCAGTCGGCCAAATACCAGTTTTGTACGGTGTCTACTAGTGTGAATGGTGTTTTGCCGATGATGAACTCTTTGCACGTGCCGCCATTCTGCAGGCTGCGCATGCGATAGTTGCCCTTGCTGTCAGCAACCAACATCACGTTGGGTATATACGCGGCTGCCAGTGGATTAAATTTGACCACATAGAACATGGCCTCGTTGTATTGCTCTGTCCATTCGGGATTGCTTTTGTTGTCGCAAGCGCATAACCCGATCAGCAATATAAACAAATATAGATAAGAGCGTTTCATCGTCGAGTCAGTTTTATCTCAGCAGTATCTTAATCCATGGGCTCTTGCGCTTCATGCGGTCGTTTGGCAAGTATTTGATGAGATATACCTCGCCGCGGCGCAGTTCTGTGTCGGGTAGAGGCACAATATTTGTCGTAGCTCCAACAGGTATAATCTTGACCAGTTCGCCTTCTGCGCTGTAAATACATAGACTTCCGTTTGTGAGCGATTGCGGCAGATAGATAACATGCGTCGCAGGATCGTAAGAGATAGAGTCGAAGTCTAATGTTAGATGCTTCGAGTCAAATGCCTCGCCTTCTTTAGTGCGTATCAAAATAGGCGCGCTTAGGTCAGACAAATGCTCGTGGCAACCTTTCTCTTCCGAGCATTGCAGTTGTACGAAATAATTGGTCTCTGGCTTCAAATCATAGGCGTATACAATCGCGTACTTTTCTGCCAGTTCTCCTTCTTGCGCATCGATAGTGCGCTCGCGACCTTTGTAGGTATATACCGTTCGCTGATTGAAGGTCGTGGTGAAAGCATCCAGACAAACACCTTCTCCGCCAAAAGCGGCATAATCGATTTGGAACTGAGTATAATTATCGGCCTCGCTGAAAGAACGTGAGTACGTGTATTTCTTCGTGTTCTTGCTTATCTTAATAGTGTCTAGCACTATCTTTCCTGCTGTGTCATTAATGGCACTCAAGATGATCCAACCAACTTCGGTATCTGTTGTGGCAGGCGCGCTGAGCCATATTGATAACTTAGTAACAGGCAGATTGTACCTCGGACTGAGCATGTTTTCTCCGTCTTGTTTGAACCACATGGACATCAGGCCTTCTTCTTTGGCTCTAGTCGTCGTGCGGAAGAAACTGGAGTGCCAACCGGCCTCGTGAACCACGTTCTCGTCGTCAAAATTCTCAAAACTCTCAACCGTTGATTCGGTGCCTTCTTCCATATGATACATAGTCACATAGTAATACTCGGCATCTGTCTCTGGGGTCCAGCGAACCTTGAAGCTGGTGGGAGTTACTTCCTCGATGGCCGATACCTCCGGGGTTTTGATCAATGTCGGTCGTGGGCTCGTTCCGTGAACAGTATAGGTGCNNTACTGTGCCACCGCCAATACGAACGGAAATACGTCCTAACTGGATGTCGCATACCTGTTTGCGTGGGGCATAACGAACATAGAGATATTTCTCCAGGGTGGAGTCCTCGCCGATGGTCATCTCGGTCGATGTGCTCCAGTTGAGACTGTCGGTCGAGATAGTAAATCCACTTCCCGAAATACTAGCAATGGCCGTGCCTGGTTCTAGACTTGATCCGGCCAACTTGACTTTGCTGGCGGGCGTATAGGCTTGCCTGTTGTCGGGATTGTATGTACTCTCGATGACAGGAAGAGCAGTCGGAAGAAACATGAAGTTCTCTCCGTTGGCCGATTTGAATGTAAAGACTATATCTAGCCCTTCTTCTGCAATGTCCAGTATAGGCTGTTCTACAATCGTTTTGTTGTGCAGGATGGGGGTGAACTGTGTCACTTTTGCCGTTCCAGGGAATGGGTCGCTTGGAGTCGAATAGCCTTTTGCACCATACGCTTCCTCTATGTCATATCGCAGTGGCAGATAGCAGTTCGGCGTGTTGGCACCCCATGAGCCGGCATTATACGTAATGTGGAAAATCAGCATTCCTGTGCCGGGTAATGCAGTCGATGGCGCATCCCAACCTACGTTTTGACGGTTTTCCAATAACCAGTACTCATTCGGATCAGCGCTGTTAAAACTCAGGTTGTGCTCGGTCTCGGCAATCAGATACGCTTTGTTGCTGGTCTCCAGTGGTTCCAATGTGTATGGACCGGCATCTTTCAACTGAATAGGAGTCAGCCAACCTAGTTGAAAACGCTCGCCTGCAGTGTAGCTCGGTGGCGTTTTGCCGTTGCCGTTGTAACTACCTGAACACATGATGTCCCATGTTCCGACAGTATAGTATTTATAGCCCGTATCATAGTAGTCCGGCAAACCAAGTACGTGACCAAATTCGTGGCAGAACGTACCGATTCCGCACATCGATTTACCACTGGCACCACGCAATTCCGAGGTACAAGCGTAATCGTATATTAGTTTGCCTTGTACGCGTTCTGAGCCGCCTACTGCACTACGGTGCGGCCAGATAGTGTTCTCGCCGCCGTGTTCTGCTTCGTTGTGCCCGGCAAAATATACAAATACATTGTCCAGTCGTCCGTCGTTGTTGGTGTCGTATTGCGCCATGTCAACGCCCATATCAGCCACCAGATTACATGCTTCTACTACCATCTGACTAGCGTGAATGCTACTGCTGCTACCACTGTTGCCGCCATAGTACGCGTAACCTTTGCTTACGGTCACAGGACCATAGCAATCAAACACTGGAGAGAAAACGCTGTCTGAACTGGCAATGAAATAGTCGCGTGCCGAACCGACACCGCCATTCTGGCTATAGCCCGATTCATTGAGCATTCGCTCAAAATCCGCTAGCGTATATTGAAATTTCAGGTCGGTGAAGTTCACGAGAATCACCAAACTCTTTGGCGAACCTTCCAGCGGATACGAACTGCTTAGTTGGCGTTCCTGAGCCACGCGGCGTGCCTTTCTGGCGGATGTCGGCTCTTGTGCTACCGATTCGTCTGCAACCCACATACCTTTCGCCGTACGCCGCATAGGTGTGCCATCCAGAGTGGAGTAGTAATGATGAAACTCATCTCCGGTTATCTTCAGCGTCAGTGTACTTCCATCTGGTTGTGTAACTGATATCGGTTCCGGCGATGCTATTACTGCATACGCTCCGATACTCAGCCAACATGCACTCAATATACTTATTATCTTTCTCATATGCGCACAATATTCCAAATTACGCTGCAAAATTACTACAAAAATTGCACATACGCAAATCTTTTAGGACTTTTTTTCTGCTTGTCAAAAACTGCACATTTATATATACTACGTATATATCACCAATTTACTACCGAGACAATCACGAGACATTACCGAGACAATCACAAGAGCGCTATTGAGAAACAAAGCAGGCGACCATTGGCCGCCCGCT
>DBVU01000058.1:0-1190 GCA_002308195.1 Bacteroidales bacterium UBA1256
TCATTCAACCAAACCGATACTCCGTTGTTTCGTCGAGTCGTTCGCCTGGACGAAGAACGATATTCGGAAAATCTTTGTGATTGATACTATCCGGCCAGTTCTGTGCCTCTAGACAAACGGCATGCTGCACGTCGTACATTTTGCCGCCTTTACCTATGTTCTGTTCTACCCAGTTGCCTGTATATACCTGCAGTCCCTTCATCGTGGTCCAGCATTCCATGACGAGACCATCTGCTCGCAGCGTAGCGGCATGGCGCAACTCCTTGGGCGCATTGCCCGCACACAGACACCAGTTATTATCAATTCCTCTGCCTGGAGCAAAAAACGGGTCGTTGATGCGATCGCCAATACGAATTGGTTGACGAAAATCCATTGGCGTATGATCCACCGGTAGAATTTCTCCTGTCGGACAAGCGGTTTCGTCAAATGGTGTGTACTTGTCAGCAAAGACTTGCAGTACATGGTCATCTACGCGGCCACTATCTTCTCCCGCCAGGTTGAAATAGGCGTGATTAGTCATCGCAACTAGTGTCGGCTTGTCTGTCCTGGCCTCGTAATGAATACGCAGCGCATTGTCCTTTGTTGCAGTGTACGTAACCCATACATCCACATTACCCGGATAATTCTCTTCTCCATCTTTTGCGTGGTAGTGAAGCGTAATCTCATATGGGCTCTGTGCAGTAACGTCCCATATTTTTGCGTTAAAGCCTTCTATGCCCCCATGCAGGCTGTTTGTGCCGTTATTGATTGGTAATTGGTAGGTGGTTCCATCCAACGCGAAACGACCGTCCTTGATACGATTGGCCACACGGCCGCAAATAGCATTGAAATAGGTCTCTTTATTCTGCCATTCGTCGGCAGTCTTGAAGCCCAAAACAACATCTTTGCCGCCAATTAGCAATTTAGTGATTTTTGCTCCTAGATTGCTAAGCTCGACCTTAAGGCCTCCCGAACTCTTTATTGTGTAGAATTGTATGTTCTTCATTAAACATTCAACATTAGACATTCAACAATCACGCAAGGCGTGCCACTCCATCTCCGATTTCTGCCACATAGAAATCTGCTTTCAGACCGGTTTTCTTCTCATATTCTTCGCCCACGAATTTCTTGAATTGCTCGATGGCTTCTTCTTTGACCAAACTAACGGTGCAACCACCGAAACCACCACCGGTCATACGGCTACCCAGCAC
>DBVU01000058.1:1227-11473 GCA_002308195.1 Bacteroidales bacterium UBA1256
TCGTCGCGGAGCGATACATGGCTGGCAGTCATCAATTCTCCGAAATAAGCAATTTCACCTTTTTTTAGTGCTTCAACTGCGGAGGCTGTTCTTGCAACTTCTCCAACCACGTGACGCGCACGTTTCTTGGCTATAGGATCGGTAATAGCACTTTCAACCACATCCCAATCTTCCGGTTTCAATTCGGCCAAGAACTTAATCGGTTTCACCTTGCTAATCTGCTCCACGGCTGTCTTGCACTGACGTACGCGATCGTTGTATGCTCCACTATCTAGATGGTGAGGACTATGGGTATTAGTGATTACCACTTTGATACCATTCAGTTTGACAGGCACATGCTCAAACTCCAGCGTATCGCAATTAAGATGAATAGCATGATCTTTCTTGCCCTGTGCACTCGCAAATTGGTCCATAATGCCACACATCACTCCGGCATATTCATGTTCGCATGCTTGGCCAATGAGTGCCAACTCCGTCCGGTATGCTTTGTCATCCGCGTCTTTCCAACCCATTTCTTCGGTAAACGCTCTCGCTGTTACTACTTCCATTGCCGCACTACTACTCAGGCCGGCTCCTGCGGGCACATTGCCGTAGTAGAGCAGATCGTAGCCACTCTGCAATTTAGCTTCCGGATGGCGACGAGCGATGATTTCCATACAGCCGAGCGAATAGTTGCACCATGCACGATCCGGTTGCGGCGCGATGTTGTCGATGCTAATCTCATACACTTGCGGCATGTTCAGCGAATGGAAGCGCAGCACGCGATCATTATTCTTAGCAATTAGTAACCAAGCACCAAAACTCAAAGCGCAAGGAAATACACAACCGCCATTGTAATCTGTGTGTTCGCCGATTAGATTAACTCGTCCTGGAGAAAAATAGATTTTTTCTGCCTCTTGGTTGTAAGCTTTTTGAAAAGCTTGCTTCATTTCTTGTGTAGTCATAGTAGGAAGTATTTTATGAAATAATTAACGTAGGTATTAAATTTGGTGGCAAAGGTAATTAAAAATTTGCGTATATGCAAATATTTTACTAATTTTGCAACAAAATTTCAATAAAATGACCAAAGAAGAGAAAGCGAACACTTGGACTCACCTGGTCGCAACCTTGGCGACGCTGGCCGTGGCATACCCGTTGCTGCATCTGGCCTACCAATCACAAACCACCAATCACAAATATCAAATTCTGGGAACCGGGCTGTTCCTGCTCGGTATGCTGCTTATGTACCTGGCTTCGACGCTCTATCATGCAGTGTCGGCACCTAAACCGAAGCGTTGGTTACGGATAGTGGACCATGCGGTTATCTACGTGATGATAGCCGGTTCCTATTCGGTTATCTGCCTCTGTGTGCTGGGTGGCTGGATAGGTTGGGCGTTGTTTGCTTTTCTCTGGACGTGCGTGCTGGTCGGTACGGTGAGCAAGTTCATCGCTTTGGGCCGCCATCCTCGTCTTTCGCTGGCTCTCTATCTGGTCATGGGGTGGGTGGCACTGCTGGTTATCGTACCTATGTGGCAGAATATGTCCCATGCAGCTTTCTGGTGGGTTGTGGCGGAAGGAGTGTTCTATTCTGTCGGTGCTTATTTTTTCCATGGCGACGAGCAGCATGCCTACTGGCACGCCATATGGCATGTGTTCATCATGCTGGGCTCGCTGAGCCATACTATCGCTACCTGGCTTATTTTGAGCTGTTGAGATCTATCAGATGGTTTACTATCGCGTAGATAGTTAGACCTGCGGTAGAATGAATATTGAGTTTCCTAGTGATATGTTTGCGGTGTGAAACAACCGTGTGCATGGATATGCAAAGCACATCCGCTATCTCTTTGTTGCTTAATCCGCGTACCACTTGTATCAGTACGTCGCGTTCGCGATCACTTAGTTCTTCGTTTGTTGTAATCTCCTTCTGCTGTTTGTAGTGAGGACGTACATTGGCTAATGCCGGCCGCAGAATGTCATCTTCTATGGCACAATGGTCCGCGAAATCCTGCTCTGTGTGCCATAGGTCACTCATAACGCTGATGAGCGTATAGGTTACCGTGCCTTCTGTAGAGGTGGGCTTGGTTGGATAGTATTTGATGATCAGATTCTTGATTTCGCTTAGTTTGTCAGTGATGCGCTGGTCATCATGCTCGTGTTCATCAAATAGACCCGCGTTCTCATGTTCGATATGCGTACGAATCTCATCAACAAACTCATCGTAGCAACGTAAGATGAGCCCGGGTATTTGGGTCGTGGGATCGGCTGGGATGATGGCCTCAATCAGCAATCGGCGCAGACGTGGCAAGCGAAAATCCAAGAAGTATGTATGTGCGTTGTCTAGATAGCGTTGTAGGGTAGGGATATCAATGTCTGTGGTTGTCGCACGTTGCTTGAATATTTTATAATTGACAATCGATAAGAATGTAGGTGTGTGAACGTCATGCGATTCGCAAACCTGTTCTATCGTTTGCTCTCCAACTCCCATCTCTAGACCAAAACGACTGATAATCTGTATCGCATCTTCTTCGTGCGACATCAAATCACATATCTTGTCACTCGCCTTGTACATGGTAATTTTGCAAAAATCGCTGCAAAATTACGAAAAATGTCCCGTTTGAGCAATAGTGAGAAGCAAAATCACAACAAATGGGGATGGCTTGCATTGTTCCTGCTTCGCGAACAAAAGCATATTCCGGACCATATGAGCGCAGGTCCTAAACCGCTATAGAAAGAGGCAATGAACTCTGCCGGAATACAAGGAATAAACTTCAGTATCATGCCCAAACACGACATGCAAATGACCAAAATCCAGCCTTTCAACGGAAAAGTATGCAAGAGGGTGGTTTGTTCTGGTTCCTTAGCTATCAGCGCACAGTACCGCCGCACTATTCTGCCGAACATCCAAAAGAAACTAATCAGGACGCCTGCCGTAATCAGCAGCCACCATAGTTCATCGGACGGCATGGTCAGATAGGCGCGAATGCCTTTTAGGGTAATCATCACACCCGGAATGCCCCATATAATACCTGCTGCAATGTATAGATATCGTCTGTTCATAAGCTTTTGATATTCAGTTTTTTGCGTTTCTGTTCATAGTACGCGTGGCGTTTTGGGTTCTCCGGAAACCAACCTTTCAGTACGCGTTGCTCCTGTTTATACACTTCGCCGATGCCCCAGAAACAGGAGAATGCAAATGCCCCCAAGATGGTTGAACCGATATAGTTTTCTATCCATAGCGATACGGCTGTACTAATCAATCCCATCACAAAGAATACCCACCATCCTCTGCGACCAAGATAATACTCTAGTTTAATCGTAATGGGGTGGCAGATGCCGATGCTCAAGAATACGGCGGCGCCAATAATAATGCCAGTGAAATTCATAATTCAAATATATTAGTGACAGAACATAAAACCGAAGTAGAGTCGTGGACCGGTAGGCAGACAGAGTTCGGACTTGTGAATGGCGAGCATCCAGTCGAGACGGAATGTGATGTGTACTTTACGCGTCAGGCAGTAATCGCAGCCGACATATGGAGTGATATAAAAGAACGACTGTTTATGGAAGGTGCTATTGGCATCTTTGTCCCAACTGTTCTGGTCTCCATCCAGTATATAGAGTCCTTTGATACTCCCTCCACCTATGGTACCGCCTATGTATGGCCACGCTTTGTCTAACCGCCAACAGCAGTCGGCCAGTATACCTCCACAACCGGTACGGATATAACTACCTGGTTTGAGCATGGTGCGCCTGTCCGTGGTGTTGCTCGGCATGGTGGAAACAAATCCCTCGAAACCTGTGCGCAGGTGTTTCCATAGATGGACGCGTAGCGCGCCTCCAATGCCGAATGTGGCACCCTGCGGACTGGTGCAGATGCCATCGGTGGTGACAGGAGCATTTCGATCGCGGCCGAATAGGTAGCCCGCATGAACCATCATTCCACCGGAATAACCTTGATAAACCTTGTTCTTCTCTATACCTTCACTCACTTGCGCAGTGAGAGAAACGGCCATCAACAGACTCAGAAAAAGTACCTTTGCTCGCATAATTAGTCCAAAAACGGTGCAAAGATACAGAGTTTTTCTTAAATAAAGATTAAGATTTTCTTAAGAAGCATCAAAATCCCCATAAATAGGGATGCGGAGTTCGCTGATAGTGCCGTTGAGATCGAACGCAAGCGAGAAATGGCGCATAGTGAGTTTAGTGCTTAGTCGTAGCACTCCTGGTTGCGCCGCAGGTAGCAGGGCCGCTAGCGTGCCGTCAAGCATGCGACGCAGTGATTCTGGTTCAATGGTCAGTTCGTTGACAAATGGCGTGAGGTGGAGTTGAGCGGTCAGTCCGGCTGCTTGTATCTCTACCTCGTGGGTCCGCAACCATGCGGAGAGGAAGGTCTGCAGGTCTATCGTATAGTGCGCCACTTCACGCTCTATGCGGAAGATGAGTCCTGCCCCGCGGATTGTCTCTATGGGGCGGCTCTTGCTCCAGCCCATCTTGCGGCGCAGTGCATTCAGATGAACGTCTATCGTGCCCGCATCGTACTGAAAACGCGGCCCCCATACGTGATCCAGCAACTCTTGACGAGAGCATATTCGGTTAGCATGTGCGGAGAGGTAATCCAGCAGTCCGAACTCGAGTCCGGTGAGATGAACCTCTTGTTCGTTTTTCCGTACACTCCGTTGCTCACGGTCAATCTCAATATGGTCAGTTATAACGCTGTACATAAAACTAGGTGCAAAAGTACTGCTTTTTTCTGACATGTGCAAATCCTGCCTAATTTTCACGATAAATAGGTATTGTCATACAGAAAAAAATGTAGTAACTTTGTATTGTCTTTTTAAGGTAAGCAAGAAAAGGTTATGTGTAGATTTTTATTTGTTTCTACGTTGCTGATTCTGAGTGTATTAAGTGTGCGCTCTGAAGATTCAATCAAGGTCAGTGCGGCCGATTTACAGGCACTTGTGCAACGCGTGGAGCGTTTGGAGCAAAAAGCAGCCCAAGATGCAGTATCCCCAAAAGTAGTGACGCGTAGCGGGCGCTTTACTATAGGTGGTTACGGTGAGATAACGGCGAAACATTGCTGGTATTCTAATAACTATTTGCGTTATGGCAAGAATCCGGAGAAGTACGCCAATGACCATTTTGGCGAATTCGACCTGCCGCATGTGGTTATCTATATGGGCTACGACTTCGGCAAAGGCTGGAGCGTAGGCACGGAGATAGAGTTCGAGCACGGCGGTACGGAATCGGCTATTGAGATCGAGGAAGAAGAGGGCGGAGAATACGAAAGCGAGATTGAACGCGGCGGTGAAGTGGCGTTAGAGCAATTTTGGTTACAAAAAGCATTCAACCGCTATGCTATTATCCGTGCCGGTATGCAGGTTATTCCTGTTGGTGCACTCAACGCTCATCACGAGTCGACAGAGTATTTCGGCGTCTATCGCAACGAAGGTGAGTTCACCATCATACCGAGTACATGGCACGAGGTGGCACTGACATTTATGGGCTCAACTCCCAACGGCTGGCACTACCAAGCTATGTTTCTCCCGGGATTGGATAGTGACCGATTCAATCGCAAGAACTGGATCAAACCCGGTACAGGTAGCCCTTATGAATTTAAGCTAGCAAACGTTTTTGCCGGTGCTGCTCGCATCGATTATACCGGTGTGGCAGGCTTGCGTTTGTCTCTCTCCGGCTATTGTGGCAATTCGTTTCGCAATACTCTCAGTAAAACCAATGCCGAACTAGATGCAAGTGCGTACAAGGATGTCAAGGGTACGGTTAGCATAGGTAGTTTCGATTTCGCGTACAAGAATTATGGTGTTGTTCTACGCGGCAGTTTTACGTATGGCCATTTGAGCGATGCTGCCGCTATTACCCAATACAACATCTCTATGCGCAAAGGCTCTGTCTCTAGCAAGCAATGGGTGGCATCCGACGCCCTGGCCGCAGGTTTCGAAATGGGCTATGATTTCTTTTCTCTCAATCAGAAACTGGTGGAGAAAAAACAGCAGTTCTATCTCTTTGGACGTTATGACTATTATGATTCCATGTTCCAGTACGACAACCAACCAACCGACATGTATTCCTGGTGCGGACGCCATCGCGCAGCGGTCGGAATCAACTATTTTCCGATTCCCCAGATTGGAGTGAAAGCGGAGTTCTCATATGGTATCCTCAAGCATGGCGTTCGTGCAGATGGAACGCGCGGCAAACTTTACAATGACGAACCGCAATTAGCGGTAGGCATTGTTTATGCAGGCTTTTATCAACTTTAATCAACAATTTAATATTTAGTAATTATGAAGAAAAAAATCATTTTAATTGCGGCATGCGCACTAGCGATGGTTGCATGCAAAGAAAATGGAGGGAATGTAACTTCCGACAAGGAAGCGGCGTTGCAGCAGGCTGTGACGCCCTATGTCAACAACACGGTTATTGCTACCTATAGCGCGATGGCGGATGCCGGTATCACGCTTCTCGAGCAGACCCGCGAGATTCTGACCAAGGTAACCAATGGTGAAGATTACAGCAAATTGATGGCTGATGCCGGAACATCATGGCGACTCATGCGTAAGCATTGGGAGCAGAGTGAGGCATTCTTGTACGGCCCTGCAGGTACGCATAGTATAGATCCGCATATCGATAGTTGGCCATTGGATTTTAATGCAATGAATGCATTGCTGCACGATGCAGATCGTATGGCTGCTATTGAGGAGGAAGGGGGCGCATACGTAGGTGACAAACTCGGTTATGCGCTTAAGGGATTTCACGCCGCGGAATATCTGTTGTTCGAAAGTGTGGAGAAAGAGGGCCGCGCTGTCGGTACTGGACGCCCTCACGCAGCCAACCTGACGCACGCTGAGGCCGTTTATCTCTTAGGTATTGTGGAAGATCTGACTCAGCAGGCTATTTTGCTGGAGTATTGCTGGGCTGGCGAGATCAGTGCTGCGAAGCAGGCTATCTTGGATGAAGGAGAAGTCGAGACCTGGGAGGATAAGTACGGCTGGCAGATGATGAATGCCGGTAAGGCAGGTAGCATCTATGTGACGTACCAAGAGGCAGCNNCGTGACCTACCAGGAGGCTGCCGAAGAAATCATTGCGGGATGTGTAGATATCGCCGGCGAGGTGGCAGAACTGAAGATGGGTAATCCGTATATCAGTAGTACGGCCGAGGAACGCGATTATATCGAGTCTCCGTATAGTTGTACTTCCACAATTGACTTTGCCGATAATATTCGCTCTATTCAGCATGCTTATTGCGGTTCTCAGGCAGGCGACCACTCTATCTCCAACTATGTCTATCGTCAAGATGGCGAACTGGATGCTAAAGTACGCAAGGCTATCGAGAATGCTATCAAGGCGATAGAGGCTATAGGCGACTTTGAGAATACGGCACAGAACAACCCGCTCGTCAAAACTGCTATTGATCGAGTGGCTGAACTCGAAGATATTCTTAATGACGAAGTCCTGCCACTTTTATCTAAATAACGATTAATATGAATGCTATGAAAAAGTATCTATTTTTGTCTCTGGTAGCTCTCGCTATCGTGGGGTGCAAGCAACCGAATCCAGAACCTGATCCCCAGACCGATTTACCAGAATGGTACTACACCGGTGGTAAATTAGGAACAACAACCAACTTAACGTCTATGACCTTTCGTCAGCCGACTCCTGCTACCGAAAATGCAGGTTTAGGGACAGCGTTTGCGCAAGGAGACCAGATTGCTGAGAAACCTTTCGTTACCAACGAGACCGGCCGTCAGCATGGTTTGGGCCCGATCTATGTACGTTCGTCTTGCCAGCACTGCCATCCGAACTACAGTCATGGAACATCTGTACCGGCAGGTAAGTATGATGCCGCGAACGTAGGTAACGGAACGCTACTCGTAGTGATCAATCCTGCTACGCAGGGCTATGTGCCTTGGCTGGCCGGTATGCCGCAACTCTTTGGCGCCGCTCCATTCAAGGCTCCGTTGGATCCGGACCAGATTACGGTGGAGTGGAAAACCGCTACCGATGAGCACGGCAACAAGTTTGCCGATGGCGAGACATACGAACTGCGTTATCCGGAGGTACATATGCCGAACACGGCTGTCTATGTGTACAATCAGGGCTACCGTGATCCGGATGGTCTGTTGGAGTCCGAGGGATATGAGGTTAAACTAGAGAATACGATTGGTGTCTATGGCTCGGGTTTGCTCGATGCCATCACCGATGCGGATATTATCGCTCAGTACGAGAAAGAGGCGAACGATGGTAAACTGCATAATGGTCTGAACCCTGCATTCTGGAATGGAGGTTTCCAAACTTCCGGTTACTACAAGAATGATCCGCAATGGGGACCTAAACGCTTCACCTATGCGCTGACGCGTGGCCCGTTGATGGACGGTGCAGGTGCGAATGCTATCTGGAATATTACCAACGTAACCCGTTCGGACCGTCAGTATCATTATCTCGATCTCAATGGCACTATCTATGCTGAGTATGCTAGCAAAGACCCGGAGGTACAAGCAGCTTTTGGTACGGAGGAGGAGATCTATAGTTATCTGACCAGCAAGACTCTGCCGGCAGAGATGAGTGATGACGAATTCACGCAAGTGATGATTTGGCACCGCGGTTTAGCTGTTCCTGCTGCGCGTAACGTCACTGACAAGCAAGTCCTCAAGGGCAAGCAGTTATTTACCCAGATCGGCTGCGACTATTGCCACCGTCCTACTTGGACTACCGGTCCGGATGAGGTTCGTGATCCGAACAATTTCCAAGGTTTCACGGCCGCTATGCCGCGTTATCCGAATCAGAAGATTTGGCCGTACACCGATATGATTCAGCATAAACTCTGTATGGAGAACGATATTCGTACCGGTTGGTGTCGTACGACGCCGTTGTGGGGACGTGGACTGCACCGCAAGGCTACGGGTGACGCCTACGAAGCCCGTATGCACGACACTCGTGCCCGCAATGTGATCGAAGCTATCATGTGGCATGGCTATAGCAGCGAGAGCGATGCTTATTGGCCTACTCAGCAATTCTATAAACTCTCAAAAGAAGATAGAGATGCAGTGGTTGCTTTCATTAATGCGATATAAACCGATCACGTTCCTGTTGCACATAGCCCTCACGATTATTGTCGTGGGGGCTTGTGTGACGCATTTCTTTGGCGAACAGGGCGAAGTACATCTTCGGGCAGACCAGGCCCAGACACTAGCTCTTCGCCATGCGTCCGTTAGCCTTTTCTTATGGGATTTTCAGGTGGTGTATGACGCGGACAACAACCCTGCGGATTTCATTACCGAACTGCGCTTATTAGATAGAACTCACCAATCTCTTCGTGTGGACGAAGGAACCGTCCGCATGAATAAGCCTCTCAAGTATCATGGCTTCCGCTTTTGCCAGTCCGACTACGACAGCGACGAATTAGGTGTTGTATTGGCCTACAACTACGATCCATGGGGCATAGGCATTACGTACACCGGTTATGCCTTGCTGCTATTATCTATGATTGGTTTCTTTTTCCAGAAGCGTAGTTATTTCCGTGCACTCATCCGGAAACAACACACGTGGCTCATGGTAGGCTTGGGAATTGCCATTGTTGCTCTTGCTATCGTCATGACCCGTGTTGTCACACCTAAACCTCCCTTGCAACCGGTTCTTCAAACACCGCTATTGGGTATTCACGTCTCTGTCATCATGTTGGCCTATACGCTTTTTGCGGTTATTATGCTCAATGGCGTTATAGGGCTGAGTGTACCTAAGAAACGTGAGCAACTGATGCATCTGTCTCAACTGTTGCTCTATCCTGCAGTTTTCTGCCTTGCAGCCGGTATATTTATCGGTGCTGTGTGGGCAAACATGTCCTGGGGACGCTATTGGGGATGGGACCCTAAAGAGACATGGGCACTTATCACTATGCTCGTCTATGCACTTTTGCTGCATTATCCGTTATTGAAAGGCAAATGGAAAATATCCAATCCGAAATATGAAATCAGTTACCACATATTCTGTGTAGTAGCGTTCGCTTTTGTGCTCTTCACCTATTTCGGCGTCTCCTATCTACTTGGCGGATTACATTCCTATGCGTAATACGCTAGGCTATGTGCAACAAAAAAAAGAACGCGCGTACACACGTGCGTTCTTTTTCATTAATTCGTTAATTCCTTAACTCATTAATTCATTAGCCTCCGAAGTTATCGAAGCGGATGTCTGCGTCATCGACACCCAGCGAATGGAGTAGGTCGAGGACGGTCTTCGCCATCATAGGAGGACCGC
>DBVU01000034.1:0-3284 GCA_002308195.1 Bacteroidales bacterium UBA1256
ACTGCTTTTTTTTGAACTGTGCAAGTAATGGCTCAATTTGTTGTAACTATCAAATTTTGCCATGATAGAACACATTAATGCCTATATCAAGGAGATTAATCAGCAGTATCAAACAGGTTTAACGACGGAGCATTCTTTCCGGTCGGGATTAAAAGTACTTTTAGAGAATTGCACGGGCTGTAAGGTCATCAACGAGCAGAGCCACATTGATTGTGGTGCGCCAGATATGACTATTATCACTAAGCAACTGCCTATTGCTTACGTCGAGGCTAAAGACCTTGAGGACGGCGATTTGGACGGTCGTCGCAAGAACAAAGAGCAGTTCGACCGCTACAAGGCTTCGTTGGATACGGTTATCTTTACCGACTACCTCGATTTTCATTTGTACGAACATGGCGAGTGGCAGCAGTCGGTGCGGCTGGCGGAGATACAGGGCAATAAGATACGTCTTTCTGACCCTGACCGTTTTGTGGCGTTAATGGAGCATATCAAAACGGCTAAACCGCAACGTATCACTTCAGCGAGCCGGTTAGCGCAGATTATGGCCGGTAAGGCGCGTATGTTGCGCGACATCATTGAGCAGGCACTAATACAAGATGGAGATAATCCTACCGAGTTGCGCAGTTACATGGAAGATTTCCGCACGACCCTATTGCACGATATCACGCCGAAAGTGTTTGCCGATATATATGCGCAGACGATAGCGTACGGAATGTTTGCCGCACGCTTGCATGATGATACACCGACGGATTTCTGTCGTCAGGAAGCGGCTAACCTAATACCTAAGACCAATCCTTTCTTGCGTAAGATTTTCCAACATATAGCGGGTTACGATTTGGACGAGCGCATCGCGTGGATAGTCGATGATCTGGTTAGTGCTTTTGCCGCTACGGACATGGAGAAAATCATGCAGGGCTTTGGTAAGAGCACGCAGCAGACCGACCCGATGCTGCATTTCTACGAGGATTTCCTGTATCAGTACGACCCGGCCGCAAAGAAGCAGTGCGGTGTCTATTATACCCCTCAGCCGGTGGTGGAGTTTATCGTGCGCGCAGTAGATGATATATTACGTACGGAGTTCGGCTTGCCGATGGGCTTGGCGGACACGAGCAAGGTAGAGGTGGAGCGCGAGATAGAGCAAGACCTTAAGCACCGCACCGAGAAGAAAATGTTGCACCGTGTACAAGTCCTTGACCCTGCTACGGGTACAGGTACATTCTTGGCAGAGACGGTGCGACAGATTAAACGCGATTTAGGTGGTCAGTTAGGCGCGTGGAAGTCCTATGTGCCGGAGCACTTACTACCTCGTCTGCACGGCTTTGAACTGATGATGGCGCCTTATACGATAGCGCATCTGAAGTTAGATTTAGAGGTTGGTATCCCGGCACAAGACCGTTTCCGTGTGTTCCTCACCAACTCGCTCGAGGAATACAATAAGGACGCGCACACGCTATTTGGCAACTACCTCGCCCAAGAAGCCAATGCCGCTTCCGATATCAAGCGCGATGCACCGGTGATGATTGTTATGGGCAATCCGCCGTATTCAGGCATTTCGCAAAATAACGGAGAGTGGATAACGAATTTGTTAGCCGATTATAAGAAAGAGCCAGGCGGAATTCAACCTTTACAAGAACGCAAGATTTGGCTCAATGACGACTACTGCAAGTTTATTCGTTTAGGTCAGTATTACGTTGACCGCAATAAAGAGGGTATACTGGCATATATCTGCAATAATGGCTTCCTTGATAACCCCACGTTCCGCGGAATGAGGTGGCATTTATTGCAAAGCTTTGATAAAATCTATATTGTAAATTTGCACGGCAATAGCATGAAGAATGAAACCACACATGATGGGGGTAAAGATGAGAATGTATTTGACATCATGGTTGGCACTTCTATTAATATCTTCGTTAAGACAGGAAAAAAGAGAAAAGGTGAGCTGGCTGAGGTGTATTATTCCGAACTATATGGTTTAAGAGCAGAAAAGTATAACTTTCTGGACTCCAATTCTCTAAAATCCGTGGAGTTCTACAAGGTAGAATACTCAGAGCCTTTCTATTTCTTTGCTCCACAAAACAAGGCAGGAGAAGAAGAATATAATTGTGGTTTTAGGGTTGATGAGTTGATGCCATTAACTTCATCTGGAATTGTCTCAATGGGCGATTCTATTGCTTATGCCGAAGGCGCAAACATTATTGAAAAACGTTTAGAAGATATTTTGCAAAACGATTATTTTGCTGGACAGTTAACAGAAAAGTACAATCTCGGAAAAAATTATGCAGATTTTATATTAGAAAGCAAAAGAAATGGATTTAAAATAGAAACAGATAAAATAGTTACAGTAAAATATCGTCCGTTTGACGATATGTGGACATATTTTGATAGTCGCGTTTTGTGGAGAAGTAGAGAAAAAGTTATGCGACATCTTGTGCATCCAAATATAGGTTTCGTTTGCATTAGAATTAATAGTCGTGATGAAGAAACTTATTTTGTTGTTGATAATATCATGGATAAGACGATTCTATCGTCAAAGGATAATGCTAACGTCTTCCCTCTCTACCTCTACCCCGAAGAAGGCTCGATAGACACTGAGCGTCGTCCGAATTTGGATGAGAAGATTTGGGCGCAGATCAACGAGGTTATCGGCAAAGAGGCTGCGCCGGAGGATATCTTCGATTATATCTATGGTGTTTTGCACTCGCCTGCGTATCGCGCGAAATATAAGGAGTTCCTAAAAGTGGACTTCCCTCGTATTCCGTACCCGAAGAACGCAGACGATTTCGACCATTATCGTGCTTGTGGAAATGCGCTACGCGAACTGCACCTTATGCATAACGTGCCGGAATCACCCGTGCGCTTTGATATAGAAGGTAGCGGCGAGGTGGAGCAAATAACCTACCACGATAACCGCGTCTATATCAACAAAGAGCAGTTCTTTGATCACGTGCCCGAAACGGCGTGGAACTTCTATATCGGTGGTTACCAACCCGCACAGAAATGGCTCAAAGACCGCAAAGGACGCAAGCTCTCGTACGATGATATTCAGCACTATCGTCAGATCATCTCCGTGCTACTCGAGACTGACCGCATCATGAAGCAAATAGATGCCCAACTCTATCCCGAAATGGTCAACGAACTGCAACACAAAGTGCGCGACCTCGAGCAACAATTACACCAACAAAACGGCGGAATAGTGAACTTCGGGACGGTCAATATCATCGATAATAGCAAAAATATACAACTAAATTAGTGCAAATCTTGCGTATATCAAAATAAAGCAGTAA
>DBVU01000034.1:3341-4077 GCA_002308195.1 Bacteroidales bacterium UBA1256
TTTCTTTACCAACAAGTCAGCACAACTTAATGAAGCAAAGAGACAATATGTCCCTGTTATCCGTCTGCACGGGTGGTAGGGATATTGCTTCGAGTGTGCTGACTCTGTTGGTTTATCCCTATCGCTTGTGCTTTTTTATTCAAAAGCCATGAGCACACATATCACAAATTTCGGTACAATCAATTATCACGACAATCATCGCGAAATAACTATCAACGGCGCAAGCAATGCCGCCGAACTCGTCCGTAATTTTATGGCAGAGGATGTGGAGCCGATACAGGACGAACAAGAACCTCAGACTGAATATTTCCGCTATATCACCAAACTCGCTATCGAACAGAAACGCGCCGAGATAGTCGATGCAGAGATCCGCGCCGCCTGCAGAGGTACTGCCGAAATGCTCTGGAGAACACTCTGGAATAACGAAAACTTAGGCTACGTGGAGGTCGAATATACCGACGCTACTACGCTCTATCGCGATATCGAAAAACGGTATGGAAAACTGCCGTATTCCGAACGACAATTCCGCGCTGCACGCAATAAAAGATAACTTTCTAACCACTTCCGTACACTTCCGTTGACTTCCGCCATTCGCGGAAGTTGGCTTCCGTTTCGCGGAACTTTACTTCCGTTCACTTCCGAAATGCGTCCCTTTCTTGGGGCGCTTATTTTTTTCATATACTTTTGTCGTCGGAAATGGGAGAGAAAGGGAGCGGCGGATAGTATCCGCCTGGAA
>DBVU01000075.1 GCA_002308195.1 Bacteroidales bacterium UBA1256
ATCGATATTCGTTCCTTCCGCACACACGATTTGCGCGCGCTGATGGGTATCGTGTGCCAAGAGCCGATTCTCTTCAACGATACGGTCTATAACAATATCACTTTTGGAGTTGACACATCCCTTCCTGCGCCCAATGGTTTGACATGGCCTGAGGCGGTTGAGCAGGCGGCGCGTATAGCCAATGCACACGAGTTTATCGCTGATATGCCCGAGGGTTATCAGACATGTATAGGCGACCGTGGAAGCCGTTTGTCCGGCGGTCAGCGGCAACGGTTGAGCATCGCCCGAGCGATATTGAAGAATCCGCCTATTTTGGTATTGGACGAAGCAACCTCGGCCTTGGATAGCGAATCCGAGCGTTTGGTGCAAGAGGCGTTAGAACATCTAATGAAGGACCGCACCACGCTTGTTGTCGCCCATCGTCTATCCACTATTCGCCACGCGGATCTGATATGCGTGATGCACGAAGGCTGCATTGTCGAACGAGGCACGCACGACGACCTTTATGCCCTTGGTGGATATTACACCAAATTGGTTGATATGCAACAGTAATCACCCATCTAAAATCTCACATCACCAATGTCCAAACGTGTCTTGCTTGCTATGTCGGGTGGCATCGATTCCACCGTTAGCGCCATGCTTTTGTTAGAGCAGGGCTATGAATTGGTGGGCGTTACGTTCCGCACCTATGATAGCATCAAGGAGTCGTGCCTGGCACGCGAGAAAGGTTGCTGTTCGGTCGAATCCATCATGGAGGCCAAGCATAACGCAGAGAAAATGGGATTTGAGCATCACATAGTGGATTTTCGCGATACTTTCCGCCAATGCGTCATCGGCAATTTTATCGAAGAATATATGTCTGGCCGAACGCCTAATCCATGCGTCTTGTGCAATAGTCATATCAAGTGGGGCGAATTAGTGCGTGTGGCGGATGAATTGGGCTGCGACTTTATCGCCACGGGCCATTATGCGCGAATCTGCGAACACGAGGGCCATCTCTATTTGGCCACCGCGGTAGATACACGCAAGGATCAGACTTATTTCCTCTGGATGTTGACCGAAGACCAGTTGCGCCGCACGATTTTTCCGTTGGGCGAGTTGACCAAAGACCAAGTCCGCGAAATCGCTCGTCAACATGGCTATACCAAACTCGCAGAGAAGAAGGAGAGCCAAGAAATTTGTTTTGTTACGGATAATGATTATCGCTCTTTCCTTCGTGCCAATGTGCCTGATTTCGACCAACGCGTTCGACCGGGTAATTATATCGATGCCACGGGCAAAGTGCTAGGCACGCATCAGGGATTTGCCAACTATACCATAGGCCAACGCAAAGGATTGGGCATCGCACTCGGCCAACCTGCGTATGTCACGCATATCGATGCCGAACGCAACGAGGTAACGCTTGGCACCAACGATGACCTCTATTCCTCCGAACTGCGTTTCCGTGTGCCTTTCAACCGCCCGAATCAACTGAATGGCCACACGGTTATGGCGCGAATCCGTTATCGTTCGTTGCCGGTCGAGGCAACAATAAACGACCTAACCAATGGGGTAGGTCGTCTATCATTCTCTGCTCCCGTTTGGGGAGTAACGCCCGGCCAGTCTGTCGTTTTCTATCAAAACGATTTAGTGCTGGGCGGCGGAATTATTCTCTAGATTATTTCTTGAAGTAGCGTTTGAAGAGTCCTTCGAAGCCTTTTCCGTGGCGGGCTTCGTCTTTGGCCATCTCATGTACTGTGTCATGGATTGCATCCAGATTCAGCTCTTTGGCACGTTTTGCGATGCGCAGTTTGTCCTCGCAAGCGCCTGCCTCTGCCATCATTCGTTTCTCCAGATTGGTTTTGGTGTCCCAAACTACTTCGCCTAGCAGTTCTGCAAATTTTGCGCAGTGTTCTGCCTCTTCGAATGCATATTGGCGGAAAGCGGCAGCTACTTCTGGATAACCTTCGCGGTCTGCCTGACGACTCATTGCCAGATACATTCCCACTTCAGTCGCTTCGCCCATGAAATGTGCGTTCAGGTCTTTCTTCATCTGCTCGTCTGTATCTTTGGCTACGCCGATGATGTGTTCGCATGCGAAAGCGATTCCTGCACTCTCGTCTACGATTTTCCATGTTACGATTTGTTTGCATTGCGGGCATCTCTCCGGAGCCTCAGTCCCTTCGTGAACATAGCCACAAATAGGGCAGATAAATTTTTTTGTCATGGTTGTTTTGTTTTTATGGGTTAATAATGAGGATTATCTACATGTTCGAATTGTAGTATTTCGGTTGGCCTGTCACTTCTTCGCCTAACCATGCGGGGCGCTCAAACGGCTCATCTTCGCTACCTAGTTCTAGCTCCGCCAATACTTCTCCTTTCAACTTGCCGCTGTGAAAGACATCGACTTCCCATTTTCGGCCGTTCCCGGTCGGAATAATATACCTTGTCTTATCAATTACGACTCCCTCACAGATTTTTAGCAGCTCGCGCGCATCTTTCTCCTCAATCTCTTTTTCCCACTCAAAGCGCGTGATGCCTGTTTGTCCGATAGATGATTTGATAGTAAGGAACGCGCGTGTGTCGCATATGCGTACGCGTATTGTGCGTTCTGGATCGCGGCTCAAATAGCCTTGAACGATGTGGTTGCTTTTTTGCGATTCTGACAAGAAACTATCGTTTTTAACCAGAAACTTACGCTCTATTTCTCTGTTTTCTGCCATTTCGCTGCAAAGATAGTACAAAAAAAGCACATGTACAAACTTTTTTAGAAAAAAATGTACTCTCATTAAGATTTTGTTCTATTTTCCCGT
>DBVU01000004.1 GCA_002308195.1 Bacteroidales bacterium UBA1256
GAGAAAGAGTTCCTCGATACGTTTGCTAAGCATTACGAGACCGGCGAACCGATGCCGGAAGAACTGATCGAGAAGATCAAGGCGGCCAACAACTACCATGCTGCTTATGCCTGCGTACGCCAGCTGTCGTTTGGTTACCTCGACATGCGCTGGCATACCCTCCACGAGCCGTTCGTAGTACCAGAGGGACAAGATGCTAAGGACGCTGTCCTGGCATTCTGCAACGATGCTATGGAGCAGGTTCGCGTACTGCCTAATATAGAGGGAACCCAGATGGCTACGGCCTTCACCCATATTTTCTCGGGCGGTTACGCAGCAGGTTACTATAGTTACAAATGGTCCGAACTGCTCGATGCCGATGCTTTTGCTCAGTTCAAACAGGCACAGGCTAAGCGCGGCTCTATCTTCGATAAGAAGGAGGCTGACCTCTTCCGCAAGAATATTCTCGAGCGCGGTGGAACCGAAGAACCTATGGTGCTCTATCGCCGTTTCCGCGGTGGAGAACCTACTATCGACGCCTTGCTCGAGCGCGACGGCATTAAGAAATAAAGTACTGTTTTTCGAAACAAATAATATTTCGAAACATACATTTTCGCCCATTTTTCCTTCATTTTGAGCGATAAATATGGTTAGAAATTGAAGATCCCGCACCTTCTGGCGCGGGATTTTTAGTTAGGTATCAGATTGGAATGTGTCTCTTAAAAAATGAAAACAGGCGTCATCGCGACGACTGTTTTTCTAAGGTATTAGTCTGTTTATTTAAGGTACAAAAAAGATTGGTCCTGTTGTTTTATGGATAAGAAAAAACGTCTCTTTCTTAAATCCGGTGCAAAAGTACTGCTTTTTTTTAATATGGACAAATATTTTTATATGTTCTACAACATATTTTGCAAAATAGACTTTACAAAATGCTTTTTTTTGTCATTTCCACTCCAATTCTATCACTTCCAGGTTGTCTATTTTGCTCCCGTCTATCGTTAGTCGCAGTAGGGTCTGGCATGGTTGCCAACCTTGTTTGCCGGCTGCACCGGGGTTGATCGTGAGAAATTTATATTGCGAATCGTATTGTACTTTCAGTATGTGGCTGTGCCCGCAAACGAAGAGGTCGATGCGTTGGTTCGGATCGTCCGCTTTCTCCAAAGCCTTGCGGAACATCGGTATCAGCCAAGGGTTGTAATGGCCGGGATAACCGCCTATATGCGTCATCAGCACGTTGACATCCTCTACGCGAAAACGATAGAACTCGTTCAGCGAATAGCGCACATCGCCGCCATCCATGTTGCCGAATACGGCACGCGTAGGCTTGAATTCACGCAGACGGCGCAGTACCTCGTCCGAACCGATATCTCCGGCATGCCAGATCTCATCTACGTCCTTGAAATGTTCCAGCACGCGCTGGTCCAGCAGACCGTGCGTATCGCTCAGTACACCTATCCGCGTCATTTCTTCGTTATTTTGTCTATCGTTACTATCGCGCCTACTACCGACACAACTGCTACGGCAGCAAATATGCTGATGTCACGCAGATCCAGCACACCGCGCGACAGGGCGGAGTAGTGGTCTTGCAGCAGTACCCAGTATAGGATAAAGCAAACTAGCGCACCGGCTATGTAGCATACTATCTGACTCCGGCTCAGCGTCGCGCACCATAGGCCTACGGCCATGAATGTACCGCTCAGCAGAATCAGTCCAAGGAACGAACCTAAGAAGGCACCGCTGTCCAGATTACCCATTGGTTCGGCCATGTATGCCACCACAAAATAGTGCACCAGACAAGGCAACAAACCTATCAGTATCAACGTCCACGCAGCGAAGTATTTGCCTAGCACAATGCGGCTCAGAGCCACCGGTTTGGTGCGAAGCAGGTCCCACATTCCCGTCTGCCGTTCTTCGGAGAAGAGGCGCATCGTCAGCGCAGGGCAGAGCAGCATCATCAGCCATGGACTCAACTGGAACAGACCGTCCACCTGCGCGTAACCCGAATCGATGATGTTCCACTGACCGGGTATCACCCACAGAAACAGACTGATAGCCAGCAGGTACAGCCCGATCACGATATACGCAATCGGCGTCGAGAAATAATATGTCAGTTCCTTCCTATACACGCTAACCTCTAAACGGCTTTAGCCACTAAACGCGCCGCAGGCGCACTAAACCTTTAACCTTTCGCCTTTCGCCTTCAGCCCTTCTTCACAGGTGTCTTTGGGAAGAAAATCCAGAACAGAACAGCTACTACCAGTGCGTATGCGGCAAAGCTGTACCACGACATTTTCCAACCTTCCCAAATCTGCATAAAGTCTGCTGTCTCAGGCAGGTGGTAAACAAATTTGTTCACTACGGCTTGTGCCGACAGCGTACCTATAGTGGCACCTACGCCGTTGGTCATCACCATGAACAGACCCTGCGCACTCGAACGCATCGACGGGTCAGTCTCCTGGTCCACATACAGCGCACCCGAGATGTTGAAGAAATCAAAAGCGAAACCGTAAACGATGCAGCTCAGCACGAACAGCAGTACACCCGGCATACCCGGATTACCTGCGCCGAAGAAAGCGAAACGGAATACCCAGGCGAACATAGCCATCAGCATCACGTTCTTGATGCCGAAGCGTTTCAGGAAGAACGGAATAGCCAATATACACAGCGCCTCGCAGATCTGGCTGATCGAGATCAATATACCCGAGTGCTGTACCGCAAAGGTCTCTGCAAATGCAGGATTAGCGCCGAAACTAGCCAGGAACGGATTAGCAAAACCGTTGGTAATCTGCAGACTAACGCCCAGGAACATACAGAAGATGAAGAACAGCGCCATTTTCTTTTGTTTGAATAGCGCAAAGGCTTTCAGTCCCAGTGCTTCTACCAGGTCCACCTTGCCTTCCACTTTCTTGATCTCGCACTTCGGCAGCGTCAGCGAGTAGATAGCCAGCACGATGCTCAGCGCACCACTGATGACGAACTGCGCAGGCGTATCCATCGCACCTACCAGGTCCACAATCCACATCGTTACGATAAATCCTACCGTACCAAATACACGGATCGGCGGAAAATCTTTCACGGTGTCCATGCCTGCTTTCACCAGCGCATTAAACGCAACCGAATTGGTCAGCGCGATGGTCGGCATGAAGAAGGCGACCGAGATGGTGTACAGGCTGAAGAGTGGTGCAAAAGCCACATTGGCTCCGGCCGTGAAGGCGTAGATACCTGCACCGGCCATGAACAGACCTGCCAGGCCGTGACACAGACTCAGCACTTTCTGTGCCTGCATCCAGCGGTCAGCCACTATACCCATCAGCGCGGGCATGAACAGACTGACGATTCCTTGAATCGAGTAGAACCAACCGATGTTACTGCCAAATCCGTTGGCACCCAGATAACGACCCATCGAGGTCAAGTACGCACCCCATACCGCGAACTCCAGAAAGTTCATCACGATGAGGCGAAATTGTAATGCTCTGTTTTTCATTGTATATAATTTTTAATTTTCAATTTTCAAATTTGCAATCTTCAATTCTCCCCTCCTTCTAGGGAGGGGGCGGGGGTAGGCCCCTTCACTAAAATTCACTTGTAAAGTGGAATTTTATGTGCTTATAGTCCTGTTGCGCCATATTCAGCACATACGCGCTGTCGGCCATAAATACGTCGCGACCGTCCTTGTCGTACGCCATATATTGCGCCTTGCGTTTCTTGAAGGTGTCCAGTTCTGCTTCGCCTTCCGCGTCGTCCACTTCTATCCAACAGGCTTTGTACATCTGTAGCGGTTCCCAGCGGCATTTGGCCTGATATTCATGCTCCAGACGATATTGTATCACTTCGAATTGCAGTTGGCCTACGGTGCCTATTATCTTGCGCCCGTTCATCTGGCTGACAAACAGCTGCGCCACACCTTCGTCCATCAGTTGCGCCACACCTTTGTCCAGTTGTTTCTGCTTCAT
>DBVU01000067.1:0-125 GCA_002308195.1 Bacteroidales bacterium UBA1256
AAGATGATTCCGAAGCAGACACACCTCTTCACTCCTTCAATCCGCATGGTCGTATGTATTCCTTCGGGTTCTACCGAAGTCGAAATTCGTGCCGTGCGCGATAGTTCCGAGCATGCCGGAGGACG
>DBVU01000067.1:163-12292 GCA_002308195.1 Bacteroidales bacterium UBA1256
CTGGACGTAGAGAGTCCGGAGGGATGTATGATCGTCGATATCGGTGGTGGTACCACCGAGATTGCTGTTATCTCGCTCGGTGGTATCGTTAGCAACAAGTCCATCAAGATTGCCGGTGATGATTTCAACCAAGATATCATCGAGTACATNNCGTATGCACAACCTGCGTATTGACGAACCTACAGCCGAGCGCATTAAGATTCAGGTAGGTTCCGCACTGCCCGAATTGGAGGATGCTCCGGAAGATTTCATCGTAGTTGGTCCTAACAAGGTAACCGCACTGCCTATGTCTGTTCCGGTTAGCTATCAGGAGATTTCCCACTGCTTGGAAAAGAGTGTGAGCAAGATCGAAGGTGCTATTCTTCAGGCACTGGAATCCACGCCGCCTGAGTTGTATTCGGATATCGTTAAGCGCGGTATCTATCTGGCCGGTGGTGGTGCTTTGCTCCACGGTTTGGCTAAACGTTTGACCGACAAGATCACTATTCCGTTCCACGTTGCTGACGATCCACTTCACTCGGTAGCTCGCGGTACGGGCATCGCACTCAAGAACGTCAACAATTTCGGATTCTTGATTCGATAATCAGCCTATTGACGTATGCAGAATCTATTGAAAATACTGCTACGTTACAGCCACTTCCTGGTTTTCATACTACTGGAAGTAGCTGCCTTTTTGCTGATGTCATACAATAGCGCTTATCCGCGTAGTAGCGTCTTAAGTACGGCCAATAGCGTGATTGCCTGGCAACACGAGCAAGTAACGGCCGTCCAGGATTATTTCATGCTGCGCAGCATGAACGAGCAACTGATGGCCGAGAATGCAGAACTGCGAAACCAGTTGGTTAAACTCACCAACATGGCCGAAGATTCAATCCTATCGCGCGAGGTGGTATATCCCGAAAACGAGGTGTCCTATTTGCCGGCTAAAGTCGTACAAATGACCACCAATGAGATTCACAATTATCTCACTATCAATCGCGGATTGAATGATGATGTTCGTCTGGGCCAAGGCGTGAGAAATGAAGATGGTGTAGTAGGTATTGTCCGCACCGTGGGTAGCAACTATAGCGTGGTTCTACCGCTCATCAACACGCACACCAACCTGAGTTGCCGATTCAAGAAGAATGACTATATTGGCACGCTGCAATGGGACGGCAAGGACAATCGATTTGCCTTGCTCACCGATGTAGCGGCCCATATGGTTGTCAATCCCGGCGATACAATCGTTACTAGTGGATTGAGTTCCGTTTTTCCGGAAGGAATTCCCGTTGGAATCGTAGAAAATAGCATCTTGCGAGACGGCGATTCTTATTACACTATCATCGTGCGACTCTACACCAATTTCAAGCGACTGAAATATGTAGAAGTGATTCAGAACGCACATCAAACAGAGATGGAGGAACTGGAGAATGGATTGGATTAGACAAATAGGCAGATATATTCTGGTCATGTTGCTCCAGGTTTTGTTGTTCGACCAGTTGCAACTGTGGGGCGTTTGCCATCCGTATGTCTACGTACTCTGTTTGCTGATGATGCCCATCACATTGCCGCATAACATCGATATGTTGATCGGCGCATTAGCCGGACTCATCATGGATGTCTGCTGCAATTCGTTGGGAGTACATATTTCCGTTTGCGTTTTGATCATGTTTGCTCGCCCATACTTGGTTGGAGTTTTGGTAAATGACAAAGACCGATTGAACGAACAACTCAGCATACGGTCGCTGGGCATGGAAGCAATGGTGAAATATGTTTGTATTCTGGTTGTTGTTCATCATTTTCTCATATTCTTATTAGGCGCTTGGAGTTGGCACCATATCGGCTTTGTGCTGCTCGCCACATTGGTTAGTAGTCTGATTACTATTCTCATTATATTAGGTTATAATGTGCTGAGATTTAAATGATTAACGATCAATTTTATAGACGCCGATATGTTATCAGTGGCATTGCCATTGGTGTTGTCTTGGTGTATATAATCCGATTGTTTTTTCTTCAGATCATCGACAAAACCACTGAGAAAGAAGCCGATAGCAATGCACTGGTCAAACAGACCATTTTCCCTGCACGTGGATTGATCTACGATCGCAATGGCGAACTACTGGTTTTCAATCAACCTATCTACGAAATCACGCTGACCATGCGTGAGATGGGCAACGATTGGGATACTACCGGTTTCTGCCAATGCCTGCATATCAGCCGAGAGGATTTTGATACACGCATCAGCGAGATTAAGGACAAGCGAAAGAACCGCGGATATTCACGCAATACGCCGCAAGTCTTCATGGGGCAACTCAAAAAAGAGGATATTGCACGACTGCAAGAATCGCTTTTTCTTTTTCCCGGTACCCAGATTCAGAAACGTACCCTTCGAGACTATACCTACGATGCCGCTTCGCATGTCTTGGGCAGTGTTGGTGAAGTCAATCAGAACGATATTGATCGCGACCCGTACTATGCACGTGGCGATTATTCCGGCCGTGATGGACTGGAACGAACCTATGAGAAACAATTGCGTGGAGAAAAAGGTGTTGAAGTACTCATGCGCGATTCGCGTGGCCGAATCCAAGGAAAATATCAGGACGGCGAATTAGACAAAACGGCCGTTGTCGGAACCGATTTGTACACTACCCTTGATATCCATTTGCAGATTCTCGCTGAAGAACTGTTGGAAGGCAAAATAGGTAGTGTGGTAGCCATCGAACCCAAAACCGGCGAGGTGCTCGCTTTGGCATCCAATCCAAACTGGAATCCTAAGGTGCTGGTGGGTAAGGAACGCAGCAGAAACTACAATATGCTGCTCAACGATCCTACCAAACCGCTCATGAACCGCGCCACACAAGCTACCTATCCTCCCGGCTCTACATTCAAGACCATCCAAGCACTGGTTTGCTTGCAAAACGGTGCTATCACTCCGCAAACGCTATACCCCTGTTCCGGCCCTGGAAGTACACCTATCAAGTGCACTCACCATCATGGTTCTCCTGTTGCGTTGGACAAAGCTATTGAACAGAGTTGCAACCCGTATTTCTGGTGCGCTTTCCGCGATATGATGCAGAAAGGCGGAGGTGATATTCACCCGCGTTATGAACTTTGGCGCAACGAGGTCATGTCGTTTGGATTGGGGCAAAAATTCACTGATTCGGATATTAGCGATCAGGTTTCCGGCAATATTCCTACTTCGGGCTATTTTGACAGACATTATGGCAAGAATTTCTGGAAAGCAATGACTATCCGTTCATTGAGTATCGGTCAAGGAGAGATTCTGGCTACTCCGCTACAATTGGCTAACCAGGCGGCCACTATTGCCAACGAAGGATATTTCATCTCGCCGCACTTGAACAAAAACGACTCTATGCTAACGCATATTCATCGTTTGGGTATAGACAAGAAACATTTCGAAGTGGTCAAAGATGGCATGCATCGCGTGATGATCTACGGAACCGGACGCCACTTCCCGATAGAGGGAATTGAGACCGCGGGAAAAACCGGTACGGCGCAAAACCCGCATGGCCGTGACCACGCTATTTTCATCGGATTTGCTCCGGTTGACGATCCGCAAATAGCAGTAGCCGTTGTCGTAGAGAACGCGGGCTTTGGTGCTACATGGGCTTGCCCTATTGCCAGCCTGATTATCGAGCAATATCTAACTGGCGAGATTAAACGCAAAGATTTAGAAAAACGCATAGCTTCCAGTGTATTAAATGAGAGCGTCAAGAAGTAGTAATATTCTCCATCAGGTCGACTGGCTAACCATAGGCATGTTCCTTATGCTGGTTATTTTTGGATGGCTCAACATTTACGGAGCTAGCTACAATTTTGACCAAACGAGCATCTTCGATTTCGCCAATCGTGCCGGCAAACAGTTTGTTTGGATCTTAGGTTCGATTGTGTTAGGTATAGTGCTACTGCTGATCGATTACAAGACCTACGATGTGCTGGCCTACATAGCCTATGGAGTGATGATAGTGTTGCTGCTGATTACCCCATTCTTAGCGCATGATATCAAGGGATCGCTCAGTTGGATTTCTCTAGGTCCTGTCAGTTTGCAACCGGCCGAATTCGCCAAATGTGTAGTCGCCTTGGCTGTTGCCAAATATATGGGACAATACGAGTACAAACTACGAAGTTGGCGCGATTTGATCGTACCTTTTGTTCTTATCGGCGTTCCTTGTTTGATCATTATGATACTGCAGAAAGAAACTGGTTCGGCACTAGTTTTTGCCTCTTTCTTGCTGGTCTTCTACCGACAAGGTATGAGTGGTTACGTGCTTAGCTCGTGCGTAGCTGCGGTGGCCTTGTTTATTATCAGTATCCGCTTTGGCGCTACTCCTTTGCCCATAGGTTCCGGCAGTGTAGGTATGTTGTGCTGTATGGTGATATTGATGATAGTGGAGATCTATTTCATTTGTACTGAATACAAAGTTCGCTGGCAACTTCCTATCATCCTCGGTAGCATAACGCTCATATATGGCATAGGCCTGCTGCTGTGTTTATGGTGGCCTGTTCCGTTTGGTTGGCTTTCTGCCGGCATAGTAGGAATCCTTGGCATCTATGCCATTGGCATTGGCGCTTGGTTCCGCCGTTATGCACTGATTTGGGTAACCATTTTCTGTTGGGCATGTATCGGATATACTCAAGCCTGTGACTACGCTTTCACTCATATTCTCCAACCGCACCAGCGTGTCAGAATCGAGGTCTTATTGGGAATGAAAGAAGATCCGGCCGGTGCAGGATACAATGTCAACCAGGCACGTATCGCTGTCGGTTCTGGACGATTCTTTGGCAAGGGATATCTAAAAGGCACGCAAACCAAATTGCAATTTGTACCAGAGCAAGATACTGATTTTATCTTCTGTACCGTAGGTGAAGAATGGGGATTCTTAGGCTCAATAGGCGTATTGATTTTGTATCTGTTTTTCATCCTGCGGCTTATCGCCATAGCCGAAAGACAACGCAACGCTTTCACTCGTATTTATGCTTACTCGGTAGCCAGTATATTCCTATTCCATCTCATTATCAATGTAGGTATGGTGTTAGGTCTGTTGCCGGTCATCGGTATCCCGTTACCTTTCTTCAGTTATGGCGGTAGTTCCCTGTGGGGATTCACGCTGTTGTTGTTTATTCTGTTGAGACTCGATGCCGCACGCATGGAGCAATTGAGATAATGTTTGTCACCAATCCCATAGGAATCATTGGCGAGACGGAAGCGGCAAAAATGCTGGAGAAGAAAGGTTTTCGTATCGTTGAGCGCAACTGGCGCATGGGACACTTAGAGGTTGATCTAATTGCCGAGAGCAGAAAAGAGATTGTCTTTGCAGAAGTCAAAGCTCGCACGAGCACTTTTGGCAACAAACTGCCGGAAGAATATGTAGATGAACTCAAAAAACGCCGTATGACGGCGGCGGCCAACGCATATATTAAATCACGCAACTTAGAGAAAAATCCACGATTTGATATTATCGGACTCATCATCAATCCGGAGACACAAGAGATCGTCTATCGCAATCATCTGGAGAATGCTTTCGTGCCACGCCTACGCACCATCCACGCCAGTAGTCATAGTGGACAATGGAAATGGCACCATCGCACGCGCGTCATCGGAGGCGGCAAAAAATAAGTAACACACACATGGATTTCAAATACGATGTCATAGTAGTTGGTGCCGGCCATGCTGGTTGCGAGGCTGCCAGTGCGGCCGCTCGTATGGGCAGCCGTACCTTACTCATCACGATGGACATGAACAAGATTGCCCAGATGAGTTGCAACCCTGCTGTTGGCGGCATTGCCAAAGGCCAGATTGTGCGCGAGATTGATGCGCTGGGTGGCCAGATGGGCATAGTGACCGATCGTAGTGCGATCCAATTTCGTCTGCTCAACCAGAGCAAAGGAGCAGCTATGTGGAGCCCGCGTAGCCAAAGCGATCGTAAGCGATTTATCGAGGAGTGGATTCACGTGCTCTCACACACAGAAAACCTATTTCTATGGCAGGATATCGTAACGAATCTTATTATCGAAGATAATAAGGTGTGCGGTGTACGTACCATGCTAGGAGTCGAGATGCAGGCCGAGGCCGTTGTGCTAACCAATGGCACTTTTCTCAACGGACTCATGCACTGCGGCAAGACACAGATACCCGGTGGCCGCACTTCCGAACCAGCCTCGCATGGCCTAACTGAGCAGTTAGTGAGTCTCGGTTTTCGCTCAGACAGAATGAAAACCGGCACACCGGCACGTGTAGATGCCAGATCGATTCATTTTGACGAAATGGTACGACAAGATGGCGATAACAGTTGGCATCAATTCTCATATCTCGATACCATTCACAGAGAACTCAAGCAGATGCCGTGTTGGATCACATACACCAACCAGCATACCCACGATACGCTACGCGCGGGACTGGCAGATTCGCCCCTTTTCAACGGACAAATACAAAGTATTGGTCCGCGCTATTGTCCCAGTATCGAAACCAAAATAGTGACGTTTGCCGACAAAGAAGCCCATCAACTTTTCCTGGAGCCAGAGGGTGTAGATAGTAACGAGTATTATGTCAATGGTTTCTCCAGCAGTCTGCCATGGCAAGTGCAATTGGCCGGACTAAAGACGGTCAAAGGATTGGAAGATGTAGTTCTATATCGACCCGGTTATGCCATCGAATATGACTTCTTCGATCCCACTCAACTGCATCATACGCTCGAAACAAAACAAATTAAAAATTTGTTTTTTGCTGGACAAATCAATGGCACAACCGGCTACGAGGAGGCAGCTGGTCAAGGTCTTGTAGCCGGAGTCAATGCGCACCAAAATGTGCATGGAGGCGCGCCGTTCACACTGAGTCGAGACGAAAGTTATATTGGTGTTTTGATTGACGACCTGGTCAACAAGGGAGTAGATGAACCCTATCGGATGTTTACTTCCAGAGCCGAATATCGCATTCTGTTGCGACAAGATAATGCCGACGAACGGTTAACCGAACGCAGTTTTGCTATGGGACTGGCCGATCAATATAGGCATCAGTTGTGGCAGCAAAAGAAGACAGATTGCGCCGATTTCATCGACTTTATCAAGCAGACTAGTGTTCATCCAAAGGATGTTAACGGATGGCTAGAACAGATAGGTAGCAGTCCTCTGCACGAGGGATGCAAACTGCACGACCTGGTTCTTCGTCCGCAAGTTACCCTTCCGGATCTTGCCAACGTACTTCCTGCCCTGCAAGAACGCATCCGACAAATCAAGAATAGAACCGATGAAATCGTAGAAAGTTGCGAGATCCAGATCAAGTACGCAGGATACATCAAACGCGAAAAACTGGAAGCAGAGAAACTACAACGCCTCGACCAGATACGTATTGCAGACAATTTTAATTACGACGAGATACAGAGCCTAAGCACTGAGGCGCGGCAAAAGCTCAGCCGCATACGTCCAAAAACCATCGGCGAGGCCAATCGAATCCCGGGCGTAAGTCCCAACGACATTAGCGTTTTATTAGTCCTAATGGGCAGATAAAATCAAATAATTAGTTTGCTAGCAAACTAAAATCAATTGTTCCACGTGAAACAAAACACAAAAAACATATAAGGTATTATGACAGCAGAAGATGTAAAAAATGCTATCCGTAATGTGCCTGATTTTCCAATCAAAGGCATACAGTTCAAGGACATCACTACCGCATTGGCTAGACACGATTGTCTGTGCTGGATGAAGGATGAGATTGTGAAGTTGTACAAAGACAAGGGCATCACCAAAGTGGTGGGTATAGAGTCTCGCGGTTTTATTCTTGCGCCCGCTATTGCTATGGAGATCGGTGCGGGATTTGTACCTATCCGCAAACAAAACAAATTGCCGGCAGAGACCGTGTCTGTGACGTATGCCAAAGAGTATGGTGAAGATACTATCCAGATCCATAAAGATGCACTCGGTCCAAACGATATCGTGCTAATCCATGACGATATCTTAGCTACAGGCGGCTCGATGGAGGCAGCGATCAACCTAGTGAAGAAGTTGAATGTAAAGAAGATCTATGTCAACTGTATCATCGAACTCGAAGGACTGAATGGCCGCAATTATCTGAAGGGTAAAGCAGAGAATGTAGACTGTCTGTTTGGTATCGAGGTAGACGAGTAGTTAAAGGGTAGAGGCTGCTATTAATGCCGACCAAGGATAATCATATTGCCCTCTTGCTCAAACGCATACCCGAGAGTCCGGGTGTGTACCAATACTTTGACCAAGAAGGACAGATTATCTACGTAGGCAAAGCCAAGAACCTACATCGACGCGTCAATAGCTATTTCAACAAAGACCACCAGTCTAGCAAGACACGTCAGTTAGTAGCACATATAGCGGATATCAAGTATGTAGTGGTGGACAATGAGCAAGATGCCTTCTTGCTGGAAAACAACCTAATCAAACAATATCAACCGCACTACAATATTCTGCTCAAGGATGGAAAATCTTACCCGCGTATATGCATAACGAACGAACCCTATCCTCGTATTTTCAAGACAAGAACCATCAACAAAAAGATTGGGGAATACTATGGTCCATATAGTTTTGGCAATACTGTCGATCTAGTGGTTGAACTGATACACAAACTCTATCCGATTCGCACATGTAATATACCTATTACGCCCGATTCCATCGAAAAAAAGAAGACTCGTGTATGCCTCAAGTATCACCTGAAAAATTGCTGCGGTATATGCGAGGGAAAAGCAGGAAGCGAACAGTATCAAAAATGGATTGACCAGGCACGACAGATTATCAAGGGCGATGCGCACGATATAGAGAAACAGCTGCAAGAGGAGATGGAGATGATGGCCTCGCAGATGAAATACGAAGAGGCCGCTATGATCAAGCACAAGATAGACTTGCTTGAACAATTCCGCAGCAAGACCATTATCACTACAACTGTAGCGCGCGATGTGGATGTGTTTGGTTATGACGAACAAGACGAACGTGTATATATAGCCATGCTGCATGTGCATAACGGCAGCATTGTGCAGGGTCAGACTATCGAGTATAGGCGCAAGATGGAAGAACAAAGAGAGGAACTTCTGGCACTGGGAATGATGGAATTGCGTGAGCAACTGAAAAGCCAAACAAAAGACGTGATTGTTCCGTTTATTCCGGATATATTTGATGAGTCGCTACATGTGCACATTGCGCTGAATGGGGACAGAAAAAAACTGCTGGACTTAGCCATGCAGAATGTGCGGCAGTACAAACTGGACCGAATCAAACAAGAGGACAAACTCAATCCCGAACAACGGGCAGTGCGTATATTGGGCGAACTGCAACAAATGATGGGCCTACCTACTCTGCCACGATGGATCGATTGTTTTGACAATTCGAATATCCAGGGCACTAACGCGGTGGCTGGTTGTGTAGTTTATCGAATGGGGAGACCGTGTAAGAACGACTATAAGCGATTTGAGATAAAGACGGTAGAAGGGGCTGACGATTACGCCAGTATGCGCGAAGTTGTCAGGAGACGTTATCTTCGACTAAAAGAAGAAGGACAAGAGATGCCGGATCTGATTATCGCCGATGGAGGTATCGGACAGATGCATGCCATTCGCGAAGCCGTAGAGGATCAGTTGGATTTGCACATACCGATAGCCGGACTCAAAAAAAATGACAAGCACCGCACTCAAACTCTCTTGTTGGGTTTCCCTCCTCAAGAGATTGGCATGCCCGTGACGAGTGATGTGTTTCGACTGATGACGAATATCCAGGATGAGGTACACAGATTTGCTATCGCGTACCACAAACAGAGACGTAGCAAGGCGCAAATTCATAGCCAACTAGATGATATTCAGGGAGTTGGAGCGGTTACTAAACAAAAAATACTGCAACATTTTGGTTCCGTGAAACGCGCTAGAATGGCAAAAAAGGAAGAATGGATAGAATTGCTCGGAACTAACAGAGGATCAGCCATTTACGAAGAAATTCAGGCAAAAATAACGCGCTGAGAATTAAATATTTGTTAGAAACATGTATACTTACACTATAAAAAAAGACGAAAAAAATGAACTTTTAATGTTCAATGAGTCGGAACAGTGTGTTTCGCCGCTCGAGATGCTCAAATTGGCAGAACCACATCGTGTTTTTGCTTTTGATGGAAAAATGGGTGCAGGTAAAACCACTTTTATCAAACAACTGTGTCTGTCGATGGGAACGATGGATGTGGTCAACAGTCCGACTTTTGCCATCGTCAATGTGTATGATGTGGAACAACCATACAAAGGTGAAGTATATCATTTCGACTGTTATCGACTCAAGGACATTCGCGAGGCGATCGATTTCGGAGCAGAGGAATATCTCTATTCGGGCAACTACTGTTTCATCGAGTGGCCGGAGATAATCTCCCCTATCCTACCGGAAGATACAGTCTATATACATATTGAACCTCAACCCAACGGAGACAGAAAATTGATAGTAGAATTATGATACAGGTCAAGGACATATACAAATCGTTTGACGATTTGCAAGTACTGAAAGGTGTTAACCTCGAAGTGAAGAAAGGCGAGATTGTTGCCATCGTCGGCAAATCCGGTGCGGGCAAAACTACTCTACTCCAGATTATCGGAACACTGGATCGTCCTACCAGCGGTCAAGTGTTGATTGAAGGAACAGATGTGTTCAGTCTCAATGATACGCAGTTGGCAGCTTTCCGCAACAAACATATTGGTTTTATCTTCCAGTTCCATCAATTGTTACCCGAGTTTACTGCCCTGGAGAATGTCTGTATTCCGGCCATGATTGCGGGTCAGAAACCGACTGATTATCAGGCTCGTGCCAAGCAGTTGCTGACAGAATTAGGACTAGCTGACCGTATGGATCACAAGCCCAATGCTTTGTCCGGTGGAGAGAAACAGCGTGTAGCCGCAGCCAGAGCACTAATGATGAGTCCGGATATTATCTTAGCCGACGAGCCGACCGGCAGTTTGGACGAGAAGAATAAGAAGGAATTGAGTGACCTGCTGCAACAACTGCGCAAACAGTATGGTCAAACGATTCTGCTGGTGACGCACGATAAGGAATTAGCACAAATCAGCGACCGAATTATTGAGATCAAGGATGGAGTGATTAAGTCATGAAAAAGTATCTTATTTTCATCATATGCGCATGCGCTTTGATTAGTTGCCATCGAGGTCGAACCTATTGGCCCAAAAGCAGCGAGATGGAAACGCAGACAGTTGAAATTGTGCGTTTTGACAATGCGCTACTGAATGTCAATTCGGC
This sequence comes from Bacteroidales bacterium UBA1256, assembly GCA_002308195.1. Next base: position 11,402 of record DBVU01000067.1, read on the forward strand.
TACTGTGATGCATGATATTCGTGTTCTTTATGACGAGTATCCGGTGTTTATGCCTCTGTGGGTAGAGGATATCTTGGGTATCTCGGCCGAAGATACTGCCTATCTGGCCGAAGCACTGCCTCAATTTCTTCATGATACGCTCTACGGATTTGAGCAAACCAATGCTCGAGAGAAAGAGATGTTTGCCGATATAAGCGATATACAAACATCTATAAGTCTGGCATTTACGCGCATCAAATACCTCTATCCGGAAACAGAAATACCGAGTCTGTATCTCTTCATTTCCGGTTTTAATGCTCCTATCTATTTTGCGGATGAACTGATTGGAATTGGTGCAGATATGTATTTGGGTAGCGACTATGAGTATTACAATCGCGTGGTGTATGAATACCAAAAACAAACCATGCGCAAGGAGTGTATTCCGGTGGATGTCATCAGCGCCTATCTCTTCCGGACCCTACCCTATACGAGCGATAAAAATCGACTACTGGACCAAATGATTTATCGCGGAAAAATCATGTATCTGACATCGCAAATATTTGATAATCTGCCCGCTTACGAAGTGATGGGTTGGACCAAAGAACAATGGCAATGGTGCATCAAGCACGAACGCGCTATATGGCATCTGGTAATGGACAAACGCGATTTGTTCAAGACCGAAAGTCTGATACTGACCGGTTATCTCAACGATGCGCCGTTTACCTCTGAAATCTCGCAAGATGCACCCGGGCGATTGGGTATCTGGCTCGGATGGCGTATTGCGGAGAGCTATATGGAACACAATCAGACAGTTAGCCTGCAAGAACTGATGGCTGAAGGCGATGCACAGAAAATACTGGAAGAGAGTTATTACAAGCCGTAAAGGAAATGAGAAAACATTGGATCGATAAT
>DBVU01000067.1:12467-12651 GCA_002308195.1 Bacteroidales bacterium UBA1256
AGTGGTTTCAAAGCCGCACCCGCAAGCTGTTAGTGCCCGCCACCATCGGATTATTTGTTTTTCAATGGATTGCAGGTTATTTCAACACGCATACACTTAGTTATACGAATGGAATAGACATGCTTGCCGATACTCCGGGTATCATCAAGTATATGGCATGGTCGCTGAGCGGAACAGGTCCGTT
>DBVU01000018.1 GCA_002308195.1 Bacteroidales bacterium UBA1256
ATAGCGTTGTGCAAATCGAGGAACGTGGCATCCGGGTCCGCTTCAAACACGCGGCGGAATTTGGGATCGCCCTCTTCGCATGAAAATGTTAATCGATAAATCATTTTTGTATATTGGTTTTCTTTGTTTTCGGTTGGTTGTTATCCTTTGCCCAGGCTGGCTGTGCCGGTCTCTTCCACGCGCTCAATGCATGGGAAATTGAGTGCATCTTGCATCGGGATGGTGAGCCACAGCAGTTGTCCGTATAGGGTATTCAGGCGCAACTTATTCTGCAGATAGATCATGTTTTCTGTATCGCCCTGTTGGCCCAGTTGCTCGTTCTCGGTCTCCAGTTTGCCTATCTGCGCCATGATGCCTTTCAGCTCTTTCTCTTCGTCCGCAGCGGCAGCCAGCCAGCGTTGAGCAGTACGGCGGTTCCATTGGTCAATCAGCGCATTCTCTTTCTTGCGCTCGGCGGTCCACCAGGCGGGATAGGTCACCTCGCCGTCATAGACATTGAGTGTGCGCTCCCATTCTTCGACGCGTTTCCAGAGTTGAGTCTCTATGGCATCTATCTGCTTGGCCTCAGCCGACTTGGGCCATTCAGCACGCAGGTCGTCCATCAGTCGGTCGATAGCGCGGCCGCTGACACCCGGGTTGGCATAGTTGATGCCATTGCCGTACTTGTTGATAGCGTTCATCATCTGCTCTTGAAGGCTGACCAGTTCTTCGCCGATAGCGGCAAAGCGTGCATCGCGCGGGTCATCGGCTAACNNGCTACTTCGCGTGCATCGTAGCCTGCGTTAGCAGCATAGAGACGCTGGTAGAGCTGCGGATGATTGGCTTTGAGGTAAGCCTCAGCCTGCTTCGGATTGGTCTGCGACATGTTGAGAATCTTGATGTACTCCTGCTTCGAGATGCCCCATTTCTGTGCATTCTTGGCAGCCATGACATCCATCATCTGCTCGTCCGACATATCTTCGGTGATGGCGCCGGACATATAGAGTTGCATCATCTCTTCCTGCGAAGGCATCAGGCCTGCGTTCACGTTGCTGTTGTATTGCTGCATGGTCTGGGCGTTCTGCTGACGCTGCTTAGCGCCGGCTTTGTCCACACGTGCGCGAAGAGCACCGTCGTTGCGGAGTTGCACCAGTTGTACCTGCTCTATCGCCATCTTGTACGGCGAATAGGCAGAGGCATCGTAGGCCTGTTTGGCGCTAGCCGAACTGATTTGCTCCACGGCAGGCAGCGCAGGCAGTGCAGCCACGGCTTCGGCTATGGTCTGCGGCACACGTGCCGAGCGGATGTTCTCACTTCTTTCGTACGTTCCGTCGCCCAGCATTCCGTCCGAAGGGCGATAGGTATCTTGTGCGGCCATCGGCATAGCCAGCAGCCCGACACAAGCGATAAATAGAATTCGTTTCATGGTCATTTTGTATGTTTGTTTTCCTGTTGTCACACAATTTTGCGCGGCAAAATTACTNNATTTTTGACATATGCAAATTTTGAGGCAGAATTATTGTTTTTTGAGTCTCGCTCGAAAAAAAACTTGATTTTTGGTATGATTTTTGCGGTAGAATTATATATTCATATATAAACTGCCGTTCTGGCAGAAAATGATGCAATTCTTATTCTCAGCCTATTCTTTGGTTATCTTAATCTCCCACTAATCACCCTCTAATCACCCTATAATCTCCCTGTAATCACCCTGTTTTGTCTCGTTTAGACCAGGTAAAAAAGATGGGGAGTTTAGAGAGATGGGAAAGGATAGATATAATGTTGGAAAAATGACAGATATAATGTTGGAAAAGTGCGCTTGTGTATGCGCGGACGATATTTTTCTGTGAAAAATTTTGCGTATGTAAAAAAAATGTAGTACCTTTGCGGCCGATATTGGGTAGTATGTCCTTTTTGGAACCCTCTGCCCAGATAAAAAGAAGTGTAACCAAAACGAAAGTTTTATGAATTATCGGGAGTACCGAAATCCAATTTAGTTGTTTTAACAAGAATGTCAAAACCAGAATTTATCATTGAAGTAAACCATGTCTCGAAGCAATTTGAGGATGGTAAGTTTGCACTGGACGATGTAAGCCTGCAAGTGAAGAAAGGCGAATTCGTCACGATCTTAGGCCCTTCGGGCTGTGGTAAGACCACCCTGCTGCGGTGCATAGCAGGTTTTCAAGTGGCCAGCAGTGGAGACATACTGCTGAAAGGAAAGGATGTGACTCAGACTCCTCCGTACAAACGCCCCGTGAACACGGTGTTTCAGAAATATGCGCTATTTCCCCACCTGAACGTATTCAACAATGTAGCATTCGGACTGAAACTGAAGAAAGAGGCGCCAGACGTGATCAAGAAAAAAGTGCGTCGTGCGCTGAAGATGGCCAACCTGACCGGCTATGAAGAACGTGAAGTGGACACCCTGAGCGGTGGTCAGCAACAACGTGTAGCTATAGCTCGTGCCATCGTGAATGAGCCGGAAGTGCTACTACTGGACGAACCACTGTCGGCGCTGGACCTGAAGATGCGGCACGACATGCAGATCGAACTGAAAGAACTTCATGAGAAACTGGGAATCACCTTTATCTACGTTACCCACGACCAGGAAGAGGCGCTGACCTTGAGCGATCGCGTGGTAGTGATGAGCGAAGGAAAGATACAACAAATAGGTTCCCCAACCGATATATACAACGAACCGCAGAACTGCTTCGTGGCTGACTTTATAGGCGAGAGCAATATCCTCTCGGGCACGATGATACGTGACCGTAAGGTGAATTTCTGCGGACAAGATTTTGACTGTATAGACGAAGGCTTCGGCGAGAACAAGCCCGTGGATGTGGTGATTCGTCCGGAGGACATCTACATCTGGTATCAAAAGGACGAAGGGCGAAAGGTGAAAGGCGAGGAGGATGTGGATCTGGACGACCGTATACCAAAGGGCAAGTTCACCAAATGGTACGGCGAAGTGGAGAGCTGCATCTTCAAGGGCGTGCACTACGAGATGCGTGTGCTGACTCCTGATGGCTACGAATTTCTGATACAGGACTATCATGAGTTTTTGCCCGGCCACACCGTGGGTATGCTGGTGAAACCGGAAGATATACAGATCATGAAGAAAGAGCACTATATCTACAACTATCTGGAAGGTGAAGTGCTGAAGAACGGCAAAGTGCGCTTTATGGACGCCGACTGGGAAGTGAATGCACAGCAGGTAGAGCGCTTCGAGCCAGGCACGAAAGTACAAGTGAGAGTGCCTTTCCGCTCGGTGGATCTGCAAGACTATGAGGAAGAAGGAACGCTGTCGGGCGAAGTACACTTCATACTCTACAAAGGTAATCATTACCACCTGACGATACGCACGGACACCGGTTACGACCTCTACGTCAACACCAACGACGTATGGGACGATGGCGACCGCGTAGGTATAGTGATCCCGAAGAACGATATATTGCTTTCGCAAATTGAAAATTGAAAATTGAGAATTGAAAGCAATGAGTAAGCTGATTCAAATAGTATCGTCGCGTAGGACATGGGCCTGGCCGTACATCCTCTTTATGGTCCTCTTTGTCCTGTTGCCACTGGTGCTGGTGGCCGTATATGCCCTGACTGACATAGACGGGAACTTCACCCTGCGCAACTTTGCGAAATTCTTCACCCACAGCGAAGCCATCAGTACGTTCTTCTATTCGCTGATGATAGCGGTATTCAACACACTGCTATGTCTGCTCTTGGGTTATCCGGCTGCGTACATCATGGCCACGGCCGATTTTCGGACGCCGAAAGTGATGGCCATGCTGTTCATCCTACCGATGTGGATCAATTTTCTGCTGCGCACGGTGGCTACGGTGGAACTATTCAACATGTGCGGTCTGCCGCTAGGCGAAGGCGCATTGCTCTTCGGCCTCTGCTATGACTACCTGCCATTTATGATCTACCCGATCTATAATACGCTACAAAAGATGGACACATCGCTGGTAGAAGCGGCTCAGGACCTGGGCGCCAACCGATGGAAATGCTTCTGGAAAGTGATTGTGCCGCTGTCGCTGCCCGGTGTGTATAGCGGCATAGTGATGGTATTCATGCCTACGGTAAGTACCTTCGCAATAGCCGAACTGCTGACCCACAACAACATTAAGTTGTTTGGTAGCCTGATTCAGGACTACATCACCACGACCGATCTGCTGAACTACGGCGCCGTGCTGAGTCTGGTACTACTGGTGATCATAGGTGTGACATCCTTCTTCGGCGATCATGATGCCAAAGACGAAGAGAAAGGAGGATTGGTATGAGACGGATATATTGCCTATTGCTCATTGTCAGTTGCTCAATAAGCGTCGCTTTGGGTCAGTCGAATCTGACATACACCTTGCGCGTAGCTTCGGATGAGCCGGTATTGCTATTAGACACCTTCCCTGCGAGTTATTCGGCTGAGAAAGTGAATATTAGCATATACAGGAGTGGACATGGATGTCTATGCGAATATAGTAGTTACGACAGTCTCGATATTGCATTCGCGCAGGTTAATACCCCCGCATTGCGTGCATGGGGAGACAGTGTGTACAGTTATACTGACGAGAATGATGTGACATGGACTGTCTGGAGAAACAGTAAGGAATCGAAAAACAGGGCGCAACGTGTACTGGAGCAGAACGGCCGAAATGCGTTTATGGACTACGTAGTAGCTCACACCAAACGCGAATCGCACGTAATAGCCTGGTTAGGATGGATTCTGGCGGGACTACTGCTGATAGCGGGCATCGTATATGCACTAGTGACCATCTATCGCCGCAGAGCGGAGAAGCAACTGTCGTCGGTACAGCAAGAGACACTACGCCGCCAACGCATAGGACAGAGACGTCATATAGGTTCGCAACTCTACCTCTGGTTGCTGCTACTGGTGCTGTACGCCCCGATAGCACTGATAGCCGTTTTCTCGTTCACGGAGAGTAAGATATTGGGCAACTGGACAGGATTCTCGTTTGACCTGTATGTGAACCTCTTCTCCGGTCGCGCAGACGCGGGATTGAACAGTGCGCTGATGTACACCGTGGTGATTGCGCTGATAGCCGCATTGGTATCAACGCTGCTAGGTACGCTGGCCGCGATAGGCATATACAACATGCGTGCAAGACAACGCAAAGTGGTGAGTTTTCTCAACTCAGTGCCGATGATCAACCCGGATATCATCACGGGTATATCGCTGTTCTTGCTGTTTGTGGCCTTAGGATTTAGTCAAGGTCTGGCGACCGTGTGCATCGCTCACGTGGTATTCTGTACTCCGTACGTGGTGCTAAGCGTATTGCCGCGACTGAGCCGGATGAACCCGAATACGTACGAAGCGGCGCTCGACCTGGGTGCCACACCTGCACAGGCGCTACGCAGAGTGATGCTACCGGAACTGTGGCCGGGCATGCTAAGCGGATTCATATTGGCGCTGACACTGTCGGTGGACGATTTCGGCGTGACCTTCTTCACCAAAGGTAGCGGCGGACTGGAAACCCTGAGCACCTTCATCTATTCGGATGCACGCAAGGGTGGTTTGACTCCGGAACTGAGACCGCTCTTCACCATCATACTGCTGATAATGCTGACCGTACTGGTCGTCATCAATATTCGCGAACACAAAAAAGACAAATAACAAACACAAAACAATATACAATCATGCGTAAATCAATTTTTTCTATGCTTGCCCTCGCGGCAATCGTTCTCTGCTCGTGCGGCGGTGCCGACCGTGCTCATCAACTGAAAGTGCTCAACTGGGCTGACTACATCAACGAAGATGTGAAAGCAAACTTCGAGAAATGGTACTACGACCAGACAGGCGAGAAAGTAGAGATAGTATATGAGACCTTCGACATCAACGAAACCGCACTGACCAAAATAGAAGTAGGTCATGAGGACTACGACGTGTTCTGTCCGTCGGAATACATCATCGAGCGTATGCTGAAGAAAGATCTGCTGCTGCCTATCCAGAAAGAACTGATAGCCGACAGTATCTGGTATTTTGACAATATATCTCCGTTCGTGGTAGGCAAATTTCAACAGATGGCTCCTACGGCAGACGTGAAAGTAAGCGACTACACCGTAGGTTATATGTGGGGAACAACCGGATTCATATACAATCCGCAGTACGTGAACGCAGAAGACCTGGAATCATGGGGCGCTGTGCTGAACGACAAATTTGAGAACCGCATCCTGATGAAAGATGCGTTCCGCGATGTCTATTCGGTACTGGTATTGTACGCCTTCCGCGAGCAGATAGAGGCGGGCGAAGTGACACGTGACGAACTGGTACACGAGATCACGCCCGAACGCGTAGAAGCAGTAAAACAAGTGCTGCTGAAAGCCAAGAAGCAGATATGCGGTTGGGAAGTGGACTTCGGCAAAGAGGAGATGACGAAAGGCAAAGCATGGCTCAACCTGAGTTGGTCGGGCGACGCACAGTTTGCCATCGAAGAAGCAGAAGAGATGGGTGTGATGCTCGACTACATCGTTCCCCAAGAGGGTTCGAACGTATGGTTCGACGGTTGGGTAATACCTAAGTATGCCAAGAACGTGAAGGCAGCCACCTACTTCATCGACTATATGTGCCGTGCGGACAATGCGCTAGCAAACATGGACGAGATAGGCTATGTAAGTTGCGTGGGTGGCGAGAAAGCCGCAGCCGACATACTGGACGAACTGAACGATGAGGAAGAATGGCCGGAGGCAGTGGATGCCAGCTATTTCTTCGGCAACGAGCCTATACTGGTAGAGGATGACGAAGTACTGGATCCTCACGCTCTACACCTGAATCCGGTTTACTATCCGGACAAGAGCATTATCGACCGCTGCGCGCTGATGCACGATGCAGGCGATGCACAAGAGATGCTGCTGGAAATGTGGAATGAAATCAAACTAGCACGCTAATGCGTAAACTATTAATCATATTACTCTCACTGGTGGCACTGAGCGGTTGGGCCCAGACCACCGAAATGGAGTCGCGTTATCAGGCCTTGGCCGACCGCTTCAACGGTCGTGACAAACTGCTGCAACGTGACCTGAAAGCCTATCTGCAGGCCTATCCCTACACCACCTTTGAGCACGAGGTGAAATTCATGCAAGGTGTGCTGCAAGTAGAGAAAGGACACTACAAGCAGGGGCTAAAAATACTGGAGCAAGTAGATGTCAAGGCGCTGAACCGTGACCATCAGGAAGACTATTCGTTCTATCGCGGCTACGCCTATCTGATGCAACAAGAATATCAGCGTGCGTCGATCTATTTCAACCAGTTGAGCAAGACCGATGGGCGCTACGCTACGCGCGGCACGTACTACTATGCCTACTGCATGTACAAACTGCAGCGATACGATCAGGCGTTGCCGGCCCTGCACAAACTGGAAGATATGCCGGAGTATCAGAAAACGGTGCCCTATTATCTGGTGCAGATACAGTACGCACAAGGTAATTACGACGAGGCGGCCGAAAAAGCCAATCAGCTGCTGAGTGAGCAACCGGACAGCGAGAACCGAGGCGAACTGCATCGTCTGCTAGGAGAGATGTACTACGCCAAGAAAGACTATCGCCAGGCGGCTGACCACCTGACGCAATATCAGGCCGATTTCAGTGCGCAAGGACTGGAACTGGTACGCAGCGACATCTATATGCTGGGTATGTCGGAGTATCAACTGGGCGAATACGACAAATCTGTCAAATATCTGAAACAAGTGAAGCAGGAGAATGACAGCCTATCGGAAGCTACGTGTCTGACCCTGGGTAATGCGTATGTACAACTGGGGCAACCGGAGCAAGCCAAGCTATCGTACCAAGCGGCTGCCAGCTACAAACTGACACCTTCGGTGACCGAGGAGGCCTGCTACAATTACACGCTCTGTACGTATCAGTCGTCTAGTGCACTAGGTGAGTCGGTTAGGGCATTCAACGACTTTCTACACACCTTCCCAGAGTCGAAATACGAGACGCGTATCTACCAGCTGCTGAGCGATGCACTGATGCGCAGCAAGAACTACGCAGCGGCTATTGCCACCTTGGATTCGATCGATAATCCTACGCCGAAGATGCTGGAAACCAAACAGTATCTGCGCTATCAACTGGGAGCAGACTGCTTCCTGCAAGGCAAGATGCCGAAGGCAGTGGAATGGATGACCGAGGTGATCAATCACACAGCAGAGTCGAACAAATACACCACTGAGGCCTATTATATCCGTGCTGAGGCCAACTACCGACTGCACGCCTATTCGGCTTGCGAGCAAGACCTAAACAAATTCTTTGCCCAGGCAGATGCCAAGCGTTCGCAGAACTACTCCATTGCGCGTTACCTGCAAGGCTACTGTCTGTTCTCGCAGAACAAATACGACTCGGCGCGTGAGGCCTTTATCACCTATATAGATGCCGCAATGGCCACCGAGCCTACGTACGCCGATGCGCTGAACAGGATAGGCGATTGCTACTTCAACAACCGCAATTTCCAACAGGCCATAGCCTACTATACTCAAGTGAGCAACCTGAATGCTGCGGGTGCTGATTACGCCATGTTCCAACGCGGTTATGCACTGGGATTGCAGCACAAATATCAGGACAAGGTGAATGTACTTCGCCAACTGGTGAGCCGCTATCCGAAGTCGGATTATGCGGATGACGGCGTGTATGAGATAGCTCGTGCACAACTGCAACAGGACGACGAACGTGGTGCTATCGTAACGTACGAACAGCTGCTAGCATCCTATCCGCACTCTACCTTGGCACGTCGTGCTGCATTGGAGCGCGCGATGCTCTATCGTAACCTGCAGCAGAACGATCAGGCCATAGCAGCCTATCGCCAGACCATAGAGAAATATCCGGCCACCGAAGAGGCCTATACGGCGCTGGAGGCGCTACAAGCTCTGTACGTTGAGCAAGGTCGAGTGGACGAATACCTGACCTATACGAAGAGTCTGGCTAAGATGAATATGACCGTGACGACGCAGGAAGACTCGTTGCTCTTTGCAGCGGCCGAAGTACAATATATGCAGGCTGCTTATCAGCGGGCCGTTACGTCGTTGACCAATTACATTGCGCAGTATTGTGCAGGTGGTCGTTACTGCACCACTGCACGCTACTACCTGGCCGACTCGTATTATCGTCTGGGCAAGACCACCGAGGCGCTGAAGGAATATAAGCAACTGGCCGAACTGGCAGCCAATCCTTATCAGGAGGAAGCAGCCATCCGCGTGGCAGAAATCAGTTATGACAAAGGCGATTGGACGGGTGCGCTGGAAGCATTCTACCGCATGAATTCGCTAGCTTCGACACGCGAGAATATCAACATTGCCCGTCTGGGTATCTTGCGCTGCAGTTACCAATTACAACGCCATCAGGCTACCATTGATATAGCCGAGCAGATACTGAGTGATACGCCTGTGGACGAAGATGTACGCCGCGAAGCGATGTACAATCGCGCCAAGGCATACGTGGCGCAGAAGCAATGGACAAAGGCACAGAACGACCTACGTTCGCTGGCTAGCGAAGTGCGTACGGCTCAGGGTGCAGAAGCCAAGTATCTGTTGGCACAATCGTATTTTGAACTCGGACAACTGGATGATGCAGAGAGCGAAGTGATGAGCTTCACGCAGATGAATACGCAGCAGCAGTATTGGCTGGCAAGAGCACTGATCCTGCTGAGCGATATCAACTTGCGTAGAGGTGAGAATTTCCAAGCTCGTCAATACCTGTTGGCGCTGCAGCAAAACTATATACAGCAAGGCGATGACATCCAGCAGATCGTCAGCGAGCGATTGGCGGCCATCGATGCATTGGAGCGCCCAGTGAAGAACGAAGAAACAGAAGAGGAGGACTAAGATGAGACGCATATATTTGACTTGTAATTTGATTTTGCTCACAGGCCTATGTGCCTTTGCGCAGAACGACAGTGCGCTCAACCGCAGCGTGACCGTAGAACGTGATTTCCAGCCGATCATCCAATCGGCAGGCAAAGTAGCAACCAAACCGGCCGTGGTGGAGACCGATATAGAACCCGCTAAGGTGGAGTACTCGAATTATATCGCCGAAGTGAATCCGGGCACCAGTTTCAATCCATTGCTCTCACAGCCTTCACGATTCGGTCAGGGTAGGCTTTATCACGGTTATATCCGTGCAGCCCTTGGGCATAAGAACACTCTCTTCGATTTCGGATATCATCTGGATGACGGCAAGAACAGCATACTGGATGTCTATGCACACCACAAAGCGCAATGGGGCCTGCGAGCGCTCAGCAATACGAAGGTGGGACTCAATTTCACCCATCCGTTCGAGCGCTGCGCTATCTATTTTGGTGTCAATGGCGGTAATATATACTACCACCGGTACGGTCATTTCTACGACTACGGTCTGGCTGACCCATCTAACCCTAATGCTCCAAGCGCATGGACCAAAGACAAGACGCTCTATCCATCGCCTGATTTCAAAGACATAGACGAGACTTCGCTGTGGACAGCTGAGGCCTATGTGGGAATCAAAGCAACACCGAAAGAGGAGACGCAATATCGCATACAAACAGGCTACAAACTATTTGCCAAACACGGAGCAGTGAGTGAGCATCAGATACGTACGCATGCTGATTTTGACTGGCACCGCGATGCGCATCATGTGGGAATGAACGTCTATGTTCAGAATAATTTCCTGCAACTGATTTCGCTGGCGAATGTCATACCGGATTCGCTCTATCGCCCCAGACACAACATTCGTATGGAGCCATATTATGCTTATCTAGGCAAGCGCATACAACTACACCTTGGCGTCAATCTGGATATGAATATCGGCCGCGGGCAGAATAGTCTGTCGGGCGTAGAGAACCTCAGTTTTGCTCCATCGCCGCATGTGCACATGGAAGCGCAAATAGCCAAGAGCTGGTTGACACTCTATGCTGATGTATTGGGTTATCATGCGCTAGGTTCGCTGCAAGATTACATGGAGGATAACCGCTATCGTTTGATCCATGCGGGTATCACCGAGCCGCATTATGCCACCTATGCTCCTGTAGATGCCGAACTGGGTTTCCATATTCGCCCCTATCGTGACCTGCTGATCGAGATACACGGAGGCTACGCCTATATCATGCACGCAGATGTATGGGTAGCTACGGCGGACACCACATCCACTTTCGCGCCGCTGAGCATGAAGTTGATTCCGGGTGATTTCACTCATCTGCATACGAACTATCAACGTGGTAAAGTGGGCGGTCAGATCAATTACCACTATCAGGATATGGTTCGTGTTAATCTGCATGGAGACTACTATTTCTGGAGTGGTGACACTACGGTATACGACCGTCCTAACTGGGAACTGGGTCTGCGCATCGATGGACGTATCGACAAGCACTGGTCGCTCTATTCGAACAACTATTTTGCCGGCAAACGTCTGGCGCTGGCTACGGATGGCGAACATTGGCTCAAACCGACCATCGAACTAGACCTAGGTTTGCAGTACGAGATGTGGGTAGGCAAGGCTGCCAAGGCTCTGGAGAATGACCGCGGAACAAATGTTCGCCCGCTACCGGAACCGAACCTGGCTTTCTTCTTCCAGCTGAACAATTTCATCCATCGCAAGAACGACATCTACTATGGCTATACGTCCGAAGGTATCAATTTCCTGCTTGGTCTGACATTCAAGTTCTAATAAGGAGAAGATTGTCAATAAACAGAAGCAACGCCTCAACGGGCGTTGCTTTCTTGTTATCGGTAAATTTCTTACAGGTTGATTACTTTACCAAGCGGCCATCCATGGTGTATAGGCCATCTTGCGTACGAACATAGAGCGTGTTGCCAATCAGCACCTTGGTCCGCTCTCCATTCTCCAGAGAGGTTACAGTCTCTATGCCTTCGCCCCATTTACGAGTAAACTTGAAGATAGGCGGATTGCCATCATCCGAATCGGAAGTAGTATAGAACGTGTCATCATCAAGCCAGCATATCGCTTCACCTTGCCACTCAGTCGTGTTATAAGCTTTCAGAGGTTGCGGTTGACGCTGGATAGCATCCGCTACACTCTCGCCGTCCTGACGAACCCAATAAAGTACCCAGCAATAGGTAGAAACAATATTGTTGTGGTTCTTTATCAAGATATATTTGCCGTCCGGCGAGATATCGGCTGCGGTTACAAGGTGGAAGCCTCTATAACGCAATTGTTTGCCTTCATATGTTCCATACCCAATATCCGTTTGCAAGCCAAGATCACATATGTACTCCAATGTCTGCACCTCATCGCCATAATCCAGCCGGAAAGGCAAGCGAAAAACTTGGCACACATCGTAATAAACCTTAGTGATGATGTAGATCATCTGCTCCACATTGTCATACATCAGAGCTTCGTTGTTATGACTCTTACCATCCGGATATACATACTTGATATAATTAGGAGTAACGGTTTGCTCCGGAGCGTTCACGGAATCAATAGCCGGTTCCTCGAAATAGATGATTCGATAGTCGGTACGCTGCTCGTCATTATCGCCGAAAGAACCTATAAATAGATAGTTCGTTCCTTCATAGACACCGCCGGACATATCTTCCCAATCCCATCCAACGGTCTTAGACATATTCAGTTTGCAGGCGCGTTTTTCACCTTTCTCATCAGTGGCGATGATATACTTGGCGGTCTCATCGCTCTGCATCCAGATATAACCCGGAGTTACACGCGAACAGGCTATACCCGACACCTCAATGATATTGGCATTAATATCCAGTGTGCCGCATTGCTTCTTTTGCCACGAATAATTCCACTCCAACGTATCGCCGTTGTAGACCAATTTGGGAGCTGCAAATACTGCCGTACTTGCCAGCAACAAACATCCTAAAAAAACTAATTTACGAAACATATCTATTCGGATTTATGATTTTACTTCACCTGGCGACCATCCATCGTATATAGGCCCGCCGATGTACGAACATACAGCGTATTGCCAATCAGCACCTTTGCTCGTTCGCTTTTCTCCATCTCATCTATATTCTCTATACCTTCTGGATAGGGTTTAACATACTTGTACAACGGAGGCTCACCGTCATCATCGCTAACGGTATAGAATACGTTGTTGTCGAGCCAGCACATCGCCTCGCCTTGCCATTCTTGTTCATAACTCTGTATGACTTCCGGTTGACGTTGCAACGTCTCGCTGATACTCTCGTTGCCTTCGCGTTTCCAGAGCAGTATCCACGAGTATTCCTCGCCGTTATCTTGCGCCGTGTTGTTTTGGTTCTTGATGAGGATTAGGCTGCCATCAGGCGAGATATCAGCAGCAGTAGCTAGGTGGAAACCTTTGTACCGTCTGTTTGTGCCACTAATTACACCTTCGCCGATATCTGTCTGCAAGCCCAGATCGCACACATATTCCAGTGTTTGTACCTCAGTGCCATAGTCCAGACTCATGTCCAGGCTGAATACCTGACATACGTCGTAATAGACTTTAGTCACAATATAGATTTTCTGCTCGATGTTATCATACATCATTGATTCTGCATTGTGCTTGATGCCTCCGGGATATTGGAAATTGATGACCGACGGAGCAATGGTTATAGATTTACTTCCGGTAATCTCCGGCTCCTCCAGATAAACTATCTTATAGTTGCCCGTGCTGGCATTGTTGTCGCCAAAAGCGCCGATAAAGAGGTAGTTGACGCCATTGTAAACACCGCCACACATATCTTCCCAGTCGCTACGACCAACCTTCGGAGTCAGGTTAACCAGTTTCTGACGGGTCTTGCCTTTCTCATCGGTTGCAATGATGCAATCGGAGTAGTCGTCACTCTCCATCCAGATATAACCCGGAGTGACGCGCGAACAAGCTATACCGGATATCTCAACTAATCCGGCCGACTTCTTCAGGTCACCGATATAGGTACGTTTATATTCGTTATTGAATGGCAACGTATCGCCATTGAACACTAATGGTTCTGGATTAGCTGCCGTGCAAGTAGCAATCAACAGCAGAAAACAGCCCAAAAACAAATTGCGAATAGACATAACAGACTAATCTTTATAATTCTCCCCACGAGGTCATCCTTCCAAGCAAGGAAGAATGCCTCCGTGGAGAAAATGGTATTTGACTCTAAATCTTAGCCTCGAGGGCACGGATTACTTAACTTCTGCGCCGAGAGCGTTGAAAGTCTTGCCATCACGAACGATCAGCACTTGACCGTCACGGATAACCTTCGTTGCCTGAACGTTGCTATTCACGTTCTCTACGCCCGAACCACCTTGAGCAGTGAGAGTCAGTGAATTGAGTTTCATCTCTGACCATTCAACATGGTTGGAGAAGCGAAGCATGTATTTGCCTGCGGGAACAGCCGACAAATCCCACTCGCCGACTGCCACCTCAGCACCTTCTGCCAAGTCACTGGAAGCGAATGTTGCCACTACAGCATTGGTTGCTACATTGACTAATTTGAGGTCAACCGAAGCCGTATTAGTACTGGAGATATCAGCCTTGATATCGTACTTGGCAGGATTGGTCAGTTCTACAGCCCAAGAAGCCCACAATTCTACGTCATTCGCCGAGCCGGCCACAGCCATATTAAGCGAGGAAGCAGGAGTCAGTGCTTCGTGGCTGGAATAGATATCAACGGCTGCATGGGTACCATTGAGGTTAGCATAAGTATACGGCTTTACAATAATGGGGTGATAACTATTCTCGCTCCATTTCCATTCTGTACCTATGGCGTTATCTTCAGGGGAATTCGGCATATATTTAGCCCAATTGAACAACATATAGGCATAGCAATCTCCCGTAAAAGGAATACCGGTGAAAGTACTTTGCACAATAATCACCTCGCCAATCGTACCATCGGAACTAGAAGCGCCATCATTGCCATCCCAAGGTCCCATCTCATAGTCCGGTCCGAAAGACGGGCAATACCAAGCATTGCCGGCAGCTGTTGTTGCAACATTTTTGTCAGCATCGACATAGGTTACGGGAAGGCCGGGATATGTTGTTGTTTCTGCAGCCGTACGCTCAACCATTACGCAGATAGCTGCACCCGTCGGTAAAGTAAGTCCGGTTTGAGGAACAACCATCTTAAAGATAGGAGTAGCACCCGGATTGCTAAGCATAGGCACCTCTGCCCAATCGGCATTGTCGCCATCAATCTCAATGGTTTGTGCATTGAGTGTTAACGCAGCGCAAAAAGCAACTGCAAACAAGAACATTTTTTTCATAATAATAAAATTTAAAGGGTTAGTATTGGTGGTTATTCAACCTTGTTAACTATTTCGACAATGCATACATAGCGAATGCTGCGCAGCATATACCTGCTATCTGCAGCGGATTCGGAATAACGCTGAGAATAATGAGCGACAGCAATACGGTAACCATCGGTGACAAACCTTCCATCGGCGAAACGATAACAGCTTTACCGTAACGATAAGCATAGACGAGTGTTAGAGCACCGATAGAGTTCAGTATCTGGATACCGAAGCAACCTAGGCTGGTATTGACGGACTCTTGTGCGGCAAAGAAAGCAGCAGCATCACCGTTCATAAACCATGCTACGGGAATCAGCACCAGTCCGGTCAGCGCCATCCATACGAAGATAGACTCAGCGTCCATGGTGTTGTTGGCAAACTTCATGAAGAAGCCTTGGATACCCCAAGCAAAGAGTACCAAAATAGCCAAAACGATCCACAGCCATCCGCTAACAGGACTGCCTTCCTGACCTGTCTCAAGCGAAAGCAGCAATATAGCTACCAATGCCACTGCAATACCGGCCACTTGCCAACGCGTAGCTTTCTCTTTGAGGAAGATAGCGGCCAACGTGATAACGATAACCGGCGACATCGAGATAAACGGATAGATAATATAGCTGGGGCCGAGTGTCAGTGCCTTGAAGAGTACCAACTGACCGCCTGCGCCCAACAGACCTACGGTGCAACCTAGCAACGCCGATTTACCGTCATGCAAGAACTTACCCTTGTTGATAATGAGCGCCACGATAGCGCAAGGAATCATAGACAAGGCCCAGAGGATATACACTACGGTATCAGGTATACCATTCTGAATCTGATAGCCGGAGAATGCGCCCCATACACCCCATGTAACAACGGTGATGAGGATAAATAGTAACCAAAGTTTGTCTTTCATATACTTATTGATTTATTTGATTTTCTCAAAATAAGGAAGGCGTGCTAAAGGAACGGAAATCTTATACGTCTTTCCGCCTTTGTATTTCTTGCCTTGCTCGTCACGCCAGGTTCCTTTAGGTAATTTCACTTCACGCGACAACTCGTTCGTCACAACAGGTGCCACAAGATATTTGTCTCCCAGCATAAACTGGTCTTTGCATGTCTCAAATTCTTGATGCGGGAACTGATATTCCATCAGCCGCACAATAGGCTCACCTGTCTCGGCTGCTTGACGTGCGTACCGCATGATATACGGTCCGAACTGAGCATGCAGTTTCGCCATGCGCTGCACGATAGCCAGGTTCTCTTTCGATAGGATTCGCCATGGCGCAACAGAGAACTGCATCATCGGCATCAACGCATGCACTTGTGCCGAACGAACTATCAGGGCTTGATCAAACTCATCCTCTTTGATATCGAGAAAGGCGGCGAACTGTCCTCCTCCTACCATATCCGGACAAGCATAGGCATAGCCTAAGAGACCTGCTACGCACATCTGCGGAATCAGTTGCTGCACTGCAGCCCAACTATAGTCTTTGTCACCCAAACGCTGTACAAGCGGTTGACCGCCCATCTTCCAGCATGCACGATATTCGTTGAAGGGGAACGCCAGACCTATCTTCGCCCACGAGGTGGTGTGGTCCACGTTCGTTGCATTCTGGTCATAAGCACTGATGGCTGTAGAAGCATAGCAGTTGTTATCGCCCGCATCAAACTTAAAGCCGTCAATACCATATTCCTCCTGCGCCCGGTGCAATACACTAACGAAATAATCCGCTGCTGCGGGATTAGTGAGATCGTAGCATGCGCTATACCCATTCCACCAGTTCAGGATAGCCGTTCCTCCGTCAGGATTGCGCAGCAAATAGCCTTTTGACTCCAGGTCACGGTATTCCGGCGAATCAGGGCTGACAAACGGACAAATCCACACCATAACTTTGAAACCCAATGCATGCAATTCGTCTATCATTGCTTTCGCTTCAGGAAAACGCTCTGACTTGAACTCAAAATTTCCGTAATAGCGTTGCCAGTTATCGTCTATCATCAGCACACCGGCCGGAAAACCATTGTCTATCACGGCATGGGCATAGCGCAAGATATCTACTTGGTTCTGATTGTACATCAGTTCAATCCAGGTATTATACTGCGGCATGGTGAAAAAGAGCGTATCTGGCAACTGGCCATTGGCTGGAAAAAACTTCGCCTGAGCGGCCATATATGCCTCGCGTAGACTCTCGCCTGCTTTCACTACCTCTGTAGGCTCTGAGATGAATATCTTGCCTTCTTTCGCCTCAAAGGTAAAGGCTTGGTCGCTCCACATATATTCACCCTCGGAGGAAAGAAAGAGCGGCACAAGTTGGTTGTTGGCATCCTGCGTGAGCATATTGAATGCCGGCAAGTCGGTATAGGGCTGCTCGTGTCCCAAACCGACAGAAGCACCCCACCAGTTTTGGGCAGAAAGCATCAAGGAACAAAGTGCCAAGTATACTATAACGATGACTTTTTTCATACTATGCTTTTATCTTTGAGCGAGCACCGCGAGCGTCTTTGTTCTTGGATCGGAGCGGTCTATTGTATCGTAATATCCGTCAGATAGTTGTAGCCCGTCTCCTCGTCCCAGCAATCTTTATTAGCTAGACGAATACTATAACGCGGATCATTGTACAGCGATGGATACGGATCGGGCAGATTCATATAGAGTTTGTATGTGCCTTGCATCTCGGCATCGAGTGTGCAATCAAGGGTAAATCGATGCTCACCTGGCAACCAGAAACGCGGATCTTCGGTTTGCTCATATACAAACTTCTGCGTCGGGTCGCACGTGCTGACAAATACCAATTCCAAACCACGTTTGTTCATCGGGGCAGCAAAACCACGATTGTTCAATACGAAATATACCTCAAATTTTTCTCCTGCCCGTGGAACGGTGGTCAGGATGATCTTGTTCAATGCTAAACGATAGCCTAAACGTAACATGATAGTGTCCATTGTACCATCGTTTCGCCACATATTAGTTACAGACTCGCGATAGTCACGATTGAGATAGGTCCAGTGGTAGCGTTTCATCTCGCTAATAGCATGCGAGCCATCAGAAGCAGAACACTTCTCACAAGTCTCGCCGCCCATGATAGTGTATTTGGTATCGGCGGCCCAAAAATCGCGGTCTGTCTGATTGCGATAGGTACCGACGTCGTTGCTCGAAGAAACAAAGCAGTCGTTGTGTCCGCAGATACGAGCTTTAGGCGTCGGAAGGAAGGCTTCGTCGGCTGTCAACGGCGAAGACAACGAATCGCCACGCATCTTCAGGTAACGCATCTTGTAAGCCGGTATTCGCAAACCAATCTGACGGTCCGAAGGAACCACGTCCAGCATGTGCTCCAAAACTTCCCAGCGCATTTCGAGATCAGAATCTTTGCTTGGGTTCATCTTGTAACCCGAGTCGGTGTAGTACCATTCGCCCCAAGAACCGAGCCATCCGCATTGTACGCAGAAAATAACATCGGAATGTTTTTGCAGATATGGAGCAATCTGGTCTATATGTTTGTGAACCCATTCTGGAGTAGCATTCCAAGGTTTATCTTTGGAATCCATGCTACTTTTATAGGAGAAGCGCACAACTACTTTACCGCCGCCTTGACGCAGAGCATTCATATTTGTTTCCAAGCGATCTAAGAACTCTTGGGGAATATCGGAATCCATGTAATCGGTCAGATAATAGGAGTGTAGATAAAGCGTCATTTTGTATTTCGAGGAGCGTAGGTTGTTAATCACAGTTGCATCTGCATGTGAGGTTAAATCACTCGAAACAAAATAAGATTGCGAGAATAGACCTCGCTCTGGGTTAGGGAATAGGTCGTTGGTTTCAGTGAATTTCACTACGGTTCCTTCCGGTTCCGGGGGTCCCGGAGTAGGAGTGGGAGTAGGAGTTGGTTCCGGTTTAGGTTTGCACCCTACGAGCAATAGAAGGGTTAGTGCTATGGGCCAAATATTTCTCATAACAGATTTTTAATAAAAAACAGTACCGATGGGGGAGCGGTGTGCTCCCCACACCGGTACTTTCAATCAACATTGATTAAGCTTAATTGTTGTTGGTTTGCTAAGATTAAACAATTTTCGGAAAGTTATTTCTTAATCCGAACTTGCAATTTATGAGCAAGAGCAGAAGGATTGTCGTCGGTCACTTCCCCAACAGGAAGAAGACCTACTGTGGACCAACCAGCATCTTGGATATCGAAACCTATACCAATCTCATTCTCATTCCAGCCAGCTGGTGTCGGAACGAGTTCACGCAGAATCTCAATCTCAAATTTGCCATTGACATATTGACTAGTGGTACCTGTCAACTCACCTTCGCCAATATCTGCACCCCATTTATCATCAGCACTGTGCGTTACGCTTGGGTCTTGCCAGTCCCAACCATTAGCGCCAACTTCACCCCACCAGTGGCATACAGAAGGACCCCACGCGATAGGATCGTTTGAATACAGAGCACCTTCAAGAAGGATGTCTGAATTAGCATCCAAGAACTCATCACCATAGCCACCGGTAGCATCGCTGTTGTCGGTGTTGATATAAACGTGGAACGGAATCCAAGAGAGGTCGTCTCCAAGTTCTTCTACGTCTGGCTCAACTAGGATGAAGATGTACAACTCATCTGCGTAAACCTTTACGCTCTTCAGACCGAATAACGTAGCAGTTTCAGGGCAGGTTGCGGAAACAACATACTCAGCAGGAAGAGCATCCCAATCAGCCAAGCTGTTATCATTCAAGCTAATCGGCTTAACATACTCCGTGTCTGGATCTGGATCTGGATCTGGGGTCGGTGGGTTTTTTGGTTTACATGCAACAAATGCAAGAGTAGCGATGCACATTAGTGCAATTTTCCAATTTGCTTTCATAATCTTTTGTGTTTTTAAATTGGTTAATAAATAATGTTGATTGGTTTCTTATTAGTATCCGGGATTTTGTGAAATCCCGCTTACTGTCCATTCGTTGTTAGGAATCGGATACTGGATATGTGGCTCCGTATAAGGGACTACTTTCCAAGGATGGATACCTGGATAGCGGCGATCCATATCTTTCTTATTACGAAATACGTCAAACATACGGAATCCCTCGAAGGCCAACTCCAAGCGACGTTCGTCCATGACTACGTTAATTACATTGTCATAGCCGTGGAGATTAGTGGTGGAGAACATACCTTCGTCTGGAATACCTGCACGTTTACGGATTGCGTTGACATCCGCCAATGCCTTATCGTTTTGGTTTGTGCGGGCATAAGCCTCAGCCCGGTTGAGGATAACTTCTCCCCATCGGCAGAGCACTGGCGAAGAAAGCATCGGGTTGCCGTCCTGATAGCAATATTTCTTATTGAAAATCATTGGGAAACTATAGCCCGTACGGAGAATCAACTCCTTTTTAACCAAAGCCTGATAATCTTTTCCATTGAGTGTAACAAAGTACTCAAAGTATTCACCCGCATCATCTGCTTTCGCTTCACCATTCACTTTGCGTTTTTCTACATTGATAGTCTTCCCTCCGTCTACGAAAGAATAGTTACCTGCCCCATCATCCGTCAGTTTCTTTTTCAAAAGTACACTTCCTGACTCGCCAATTGACTCTGGATCCGGGTAATAAACATACATATCATCCGTTCCTTTATATTGCGGAATGATAAGGTCTTTGTAGCGGATATCCTCCGGGTAGCGTTCATAGAGATATAGGAGAGGGAAGGAAGGATATACCTCGCCCCAGCCAATACCATCTTTAAGAAACATAGAACCAATAGAAGATTGACCGCGATCATCTGCAGTTTCATGCGCTACACAAAACAGCGTTTCACTGCTTTCTTTGGTATGCTGGAAATAGGTAGCGAGGTCAGCATCCAACTTAGAAGCTGGAGTTGCACCATTCAGCATCTCATTCACGGTAGCAATACAGTTATCATAGTCCTCCATGTAAAGATATACACGGCTGAGTAGACCGAGTGCTGCGTCATGGCTTGGATAACCGGTGTTGCCACGCGATTTGCCCATAAGAGAAGCCGCTTTCTTGAGATCAAGAACAATCTGGTCATATACCTCACCTACAGAGTTGCGAATAGTAACGGCTGAAGAGGTAGAAGTACGAAGAGGCACTCCTAGATTATCACGCTCATCCATATGATAGGGCTTAGCAAACATCGTCACCATGTGCAGATGCATCAATGCGCGAACAAAATAAGCCTCTCCGAGCAATTGGTGACTATTAGAATCTTCCTCATCTAAGGTGGCTATGACCGTATTGGACATACATATAATCTTGTACGCCACCATCCAGAGTGTACCTACATTCTTCAAACCATCGTTCATCTGGTAAGAGTTAGCCTCATAGAACGGGTCTTCCGAGTGCGCAGAAAGGCAGATGTTATCGGAAGGATATTCCGTCAACTGCGTGTAGTGACGGATATAACAGTTTCCCGAAGAATATCCCAGAAACTCCACCTCATCCTTCATAAGTGCATAGCATCCATTCATAATATACTCCGCACCTTTTGCATCTTGCAATAGCAAGTCACTATTCATCTCATCCGAGGGGAAGTAGTCGAGATTGCAACTGCTAAAACCGAGCATCATTCCGAGTGCTACGGTTAGATATAATGCTTTTGTTTTCATAATTCTATTCTTTTTTTTTAAAATCTCAAATCTAAAATTTCAAATCTCAAATATCTCAGAATGAGATCTCAACACCACCCTGGAACGTACGTCCCACAGGATAGTTGTCGGTGTACATACCGGCCAGATTGTTTGCGTCGGTTTCCATTGTAATTTCCGGATCCATACCAGAGAACTTGGTAAAGGTCAAAATATTGTCCGCAGAGAAATAGATGCGGCACTTTGTCATATGCGCTTTACTGATGAGTTTAACCGGGAAGTCGTAACCAAGCGTTAAATTCTTAAGACGGAAATACGAGCCATCCTCTAGATAACGAGACGAATGCATGTGTGCGCTCTTGTTACCATTAAGTATTGCCTTGGGGTGGGTAGCGATATCGCCCGGTTTCTGCCAACGAGTCCAACCTTGCACGGAATTCTCCAGAGATATCTGGTTGTAACCCAGTAGTGCACCGTCGTTATCGACATGAGTACGAGTGAAATTATAAATCTGGTTGCCTACCATAAAGTTGCCATTCATGTGTAGGAAAATACCGTTCCAACTAAGGGTCGTATTCAAGCCTCCGGAGAAGAGCGGAGTCGCCTTGCCAACTGCATGCGCATAAGTGTTATTATAGTCATTTGTAGTGGTTTTATTACCATTAGCATCCAGCACGTACTCTCCTTGCTTGTCCACCACGTACCACAGCGGATCACCGTTAGCGGGGTCAACACCTGCCCATTCCTTAAGATACCAAGTATAAATGTCTTGACCTTCTGCCACCTGCTGATAAACGGAAGAAGCAGATTGCAGAATAGGTTCGTGGTTTGGCAACTCGATAACGCGGTTCTGGTTGAAACCGATATTGAAACCGAAATCCCAATGCCACTTGTTCTTATCAATAATATCAGCATTAAAGCTTAGCTCAATACCGCGGTTGCGAACCTTACCGACGTTCTTAGTTACCTCGTAGAAACCAGTAGACGGAGCCACGGGCACATTCAGCAGCAGACCCGTGTTGTCGGTCTGGTAGAGGTCGATAGACATTTCAATACGCTTAATAAAGTTAATGTCAATACCAACTGCTGCCATGTTAGCAGTCTCCCAATGTAGTTCTGGGTTCGCCAACCGGCTCGGCATAGCCGCAATGTCACCTTGATACAACAATGTTGGTTGATTGTACAAAGTAATATTCGAGAACGAATAGGTAGATAAGTACTTGTATGCCGGGATGTTGTTATTACCCGTAATACCGTAGCTGGCACGAAGTTTTAGGAAGCTGACGATGTCTTGTCCCTTCATAAACTCTTCGTTCGAAATCAACCAGCTGGCTGCTACAGATGGGAAGTGGCCTACACGGTGGTTCGGAGCGAAGATTGAACTTGCCTCTGCACGGTAAGTAGCAGTGATGAAGTAGCGCTTATTCCAATCGTAACTTGCCTGCAAGAAGAATGCCCAGCCTGCGCCGGGGATGGCGTATCCTCCGTTAGCAAGGGGCGAACTTACATTTAGAACGTCTACTCCGTTTGGCATACCAACACCCGACGCAGAGGTATATTCCGTGCGCCAGAAACTATACTCAAAACCAGCCATCGCATTGAAACTATGAGCGCCCCATTGGTAACCTCCCTTTAAAATATTCGTTGTACCAAAACTCTTGCTGGTACCGATGCTCTTCTCGACACAACCATTCTTGTAGGATGTGTCATAGGAGCGCGGATCAATAAAGGTTGTGGAAGTATAATGACCAGCACCAAAAGTATTGGTGGTGGTGAAATGCAGCCACTCGGTAAAGTGAACGCCCAACTGGAGAACACCCGAGAAATCGAAGTTGTCCGACTTAGCGTAGTTGTACTGGGTACCATGTAGCGAGTTCCATGTCTCCTGGCTCCACCACTTTTCACCGTTATCCGGACGGAAACCATTGTCAATACGTACATATTGGTTGGTTATATTACCTTTTTCGTCATATTCGTACGGACAATCCCACGGCATCTTGTTGAAGGCATCACCTAGCATTGTCCAACTGGATGGATAATCTACGCTCGATTTGTTAAAATCCATTTTGATATTCATATCCAGCCACTTGGTGATGTCAGCTTTCAACGAAGCGTGACCTGATACGCTGCTGCATACCTGTGGTACGCAAGCGTTCCATCCTCACCGAAGTAGTCAAGAGACACATAGTAACCCACCTTATCCGAGCCACCATGAACAGCCACGTTGTAGTTTTGGATTACACCAATCTTGAAGAACTCGTTCTGCCAATTGTAATCCGGCAATTCCGATAACTTAGGATAAGTAGCATTGAATGCAGCGGTACTAAACATTGATTTATGGAATTTGTACAACTCGGCAGACTCCATCATCTTGTAGTTGCCGAACAGCGCTTGCTTAGCACCGGCTGTAGCCTTGATGTCCACATGCACTTTGTCGCC
Source organism: Bacteroidales bacterium UBA1256 (assembly GCA_002308195.1). The sequence continues at coordinate 24,195 of DBVU01000018.1, forward strand.
TTTCTTACCTGACTTGGTCGTCACGACGATGACACCACCGGCAGCGGCAGCACCGTAGATACCCGTCGAACCGGCATCCTTTAGGACGGAGATAGTCTCTACATCGTTCGGGTTGAAACTACCGCCCATCACGCCATCTACTACGTACACAGGTTCGCTACCTGCGGTGATGGAACCTGTACCACGAATACGAATTTGGGCAGCTTCACCAGGTTGACCACCCGCATTACTTACTGTCAAACCTGCTACTTTACCTTGTAGCATGTTTCCGATATCACTCGTCGTGACATCAGTCAGTTGTTCTGCGCTGACCGTTACAACGGCCGAACTCAACTCGGCTTTCTTCACAGCCGAATAACCCAGAGAGACAACCTCCTGGAGTTGCTGAGCATCAGTTTCCATGATGATTTCCATGTTCTCAACGGCACGGATCTCAATGGTCTTGTAACCCAGATACGAGAGTTGTAGTGTTGCTTTGTCTGGCGCTGTCAGAACGAAGTTACCGTCGAAGTCGGTCACAGTTCCGGTGGTCGTACCCTTCACGAGAATACTTACACCAATCATCGGTTCCGAAGTGTCAGCATCGATAACCTTACCTTTTACGTTGATGTCTGCAAAAGCAGCCATTGCCAACGTTAGGCAGAGAAAGATTGCTTGTAATCGTTTCATAGAATTTGTATTTATTGGTTAACTGTTAGTTTGAGCAAATAGTTTTTCTCGAACTTAGCTTCGATGCGCGGATTAGCACCGCTTACGGTGAACTCACGCGGTTCGTCAGCTGTATATTCCAGAGCTGTATATTCTTTATCCTTATCCAGTCCACGCAACTCGATCGTACCATCGAATTGGTCTGCGTAGAACGAATAATACATAGCGCCGTTTTGACGAATAACGTGTCCCTCAGGATAATCGAATCCCCAAGTATAGAGGTTCAGATATTCGCCGCGAGCCAGGTTGTTCTCCTTGTAGATTTTCATCCATTTCTTGATCAGCGCTTCCTTCTCCGGAGTCAGTTTGAACGGACCTTCGGTCCAGTCAGGATTATCCTCGGGATAGGTAAACTTGGTTCCGATAACCGAACCCGTACCAATCTGGCTTGCGAAGTCGTTGCCGCCATCGGTCAACTCTACGTGGTCGCCATAGTATGCCAAATCCGGAGCCATAGCAGCGTAAGCCTTACGTTTCATACGAACCTGGCAGGACGACATTGGGTCGGATGCTACAGCCTGGTTGATATTCGGCAGAATGAAATAGTTGACTGCGCATCCACACGGACAAACCTGAACTACCGCATTCTTCTTGTATGCGCGTGCCTCGTCATACACCTTCTCGAAATAGGTCGGCATCTGTTCCGGTGCTTGCCACGGGTCTTCCAGTGTGGACGACTCGCCATAGTCAGGCAGACAGCAGTTGAGGTGCTGACCATCTATCTTGAGTCCATCGAAATTCCATGTCTCGAGGAACATCTTCAGCAGATCTTTGGTATAAGCATCTGTTACGTCGCTTACCGGCGAGAGATACCAGCTGTCCCACCAAGTGATGTACTCCGGTGCCCATTCTTCGGTGCGAAGCAATATCTCCGGATGATCTTTCAGTATCTGTGTGCCCGGATCAGCAGCCAACGGTGCCCACCATAGTTTAGCCAGCAAGCCGCGTTTGTGTATCTCGTCCGTGATGTGACGCATATCTTTGTCCCCTCCGGGGAAAAGGCTGTTGGTTCGCCAGTCGCCTTCGGCTATCTGGTAACCGTCATCCACGTCCACCCATTTGAAACCCAGTTCTGCCACTTTGTCCAGTGTACCCAATACCATGTTCATCTTGAACGGGCGTCCATATCCCCAAGCGCACCAAACGGGTTCGAATGCTTCGGGTTCGGATGGTTGCATCTTGATGCCAACATTCTCCTGCATATAGTTGGAGAAAACACGCAGTGCGTTGAAATAGTCACCCTTGTGGGTCAAGCGGAAAGCACGGAAGCAATGGAGCGTATCGCCCTGTTCCAGTACACGCGGAGCAGGCAGATTATAATGCAACGCCATCGTCACTTTGTCGTCATAACGTTTCCACTCTACAGGCATTGAGATCATGCGCAGGACCGGCTCAAACAAACCGATAGCCACACCGCCATCACGCTGCCAGAGGTCAACTACAGGAATACCGCCTCCGTAGTCGGAGTTGTTCATTCCCAGGTAGTTCTCTTTCTGGAATCCCTCGGTCACAGGCAATACCCAGTCCAGACGAGCGTTGGTGCTACTCGGCTGCAGCGACCAGACCACGGTATCTTCGGCCTTGATCGTCGTGCGGCATAGTTCGTATGCCTTCACCGTAATCGGCCTGCCCAGATTGACAAAATAGGTCTCGATTACTTCCAATCCATCTACGCCCTCTACGGGAGTCACAGTTTGGTATTTCACAACGCGCATACCATCCTGATTGAACGGGAAAGCGTTCATCTCTGCTTCAGCACAGATGAGACGATCCGGCTGCTTGGGCGAGCAAGCAGTCAAGGCGAGGATTAATGCGCCAAGTGTAAAGACTAGTGGTGATTTCATGATTTATTTATATTCTGTGAGAATTCGTTGTGCGTTATCGTGGTATATCTTCTTCAATACATCGTCCGGCAGATTGAATGCGGAGAGTGCCCAGTGGTAACCGTACTCGGGAACGTAGAAATGCTCGTCATTGGTCTCCAATACGCGGAAGATAGCGCGGTACATCTCTGGTTCAAAACCATTGTCGGTGCCGAAGAGTACGCGGTCTTGATACTTAATAAGGAATTCACGCGTAGCGCGCGGCGTGTGCGCGGACTCGGCTACGCGAGCAGAAATATCCACATACATGTTCGGATATTTGTCCAGCAGTTCGCCTAGGCGCGGCCAATCGTGGGTCATATTCAGATAGTGGCAAGCGATGAAGAGCGTGTTCGGATTCTCGCGAACGGCATTCTCGAATGTCTCCATCAGGCGGTTGTAACCGTAGCAGTTGGTCGTGTCCACATGCCATGTCACGGCGTTCACCAGACCATCGTTGGTCTCGTCCATCGGCAGATACATCCAATACGGCTCGGCTATATGGATACTGATTGGCATCTTCAGTTCACCAGCCTTGCGAATCAGCGGTTGGATACGCGGGTCATCGATGTGGATATCCTTGCCCTCAACAGGACGAGCATAGGTATCGCCCTCGCCTTTGTCACCCAGTTCGCCGACGCCCACAGCACCTAATTCGTAGTGATAACGTGCCAGCAGGTCGCATGCTTTCTGGATTCCCTCCTCACTCATATCGCTATAGTCGAAGCAGCACCAGAAACGGAAACGGTCCTTGTACGGAGCATAAAGCTCAACTACCTCCTCAAACGGACGACCGATCCACGAGCAATGCATGATAGCCGTATGCAGAACACCCACTTCGTCCATATTCTTACACCATTGCTCAATCTGCTCTGCATTCTCCACATAGTCATGGGAGTGCATGTCGATAATCGGAAATTTAGCGCGCTCTACTGTGGTAACTGGAATATTGTTTACCACCATCGGATTGAAATCCTTCAGCAGAATGTTGTCGGCCGGAGAAGCATTCTCATCGGCGGGTTTACTACTACCGCAAGCGGCCAATACCATGGCTGCTATTGCGATCAAAATGAGGTGACAATTCTTCATGATGTGTCGATTTTGAGTGTGCAAAGTTAATACTTTTTATTGAATTATCAATAATATTGAAAATATGCTGTAAAGCATACTTTCGTAAGTTTCGTTCCGAAACCACTGAAAAACAGCTTATTATAAAATAAGAGATGTTCCGAAACTATATTTCGCAATATTTCGAAAATGTTACAATGAAACTTTTTATTTGGAGGTTTCGAAATTTATTCGTAACTTTGCGCCAAATTCGCAACATTTAACCTATTGATACACATGAACTCTTCATCCGCCAAAGAACGCAGGGCGCTGATTATGCGCCAGTTAGAGCAAAAAGAGGAGGTTGTAGTAACCGAACTCAGCCGCGAAACCGGCATATCGGAGGTTACTATTCGTAAAGACCTAACCATTCTGCAAAATCGAAACCTTTTAATCCGTACGCGCGGGGGTGCGATGCGCAAACCCGTCGAGAATCAAAATGAGGACACCGCTATTTCGAAAAAGCGGATGTTCAATTTCCGCGAAAAAGAGCGCATTGGAGAAGAAGCTGTCAAAATGATTAAGGAGGGCGACTTCATCATGCTGGACTCCGGAACTACGACGCTGGAGATAGCGCGCCATCTGGACAAATTCCACCATCTGCGTATCCTGACCAATTCGATGAACGTAGCCACCGAACTGATGAACTACAAGCGTTTTGATGTAGTGCTGCTTGGGGGAAACATACGCGTCAATAGCCATTCGGTGGTCGGACCGTTGGCGCTGTCCGTACTGCACAATTTCAGCGGATACAAACTTTTCCTAGGGGTTGATTCGTTCTCTGTGGAGAATGGAGTCTCTACTCCCAATCTGGAGGAAGCGTTGCTCAATCAACTGATGATTCAGCAAGCAAACAAAGTGATTGCTGTCTTCGATTCGTCCAAATTCAACAAACGCAGTTTCGTACATATTGCTAATGCCAACGAGCTCGACTGTATCATTACCGATAGCGCTATTCCCGCAGGCCTTTCCTCTAAACTGAAAGGACTCAATATTGATGTAAAGATCGTATAAAAAGATCAAAAACGCACAAAAAAACGCAGAAAAATTTGCGTATATAAAAATATTGTAGTACTTTTGCAACGAATTTAAAACAAGTAATGCTAACAGTCAGCCTCTATAATGCATGTTGTTGCGATACGCCTGAATGGGTGTAGCTTGGACGCGTGCATAGGCAAAAGACTATATCGTTGAACGGCTTACCCATCCAGAGGTGAGCCGTTTTTGATACAGGTAGGACTCCGAATGTAAGCCAAATTATTAATCTTCTAAATATCAATCTTATGATTTACCAACAACTGACTCAACTGATTGGCCGTACGCCGCTACTGGAGATTGCGGGTATCGAAGGCCAAGAGGCACGCATCATTGCCAAACTCGAGTATTTCAATCCGGGAGGAAGTGTCAAAGACCGTATTGCTCTTGCGATGATAGAAGACGCGGAGCAGCGAGGCATTTTGCGTCCGGGCGCCACTATCATTGAGCCGACGAGCGGCAATACGGGCGTCGGACTGGCTTGGGTGAGCGCAGCAAAAGGATACAAAGCCATACTGACTATGCCGGAAACGATGAGCGTGGAGCGTCGCAATCTGCTGAAAGCCTATGGTGCTGAACTGGTGCTGACGCCAGGGGCTGAAGGAATGAAGGGCGCAATAGCCAAAGCCGAAGAACTGCGTAAGGCTACTCCGGGCGCTGTTATCCTAGGCCAGTTTGTCAATCCTGCTAATCCTGCAATCCATGAGCGTACTACAGGAGAAGAGATATGGGCGGATACCGAAGGAAAAGTTGATATCTTCGTTGCCGGAGTAGGCACAGGAGGTACAGTTAGTGGTTCGGGCAAAGCGCTGAAGAAGCACAATCCCGCTATTCGCGTGATAGCCGTTGAGCCGGCTTCGTCGGCTGTTCTCTCAACCGGCGTAGCGGGCAAACACCGCATACAGGGTATCGGCGCAGGTTTTGTTCCCGACACCTACAATCCGGCCGTAGTTGACCAGATTCTGACCGTTACAGACGAAGATGCTTTTGCCGGCAAACATCTGTTGGCGCAGAAAGAAGGATTGCTGGTCGGCATTTCTTCCGGCGCAGCTTTCTCGGCCGCACTACGCCTGGCGCGCGACAAAGCCAATGCCGGCAAAACGATTGTTGTCCTGCTGCCCGACACAGGTGAACGATACCTATCGATGGAGTAACAAGACGAAAAAATGTACTCTGATTAAGATTTTGCCTCTATGGGAGTATAACGTGGTTTGACCGAGACTTTAACCTGACAGGAACGAGAGCACTACCTGACATTTTCGACCTCAAAAAATGTACTCTCATTAAGATTTACAACAAAAACAGCCCGCATTTCTGCGAGCTGTTTTCTTTTCTAAACGCCCCAAGGGGCCACAAACGGCGAAGCCTCTAAACGCGGCTTGCCGCTCTCTACTTTTGCTTAGCGAACTACTGCACCTTGAGCGTTGTACTTCACACCATTCTTAATGATGTAGAGTTGACCGTTCTCAATGAACTTAATGGCTTTTACTCCATCTTCGATATCGTTCAAACCTGTTGGGATCTCACCGGTGGTGAAATGTACTTCTATACCGAAATATCCCCATCCGTTATATCTGGTGTACCCGGTTCCATTTTGGTTGACAGTCAGGTTGAGTTCATCCAGTATTACCTGTGTATTATCCTGCATCGGGAATGCATAACCGTCCTTCGGCCCGATAGCAATATCAAACCTATAAGCAGTATTGGCTGCCAAAGTACTATGATCATCCACAAAAGGGCCTTCCTCTGTGTAGAATCGGAAGCGGGTTATCTCATAGTTAGCACCAGCAGGGAGCGTAACCAGACTTGCGAATGTGTCAAACAAGGCATCTCCCTTATTGATTATAGGTTCTACAGCATCACCTGCTTGCGGAACAGTCACATCGAGTGTAATGTCTTTAATCACTTCTACACCCTTAGCATTGTAAACGGTGAAGACGATGTCATTGCCCTCGCAGTTAACTGTTACTTCGGTCTCACGGAGACTGAAAGCAGAGAGATAAAATACAACACCTGCACCTTGGATTGCATATTGATTTGCAGCCAGCGAGAAAGTACCAAATGCTGCGCTTGGGAAGGTCATATAAATACCTGTTTCATCTGCAAAGCCCGGCTTTTGGATATTAACAACACCTACATTGTCTGGTTTGCAAACTTTGAATTGGCTACCAAATGTTTGCTCAGGACTTCCATCACCCAGGAAATCAATATGATCCCAATCGCATCCTGCAGGAGCTGCCGGCCACCAACGCGGGTCACCAAGGTTGCTACCATCTGTGCCTGCGGCAAGAGCTGGAGAAGCTGCGCCAAGGGTGTAGTCGCCATTTGCTGCGTCAGCAAACAAGGGATCCTCTACAATATTGTCCGTACGGGTGGTTGCTGAGCTATAACCCGCTGAATTATACGAAAGACAATTAGAAACCGTACCGGCTACGCATTCTACAGACTTATAGGTATTCTCAGCCGGCTGTACGAAAATACAATTGCTTACAGACAAATTCTCTGACTTCTGCCAATAGATAGCTCTCTTCGGGTGATTATAGAAAGTACAATGATCTACATTCAAAGTCGTTGTATGCTCTGCATCCGGAGCATTATAGTAAATGACGTCATAAGCTTCTGCGATATTAGCAAAAGTAGAGTTCTCAATGGTTAGTGCATTGCAGGACTGATTGTCGCCGGACTCGTTGGTAATATGTACTGCACTTCTCTTGTTATTATAGAAATAGCAGTTACGAATGGTAATAGAATTCCATCTTCTGTTAGCACGTTGCGTGTAGAGAATATAACTCGGATATCCTGTGAATTCACAATCCTCGAAAACTACATCTTCTTCACCCGTTGAGGCACTGTACGAACGAGCGCAATAGTCTGAAGCGCCAAGAGGATCTGCATCGCCATTGCGCCAGCCGGCACCATCAAACTTAAGACCTTTGAACGTAATATCCGCTCCGCCTTCTACTCGGAAATAGTAACGGTTTGCGATCACAGGCTTTGCTCCTTCAGCGGCTTTAATGGTAAGATTGATTTTCATGTCGAAGTTTCCTTCTTCATAATAAATACCATCACCTAATTCAAGAACATCACCTGCTGCTGCAGCAGCAACAGCAGCCTTAAGCGTATTGACGCCCGAGGAAACAGAAGTTGTTGCTGCATTCACTGCCAATGCTATCAGCATAGCAGCAAAACATGTAAATAATTTTCTCATAATGATTAAAAATTTGGTTAATAGATTGGTTAATTAATAACGATATATGTTAATAATTTCGTTTCTTCTTTCGCTTTTCGGCACAAAAATACTGCTTTTTTCACAAAAGAGCAAATATTTATACAAAAAAGTGGATTTTTTGGTATATTTTTTGCCTTGCTTTGCTACCTCCGCCCTTATGCGGGCGAAAGCAGCAAAGCAGACAATCAAATTTTATTCTACTACCTCGCCAAGCATGTTAAAGGTACGGCCGTTCTTGCGGATGAATATCTGTCCGTTGCGGATGAACTTCTCACCATCGTTCACATTGCTATCCGTACGAATTTCCTCAACGCCCGTAGCTGTGCCGTGAGGACGTGTACGCTTCACATTGATGGTATTGAAGACCGTCTTGGCTCCTGTATTTTTATCAAGATAATAGGTGATTACCTCTATACCCTCGTTCGTTACATTGAAGCGTGTCCATGACGGAGTACCGGGTTGACCGAACTTAGAAGTAAAGAGATCAAACAGGTTCTCTACATTGTGGTGTTTGTAGTCAAACAAGATCGAAGGATCTGTTGTATATTCCTCTTCCATATCTGCGCGGCTATACGGCTCGTAGCGCTTACGACCGCAAGTTGCGCCGATGAAATAGAGTGTACCGTCATTGGTGGTGAAGGTACCGCCTTCCAGACCGGTTGCATTGGAACTACGATCATATCTCTTCTTCATTTCCGGATATAAGCGTACGGTATCGGTTACAGAACCCTGAACAACCGTCTTGGTATCCGGATTAACCGGGCCGATAACTTCGTAGCAGTGGTCATGACCCTGGATAGCCAAGTCTATCTCACATTCCTTGAAGATAGGCAACATCAACGTACGAATCAGCGTACACTCGTCATCCGTATGGTGACCGGCACCGGAGAACACATTCTTGTGCGAAAGGGTTACACGGTATTTGGCCGTTGGATGAGCCTCAATCTGCTCGAGGAACCAGTTGCGGATATCCTGTGTAAAATATTTCGAGTGCATCTCGCTCTCATGCGTACCCGACTCACGCCACCAGTCTTGCATCGAGAAGACAAGGAAGAGTACATCACCATATTGGAAACTATAGGTAATACCCTTGAACTGCGGTTTCACTTCTGCTCCGTTGGCAAATCCCCAATCGGTATTGAAGTGGTAGTCGTAGTTCAACGATGGACTGTCATCATGGTTACCATCGGTCGGAACAAAGGCCATCTTGTTCAATGCCGGACGCATTGATCCTTCGAACCAGCGTTCCCATTGCCACTCAGAGTTGGTAGCACCACCCGTATCAACAAAGTCGCCGGGGAAGAGACAGAACTTCGCATCCGTTTCATGCTGCACTACAGCATTAGCACATTGGCGAGCTTGTTCTATATATTCAGCATCCTGTATATGGCTATCGGTCATGTAAATGAACGAGAAGTTGCCTTGGTTCGCATCCTTCGTTACGAACTGACCTATTTCGCTCCAATGACCATCGAAACCGACACGCCAACTATAGGTTGTACCCGGAGTCAGGTTCGTAGCTATTGCCTTGTGGCTTACGTAATTAAATTTCGTATTACGCGGCAGACCGGCTGCAGTACAGATATCGTATTTCGGACTCTCACTGGCCTGAATCGGCGTATAGTGCAGTTGGGCGTTCTGAGTGTTCGCGCTAAAGGTCAGCACGCCGTTAACCGATGCGAAATCTTCTGCAGTAGCATTGGCCATCGGGAGCAACTGAACTACACCGTCCGTGATGCCGCCGTTAGTAAACCAGCAGAAACCCATATTGGTTGCAGGGTCGCCATTGAAAGTAGCAATCTGGTTATATGGTTGCTCCTTCGGCTGCAATTCAGAGATACGTTGATTCATAACAACCAATTTCTCCGCAATGATAGTGATATCCGCTTCCGGATCTACACTATCAATCTTAGCTTCTGTTTTAGCCACTAAGAACGGTATAAAACTCGGAATAGTATAATCCTCAATCTGATAAGTAGCCTCAGCGTCTAATACTTCTTGCGGATATTTCACCGGCTTCACAATGATTGTAGCCGATGCTGTAAAGCCTCCATCCTCGGTCTCAACCCAAGCCGTTGTCGTTCCTTCACTAACACCGATTACCTTTCCTTTATCAATGGTAGCAATCGTTGGATCTTCAATAGACCAAATCACACGCTTGTTATTTGCATTAGCAGGTTCTACTTGTGCCAGTAATGTTCCTTTCGACCCTACACTCATTGTGAGCGTTGCCGGACTAATTGTAACGCCAGTTACAGCAATAGTTGTCGCATTGGGGTCATATTCATAAGCACCTATATCCGCACCTTCACCTATTGTACGCACTACTCCTTCAAGGTCTTTTTCAGGAGCCTTTGACGCATCTGCTTTGTCTAAAAGGGCAACGGAAGCATTTGTAAGCGAGAAATCAGCCTGACGCATGATAGTAATCTCGTTTGCATTCGTAGGAATACCCACAAAGCTAGACGGGTTAAGGAAATTCGGACCATCCACGGCCGTATTATCTTTGTTCAACGATACGCTCATGAACTCAGACGAAGAACCATCATCCGTAACATTGTTACCCTTTGTAGCAGAACTGGAAATCTTATTCACATGCTCGGTGAATGAATCGGGAGCTTTATTACCCCAGAATACATTGTTATAAGCGATACCACCGCCTATGTATGAACCTGCATATTGGCTACCATAGTTATTGGCAAATGTACAGTTGATAACTTGACTTTTAGTATTGCCATCCGGAACATAAACACCTCCGGCGTCAGGCCAACCGGCAACTGTAGCAGCATTGTTATGGAATACGCAGTTGCGAACGATACAGGAATCTTGGTTGCTAATCGCTCCATATTTGCCGCCACAACCGCGAATAATGGTATTTTCAACCACTCCTCCTTCCTTATTATAGATAGCGCCCCCATGACTTTTTGACTCACAAAGTTCAATAACGCAATGGTCAATCAAGCCACCTTTGTTGTAAATGGCGCCGCCATAACTGCTTCTTGCTTTGCAAGAAATAATTTTACAATTACGTATGACAGGTTGCGCACCGCCTCCGCTAACAACATAGATGGCACCGCCACTGGATCCTTCGCAGTTGCGGATAACGCAATTGCTGAGGGTCATATTGGCACGTATATTCACCGCACCTCCCTCATATTGAAAGTTGTTGTTTTGCAAAATTAGACCATCAATAACAATCGGGCTTGCAGGCGGATTATCATACTTAGTGACAAGTCTATCGCCGCTGCCTAAATCCGTTCCATCCAGAATGGTTTCAAATACTTCAATGTCGCGCACTCCTGTTTCGGCATTGTAACCACCCAAATAAGTAGCACCGTTTTGCGTAGAAAGGCGCTCACCGTATACGCCTTCTGCAATAAACATCGTATCTCCGACACCCACATCCCAAATAGCACCGGCGATGGTGGTTTTGGCATTCGCCCATGACTTACCGTCACCGTCATTACCCGTTGGGCTGACGTANNCGGTTGCTTGCTGACGCGCACAGCGCTACCGCGCATGCTGTCATTGCTAAAAAGATTCTTTTCATAATAGTTGGATTATAAGTTATAAGTATCTAATAAATGAATCAAGTCTTATTCTACTCTTTCGCCCAGCATATTGTAGATGTGGCCGTTCATGCGAATCATAATCTGACCGTTGCGGATAAATTTCTCACCATCGCGAGTAGGAACTGTCTCCACATTCTCGATGCCTGTCGGCGGAGTATGAGGAGCCGTACGCTTTACATACATCGTATTGAGCAACGTAGCCTCGCCGCTACTGTTAGCGGTATAAGAATTAATCTCGATTCCATCATTCTTCACTGTAAACTTGGTGAACGACGGAGCACCCGGTTGGCCGAACATACCCGTAAAGAGATCGAAGTAGTTCTGCACTTTGTGCTTGCTGTAGTTCTGCTCCATCTTGCTGCGGCTATATGGCTCGTAGCGTTTGCGACCACAAGTAGCACCAATGAAATAGAGCGTACCATCGTCGGTTACGTATGTTCCACCCTTCTTGCCGGTAGCATTCTTGACAGCATCCACGGTTACGTCTTCGCGACCGGAGATAGCATCCAATATGGCAGTACGTTTCCACGGATCAACCGGGCCAATCACTTCGTAGCAGTGGTCGTGTCCCTGGATAGCCAGGTCAATCTGACAATCGGCAAAGATAGGCAGCATAATATCGCGGAACATCGGTGTTTCTTCGTCCACCGAGTGACCGGAACCGGAGAAGATATTCTTGTGCGACAGTGTGACGCGATACTTAGCTTCCGGATGTGCCTCTACCTGATCGTAGAACCAATTACGTACGTCGGTCGAGAGATAAGTGGAACGACGCGAAGAAGCACTACTGCCGCTCGCACGCCACCAGTCTTGCAACGAGTAAACCAGGAATAGCACATCGCCGTACATAAAACTATAGGTAATGCCATCGAACTGAGGCTTGGTCTTAGCCGTTAGGTTGAACGCATTGTCAGTATTGAAATGGTAGGTATAGTTGAGGTTCTCACTATCGTCATGATTACCATCGGTCGGCACAACAGGCATCTTCATGATAACCGGTTTGATGGATTCTTCGAACCAACGCTCCCACTCCCATTCAGAGTTAGCCTGATCACCAGTCTCTACGAAATCACCGGGGAAGAGGCAGAAACGTGCATCACCTGCCGTGTTGGCCGCAGCCGTAGCACACCAGCGAGCATAATCCACATATTCCTGATTTTGAATATGGCTATCGCTCATATAGATGAACGAGAATTCACCCTGCTCAGCATCTTTGGTACGGAATTGAGCGATATCGCTCCAGTGACCATCATAACCGACACGCCAACTATAGGTTGTACCCGGTTGCAGGTGCTCTGCTATAGCTTTATGACTTACATACGTGTATTTTTGCTTGCTGTTCATGTGAGTGGCAGCTATGATACCCGAAGTAGAAACAGCATAGTTGAGTGCCTTGGTGGTAGTAGGAGTTGCGCTAACAGAGATAACGCCATCGATGGATGCAAAATCCGCAGCCGTCGCGTTCGCCATCGGCAGCAGCTCTACCTTGCCTTCTGTGATACCTTCGTTGGTAAACCAGCAAAACGCCATACGTGTAGATGGATCACCATTGATATTGGCCACCATATTGTAGGGTTCTGTCTTCGGGACAAGGTTGGCAATGGCAGCATTCATCGCCTCAATCTTGCTTGCGATAGAAGCAATGTCAGCAGCTGAAGCAGAAAGACTATCAATACGTGCTGCTTCTTTGGCTACCCAGAATGGGATGAAACTAGGAATCGTATAATCCTCTATCTGGTACAGCGAATCAGCTGCTACTACCTCATCCGGATATTTAACCGGTGGAATAGGCAGAATCACTACTACTGCCGATGCAGTAAACCCGCCATCTACAGTGGTAACACGTACGATCGTGGTATCAATCGTCACACCCGTAATAACGCCATTAGCACTCACTGTTGCTATCGCCTCGTTGTCGATACTCCATGTTAAGCGTTTGTTGGTTGCATTCGCAGGAACAATCATCGGTGATACGCCCCCCGTCTCACCCTGGATAATCCAAACAGTGTCCTCATAAATATCAATACCCGTTACTGCTATTACAGGCGCATTTGGATCGTACTCATAGGCTCCTACATCCACTCCGCTACCAACAGGACGAGTCACTCCCAGTATATCTGTCTCAGGTGCTTTGTCTGCCTTTCCCTTATCAATCATCGGAGAAGTAGATAGGATCGAGAAATCGGCTGTTTGCATCATAGCTATTTCGCCTGCATTGGTCGGTTTGCCAACAAAGGTGGTAGGATTATTGAAATTCGGGCCACTTGTAGCCATATTGTCTGGTGACATATTGCGCTTGGAGAAAGGCTTCGTATCAAAACCTTGGTCGGCATAGTTATTGCTCGAACCACCACTCTCTGCACTGATGAAATTCACAGGATCGGACATTCCTTCCGGACCCTTGTTTCCCCAAAATACAGAATTATAGACTTGGCTGACAGAGTGAATTCCGGCATAACCGCTGTCACTATAGTTATTAACCACCGTGCAGTTAACTACAAATCCGGCTGGATTGTATATACCGGCCGAAGCAGGCCAACCCGATATGGTACAAGAGTTATTATGAATCACTGTGTTACGGAGAATAGCCCCAGCTTTTTCCAGCACTACTGCACCTAGTTGACCATCACAACCGCGAACAATGCAACCTTCCATGATGGCATAATTGTACAACCGTGCTCCACCGCCATAACCATCTGTCTCGCAGAGTTCAATCGTACAGTTCTTGATAATCGCCGGCACATCGGCACTGGAACCATAGGCATATACACCGCCTCCGCTACCGCCGCGGCAATTGCGAATAGTACAGTGGTCCAGCACAACATTTCCGCGAATATAGGCGCCACCACCATCCGAGGTATGATCTGCATTTTGCAGTATCAGTCCCTCTACATAGGTTACTTCGGAACAATGAGAAGAGAAATTGATGAGCTTTTTGCCCAATCCCGTACCATCCAAGATGGAACGGAGATTATCCATGTCGCGTGCACCGGTCGTGGGATTGTAACCTCCAAGGATATGGACACCACTCTTGCAGGTGAGTGCCTCGTTGTACGTACCGGCAGCTACATAAATCTCATCGCCGGACGAAGATTCGCTCAGAGCGGCTGAGATGGTAGCCTTAGCAGTTGCCCAACTCGTACCATTGTTGCTATTATCGCCGCTAGGGCTGACATAGCGAATCGTAGCTGATACACATAGAGCTATTGCGCAAAGTGCTATAGACAAAAGAACTCGTTTCATGATAAATGCAGATATTTAGTTTGCGAATATGATAGAGATTAATTGGCAGAAGGTGTTGTATGTGCCTTGGTGCGCACTACGCGCATTGTATTCAGCAGCGTCACATTGCCCTTATCGTCATCGGCTGTGTAGGAGTTGAACTCCAAACAATCGTCCTTAACTGTCACTTTAGTGAAAGTAGGCGCTTCGGGCTGACCGAACATTCCAGTGAAGAGATCGAAATAGTTCTTCACGTTATGATGCTTATTGTCATACAGCAAATCCGGATCTTCGGTATAGTCATTCTCCATACGCTCTCGACTATGTGGATAATAACGTTTGCGGCCACAGGTAGCACCGATGAAATAGAACGTACCATCATCTGTGCAATAGGTTCCTCCCTTCTTACCGGTGCGGTTCTTATTATTGTCTATAGCCACATCCTCGCGATCGGAGATGGCGCTCAGAATAGGCGTACAGTCATCCGGATTAACCGGGCCAATGACCTCATACGTATGATCATGCCCTTGCAATGCCACATCTATCTCGCATGCCTTGAAAGTAGGAAGCATGCATGCACGGAACAACGGTGGTTCCTCGTCAGTAGAGTGATCTGATCCGGAGAACAAATTGAAGTGAGCCAAAGAGATACGATACTTGGTATTAGGATTCAACGCTGTTTGCTGGCGGAACCAATAACTTATATGATCTGTTAGATAGGTCGATGTACTCATGCTATAACTATATGTCTCACGCCAGAAATCCTGCATAGAGAATACTAGGAATAGTGCATCTCCATATACGAAATTATAGACGATTCCTTCAAACTGAGGCTTACCGGTTACCGTGAGATTAAACTCATTATTGGTATTGAAATGGTAAGTATAGTTGATATTTGGACTATCATCGTGGTTACCATCGGTAGGTACGATAGGCATTGCCTTAATGACCGGCTCGAGCGACTCTTCGAACCAACGTTCCCACTCCCATTCGGAGTTGTTAGCATCTCCATCCTCCACAAAATCGCCCGGGAAGCAGCAGAAACGTGCATCCGGCACCGTCTTCACTGCTGCCAATGCGCAACGGCGCGCCTCGTCGATATAGATCTGATTCATGATATGACTATCACTCATGACTATAAACGAGTACTCACCTTGATTAGCATCCTCGGTGCGGAAATGGGCGATAGGACTCCAGTGACCGGCATAACCCACGCGCCATGAGTACTCAGTACCCGGTGTTAGATTATTTGCTAGAGCCTTATGGCTGACATATTTGTATTTCACTCCACCTGTGATGCCGGAAGCCTTCACTATATAACTAGCTTTTCCGGTATAGCGCAATTTTTTGGTTACAGTAGGAGTGGCCTCTACGGTGATCACATTTGCTCCGGACTCAAAGTCCGCTTCCATAGCATCCGCATTAGCCAGAATCTGTACCTCACCATCCGTTATCCCATCATTGGTAAACCAGCAGAAACCCATGCGGGTGTGCGGGTCGCCGTTGATGTTGGCAATCATGTTGTAAGGCTCGTCCTTGCCTACCAGNNACCATTGAGAGTGGCTACCATACAATATGGTTCCTCTTTCGATACCAGTTCAGAGATCTTCTGCTGCAACGCAGCTCGGTTCTCGTCCGTTGGGTTAGCCGCACAAGTAGTCAGCGCAATCTTAAAGGCTGTGTGACTCGGCACGGTATATTTGGTTGGCGTATAAGTCGTGTCGAGAATCTCCCATTCCGTTAAAGGAACGTCAGTGGTGTCCGGCCCTGGTTTCNNGATCAGGATCTGGAGGATTAACAGGATCTGGTTTACATGCTACAAGCGTAATACAGCACAATAGCAAGAGATAGTAAAACTTTTTCATTAGTGTATTATTTTTATGGTGTTAAACAATTCTGTCCGTCCGTTGGGGAGCACCTTGAATGACTCCAACAGCAAGTGGTCCTTCCGGACTGTCACACGCGTATAGCTCGGAGCTCCGGGTTGGCCAAACATGCCTGTGAAGAGATCAAAATAGTTATCTATTTGGTGGATATGTTTAGATGCGTCCATCTCTTCGCGTGTCAACGGAGTATAGCGTTTGGCGCCACAAGTGGCACCTATGAAGTATAATGTACCTTTCTGCACATCGTACGTTCCGTTCTTGTAACCGGTGATATTGCTTGGGTAATCTGCAGCCACCGTCTCCCTCTCGGTAATAGCCGACACTATCGGTTGGCGCGTGTCCGGATCAACCGGACCAATGATCTCATACGTATGGTCGTGTCCCTGTAGCACCATATCTATTTTGCATTCTTTCATTACCGGCAGCAGTGTGGCACGCAGCAGCGGCGTCTCTTTGTCACGCTGATGGTCCGAACCGGAGAACAGGTTCTTATGCACCAGACCTACGCGCCATGTAGCATTAGGACAAGTGGCTGCTTGTCGTCTGAACCAATTGCCCAGGTCGCGCTCCAAATATTCGGATGTCTGTGCCGCATAGTCATACTCGCCACGCCAGAAATCTTGCTCCGAGAAAGCTATCAGTTGCAGATCTCCGTAGCAGAAACTATAGTTGATACCGGCAAACTGCGGGCGGACCTTAGTCTCCAGATTGAATGTAGTGTCAGTATTGAAATGATAGGTGTAGTTCAGCAGCGGACTGTCATCGTGATTACCATCGGTAGGCACCAGCGGCATTTGTTGCAATACCGGTCGTAGTGCTTCTTCAAACCAACGCTCCCACTCCCATTCGCTGTTATTATCCGTGCCGGTATCGACAAAATCGCCGGGGAATACACAGAAGCGCGCATTCTTTTCGTTGCGCGCAACCGCCTTCGCACACAAACGGGCGGCATCTATATATTCTTGATTCTGTATATGGCTGTCGGTCATATAGATGAAGGAGAACTCTTCCTGCTGCGCATCAGCGGTACGGAAATGTCTGACCTCGCTCCAGTGACCGGCAAAGCCCACACGATACGAATAATCCGTGCCGGGCTTCAGGTTCTCTGCCAGTGCTTTGTGGCTGACGTAACGAAAAGCTGTATTCTTGTCTATCTTGGCCGCGCGCAAGATGCCGGAAGACGAAATAGCATAATGCAGAGGCATGGTGGTCGTAGCCGCAGCAGCAACATCGATGATTTCCTGTTTGCGGTTTTTGTTCTCAAAATCCGAGACCTTGGCATTCGCCTTCGCCAGTATCTGAACTTGTCCCTGAGCTATACCCTCGTTGGTAAACCAGCAGAATCCCATGCGGGTCTTAGGATCACCATTGATGGTAGCCACGACGCAATAGGGTTCGTTTTTATCCACCAATACCGACGAATCTCGACTCTGGAGAAAAGATACAAACGAAGGAACCGTATAATCTACTTTGTCATACAGTATGTAGTCGTCCGGCTGGTCACGTCGCTCTGCCGGCGCCATTGATGCTATACGATGAGTCGGTTCGCCTATGCTATAATCCGCAGCCAGCATAATGGCCTGTTCGGCCGCCGTGGTAGGCACACCGGCAAAAGTAGAAGGATCGCGGAAATGCGGGCCATCGGGGGCTTCGTTGTCGGTTGAGAGCCATGGTTGAGTAAAGAAATTGGCCTCAAACCCCTCATCGGCACGGCTGGTGCCCGATTCGCTCTCATCCGAGACATAATTGGACGGATCCACAAAACCATATTCGTTACGGTTGCCCCACATCAGACAACTGTAGACAGAACTCTCCGAATGAATGCCTCCGTAACGATCACCATAGCAATTAGCTATGATGCAATTAGCCAGCACACCATCAAAATTGGCAACTCCACCGGCATCCGGCCATTCGTGCCCCGTAGCAGAACAATTGTATATCAAGCAATCTTCCAGTTGCGCGCCTAGCGCTGAGGCTTCCGGCAAATTACCCTTGATCAGCACTCCGCCGCATTGCAGTCCGCTACAACCACGCACGATACAATGACGCATTTGCACTTTGCCACGTAGCCATGCAGCACCGCCTAACTGATCGTGACGCGCATTCTGCAGGACGAAATCTTGGAGCAATGTCGGCTGTACGCAATCGGTTTCAGTGGTCACCAAACGCGTGCCCAATCCTTCTCCATCCAGGATGGATTTGTCCTGATGGTCGCTAAATCTGGCCGGCTGTTCGTAGGCCGTGCAACCACCTATAATCTTAACGCCATCTTTCAGTATAATGCCTTCGTAGTAGATTCCTTTTTCTACAAACAGCGTATCGCCGGCACGACAATTGTCTATACCCAGACGAATAGTGGCCTGCGCTGTTTCCCATGACGTGCCGTCATCACCATCGAATCCATCCGTACGAACATACCACGTAGCAGCAGACGCCTGAAGCGCCGCTGCTACGCAAAACAACACTATATGAAAGGTACGTTTCATCTATATTATCTCCAGCCGAACTTCTCGCGACCTATACGCTCTACGTCCTCGCGATTGGTAAAGGCTGTGGTACCACCGGCTGCGGTGGTATTGACTGCACCGGTCATGTTGCCATATTGCTGGCACACATCCAGTGCATCACCGGCTGCAAGACGGGTGATAAAACCGGAGTTGAACGAATCGCCCGCTCCGATGCAATCCACTACATGCTTGTTGAGCAACGCAGCCTGCATGCGGTCCGGCTGCCCCTTACGCATCAGCAACGAACCACGGCTACCGCACTTGATCACTGCGGCATTAGCATACGGACGTATCTTCTCAATGGCCTCGTCCAGAGTTTCGCTATGGGTCAGGTATTTCAGCTCGGTCTCGTTAGGCATAAACACCGTCAACATCGGTAGTACAGCCTTGTAGTCGAGATCCCATTGCTCTACCGGATCCCACTGCGTATCGAGCGAAGTGGTTACTCCGTTCTCTTTGCAGAGCGCCAAGATCTTCATCAAGTCGCGCTTCACACCACTCTGCATAAAGATAGAGGAGATATGAATATGCTTAGCCTGACGGAATACTTCCGGATCGATATCGTCCAGCGACATATAATCCATCGCCCCTTGGTAGGTTAGGTTAGCACGGTCCTCATCGTAGCTCATGCATATAGTCGCTCCGGTAGCGTATTTGTCCTGACGAATCAGGAAACTGGTGTCCACACCCTTTTTCTGCAGACTCGATTCAACCAAGTCGCCGAAACTATCATTGCCAATCATGCCGCAGAAAGCCACTTTGGCACCCAGTGCAGCTGCATTAGCTGCGAAGATAGCAGTTGAACTACCCAAGGTCAGCGTCATCTGCTTGGCAAATTTCTCTTTACCGATTTCCGGTTCACCCTCAATCTGATTTAGTATTAGATCTACGTTCAGTTCGCCTAATGCGATGATATCAAATTTTTTCATGGTTAATTGTATTTATAATTACATATATTTCTTAAAGAATGCTATCGGACTCCATCCCTTGGGATAATCATGTCCCATCTCCGGGCCAAACACATACTGTTTCTTGTCTGCCGGAGTTGCCAAATTGTTGAAAGGCACCACATTCAATCGTGGTGGACATACATCGTCCTGCAATCCACTGCTAGCCATCACAGGACACGAGATACGCGGTGTCAAATTCTTGATGTCAAAATAAGACATGCATTTCAGGATCTGCTCATCCGTCATCGAACCGCGATTGTCGTTCATCTCCCAATATGCCAGACTCTCGATCTTGATTGCATCGGCAAAATCACCCATAAATGCTACATTGGCTGCAATGGCTGTGAAGGGGTAGTCGCTTAGGGCTGCGCATGCATAGGTCAATGCTCCTCCCTGGCTTGAACCTTCGGCAAAAAGTTTGTCCATGTCGCTTGTCTCGCGTGTAGCCATGAATCGTACGGCCTGCACTACATCCATATATGCGCCGCGATAATAATAACTATCCTTATTACCGAAATTATAAGCAAACCAGTCTCCATAGATATTCTCCGTTTCCTCTTCTATGCCCGGATTGGTTCCGGCGGGACGACAGTTCAGGTATTGTCCGCGATGCGACAGATAGAACTCAGCATAGTTGGAAGAACCACCGGAAGGGCACTCGCATTTGGTCGTGGTACCTTGTGTATCATAACCGTAGAAATGCATAATGACCGGATGTTTCTGTCCGTCTTGCGGTTCGCAGTAGTAGCCACGAATCTTAACCGGTTCTCCTGTCAAACCATCTGCTATAGAATACATCTCCACCAAGTATACCTTGCGCGATGAACTGCTATGACTGGTGATCTCGATCAGCGTATCATTCATATCCACAGCGGCCAATTGGTCCTTTGCTGTTTGCCAGAAAGTATCAAAATCCGACTCATTGTCCGGCTCTGAGACGATATCGAACGGATCAATACCGAAGTAGAAATGCTTGGCGACCTTATCATTGACGAAGCAGGAAGCGCGATAGAAACCCGGTTCGAGATTTTCAGTAGTAGTCACTACAAAATCTTTCGACCCATTAGCGGGAACTTCCACACTGTCGGTCAGGGTGGTTACGGCCACTTTCTTGTCAGTCTTGATTTGAACTTTCGTGCCTACTTTGACTGCCATCTTATTGCCGTTCTCAATATGAAGGGTAATAGATGGTTTGCCGTTCCACACCCAATTGTCGGTTACGGGCACCGACTGCTTGATGAGCGACAAGTCCGGTTTCACCGTAGGTTCTACCTTCGTAGTATCTTGTTGCGGTTCCTCGTTCTCACCAGGACGCTCGCAGCCGCAGGCTCCGAAGAGCACTACGGCTACCAACGCGGCAAAAATGTATATGAAAGATTTCTTCAACATCTGATTATTACTTGAGATAATCGTTCAGGTTGACAATATTAAATGCATTGTAATACTTATCCATATTGTGCTCAATACGCATCAGTACTACTTCTTCTGCCTGGATACCGAGACGGCCCAGGTTGTCGTACAGCATCTGACGGGCAACCAGTGCTTCCGGTTTTTGCCAGATATAGCGACAACCGGTCTTTACGAGCCACAATTGGCGCTCCGGAGTACAATCTTTTAGATCTTTACCTACCTCATCGCCATGCAACCATTTTTTCCAACGGTTAGACTCGTATACACATTGCCACAGCACTTGAGTCATGTTACTCAATTGTGCTACCTTGCCTTCCACAAAGAGTTTTTTCTCCTCCTCTTCCAGTTCTGCCAGCGCATCATACTCGTTCATGGTGAACTCAGGACCCACGTTAGCGGCACCCATACCTGCCTTTGGATAATCCTCCGGATTCTCTACATCATCACTGTAGTGACCCTTGATATAGCT
>DBVU01000042.1:0-2410 GCA_002308195.1 Bacteroidales bacterium UBA1256
TTGCCGAGCAGACAGAGTTCGCTGATAGAGGACGCGCCTGCACGCGAAACGACTATATCTGCAATCGCATACGCATCGGGCATATTACTGAGGAAAGGACTAACAACGATACCTTGCTGCTTGTAGGCTGCGATCTTTTCTTCGCCAATATTGGCGAGGATCTTGTCGATGTAGGTTTTGCCGGTTTGCCAGATGAGTTGTACACCTTGCTCTGCCAAGGTGTCTATACCGCTCATCATCGCCTCGTTAATTGTGCGGGCACCGAGACTGCCACCGATGATCAGAACGGTCGGTTTCTTCAGATCGAACATAGCACTATAATCCTGCTTGAGCCACTCGATGGCATGTTTCTTGTCACCGGTTGTCAGGTTCTGACGCACAGGGTTACCGGTCAATAGGATCTTCTCTTTTGGGAAGAACTTTTCCATATTCTCGTACGCCACGCATATCAGGCGGGCGTCATCCTTGAGCAACTTGTTCGTCACACCGGCAAAACCGTTCTGCTCCTGCAGCAGGATAGGAATTCCCATCTTGGACGCTTGCCACATAGCAGCGCCTGAAGCATAACCTCCCACACCCACACCAACGTCCGGACAGAAGTCCTTGATGATGGCTTTGACCTGTCGCAAGGACTTCATAAGATCCATCAGTACGGACACGTTCTTCCACGGCTGAGCACGGTTGAAACCGCGCACGGGCAGACCTACGATTTTATAACCAGCTTGCGGTACGCGCTCCATTTCCATGCGCCCAAGCGCACCTACAAAGAGAATCTCTGCCTGAGGATCCAGTTCCTTCAATGCATTTGCAATGCTGACTGCGGGGAAAATATGTCCACCGGTTCCCCCTCCGGAAATAAGGTATCTCATAGTAAAACCAATTTTGCTTGCAAAATTACAAAAAAAAAATGATATACGCAAATAAAAAATGCCGCAAAGAAAATTTTGAAGCATTTTCGGACTTGTTTTTCTATGTTTATCACTTAAAAGCCAACCTGACATGTATCAAGTTGGCTTAAAATGTTCAATATTCCCGTAGGGGGTAAAGTAGGGGTCCGAAAGGGGGCAACGAGTGGTCCCCGGCAGGTTCATCAATGTTCTATTTTGCTTTCAGAACCCTCCTGCTTATTCCAATGTGACAATCGGAGCGTCCTCTTTGCTTTCCTCGATGGCTTTTTTCTCGCGGTTGCTGAGTACAATCTGCTCGCGACTGACGCCCATCATAATGCCGAAATAGATGGCAGTAATGACGACGGACGTTCCGCCTCGTGAAATGAGCGGCAACGGCTGACCCGTGACAGGTCCGAGTCCGACTGCTACCAGCATTGAGATAAGCGCTTGGCACGTGAGCATCAGCGCCAAACCCATCGTCATGAGCATGGCGGGCATATCCGAATAGCGGCTGGATACATAGCAAGCGCGGAAAAGAATTGCCAAGTACAGGAAAATCAGGAAACCTGCTCCGACTAATCCGGACTCCTCAACAATAATCGCGAAGATATAATCCGCGAAGGCAAGCGGTAGATAATCGCGTTCCTTACTATTGCCGGGCAGCACGCCGAAAGGCGAAGCGCTTCCTCGTGCAATTGCCATGGAAGAGTAGTACTCCTGTATGTTGTCGTCTGTCAGTTTGTATTGGGAACTATTGTCGTTCGTCAGGTGTCGGTCAATACGACTCACCCACGTGGTGGCACGCTTGAACGGGCCGTGCATCTTTCGTCCCTGACGCACAAAGCCGAACTCAACAATGAGGTAGCCTAACATCAAGGCAAGCAACGCGATGCCGATGACCGACATCGTATATTTCCAAGGCACACGGGCCAGAACCCATAAGCCGAGAATAATCATTCCGATGAGCACGGCAGTGGATAAGTTCGATGCCATGACAGGCAGGATGACGATGCCGGTGATGATGAGTGTGCGGTAGAAATACTTTTTCTTGTCCGCTTCCGTCTTGATGCGCGCCAATTGGTCCGCGACAACGATGATAAGGGATACTTTCGCCAATTCGGAAGGCTGGAACGTGATGCCGGCAATACGCAGCCACCGAGCCGCACCGTTGACGGTTACCACCAGCGGATTTCCCGGTATCATGGTGGTATATACCAGCAAAGTGCTGACACCTAGCAGAACATATCCGCCGAACCGTACCCAAGGAGTAGGGATGAACTGAATCAGATAGGCGACAATAACACCCAGGATGATAAACGCCATCTGTTGTCCGATAGGCCCCAACACCGAGTCCTGCGTATAAACCAGCGAGGAGGACGCGGAGAACAAGGCGATGATAGCTACTCCGATCAGGAACAGGAAAATCACCCAGAATGTACGGTCGATATTTTGAAACAGTTGTCTCATAGTGCCTTTACAGCCTTCATGAATTGCTCACCACGGTCTTCGTAAGACTTGAA
>DBVU01000042.1:2511-4926 GCA_002308195.1 Bacteroidales bacterium UBA1256
TGCAGTTTCTCGTTGTGCAAGCCCATGAAGATGAGCGTGTGACATTTCTCTTTTACCAGTTCGTCAATCTCCGAATAGTCATTGCCTTTATCTTTGCCACCTAAGATGAGTACGGTAGGCGTAGTCATGGATTCCAGGGCATACCAGCACGAATTGACGTTCGTCGCTTTGCTGTCGTTGATATAGCGTACGCCGCGGACAGTAGCCACGTACTGCAGACGATGCGCTACGCCTTGGAACGTCATGAGACTCTCGCGAATGACATCTTTCTTGATATTCAATACGTTCGCTGCTATGGTGGCTGCCATCGAATTGAGGAGGTTATGACGTCCTTTGAGCGCCAATTCCTCTTCGCTGACAGGCAGCGGATTCGGTTGCGTGAAACCGTAGGGATAAAGCGTCGCACTCAATTGGAGGCGTTTCATCTCGCGGTCAATCACCGGATCTTCTGCCCAATAGATGAACGAGTCCTCTTTGGTTTGGTTGCGTGTGATGCGGAACTTGGCATCTACGTAGTTCTGGAACTTATAATCGTAGCGATCAAGGTGATCCGGCGTGATATTCAGTAAGATGGCGATGTCCGCTTTGAAATCGTACATGTTATCCAACTGGAACGAACTGAGTTCGATCACATAGTAGTCATGGTCCTCGTGCGCTACCTGCAATGCCAGTGAATTACCAATATTTCCTGCCAAGCCGACGTTCAAACCTGCTTGTTTCAAGATATAGAAAATGAGCGAAGTGGTGGTCGTCTTGCCGTTCGAACCGGTGATACAGATCATCTTGGCGTGCGTATAGCGTGCCGCAAACTCGATCTCCGAGATGATCGGCGTGCCTTGCGCTTGCAACTTCTGAATCAGCGGCGCAGTCAAAGGAATACCTGGCGATTTGACTACTTCGTCTGCATTGAGAATCAGTTCCTCGGTATGCTTGCCGTCTTCCCATTCTACACCGTTTTGGTCCAGCAAAGCACGATACGGATCGCTGATCGTACCGCAATCGGATACGAACACGTCAAATCCTTTCTCTTTGGCGAGAATAGCCGCTCCGCTGCCACTCTCTCCGGCTCCTAAAACAACAATTCTTTTCATAATCTTTCGTCTTTTTTCGTTCGACTTTTATCTTATCTTAAGGGTTAGGATGGTAAATGCTGCCAATATAAGCGTGACAATACAGAAACGAAGCACGATCTTGGTTTCATGATGCAGGTTTCCGCTTCCCTTGAAGAGGATAGAGCACGTCGGATCATTCTTCAATACCTGGTCCACAGAAGTGCGGAAATGGTCATGTAGCGGAGCACGTTTCCAAACGCGCACATGTTTGCCGCGGCCTTTAAAGAACTTATAAACCTGTGTCTGCAAGATGACGGACACGCTTTCCATAAGGAATATACCGCATAGCACCGGAATAAGCAACTCCTTGTGAATCATCATGGCGCAGACTCCGATGATGCCGCCTACAGTTAGACTGCCTGTATCACCCAGGAATACCTGTGCAGGGAAACCGTTCCACCACAAGTAACCGACGAGTGCACCTACAAATGAAGCCATGAACACTACCAGTTCTTCCGAACCCGGGATATACATCACGTCGAAATACTCCGCCCACACAAAACTACCGCTTGTGTAGGCAAGGATAAGCAAGGCTATACCTATTATCGCCGAGTTGCCGGCACACATGCCGTCCATGCCGTCGTTGAGGTTCGCTCCGTTGCTTACTGCCGCTACAACAAACACGGTCAGCAGCACGAAGAAAATCCAGCCGAAGCGGTATTTATTGTTGTCCCCTGTCCATGTGAACAGGTCGGCATAGTTGAAGTTATGATGCTTGACGAACGGAATCGTGGTCTGCGTGGACTTAACCGGTTCACCGTGTCTTTCCACTACCACAGTGGTCTCGGTGGCAGTAGAAGTAGTGGTAACATTCTCGTACATCGTCACTGCCGGGCAGAAACGCAACGTCAGACCGACAATCAGACCCAGCGTCACTTGTCCGCCTATCTTCACCCATCCGTTCAGACCGTCCTTATGTTTCTTGAAAGTCTTGATATAGTCATCAGCAAAACCAAGTGCGCCCATCAACAACGTAGTGACGAGCATCAAAATCATGTAGACGTTCGTCAATCTGCCGAGCAAAAGGCAGGGCACCAAGATAGCGGCAATGACAATCAATCCACCCATCGTCGGCACTCCTTTCTTGCCTACGTTAAACGGGTCAATCTTGGCGTCACGCTGCGTCTCGGATATGTTATGACGCTTCATGTAGTTGATAAACCAGTTGCCGAACCAGATACTAACCAACATGGCAATGCCGCCGGCCAAAATGGCGCGGAACGAGATGTAGGAAAACAACCGTGAACCCGGGAATTGACCTAATGATGTAAATAAAGAATATAGCATAACAAATAACCAATTA
>DBVU01000042.1:4992-5453 GCA_002308195.1 Bacteroidales bacterium UBA1256
TGATAGTCTTCGTGTCCCTTGCCGGCTACGAGGATCACATCCCCGTTTTGCGCCAGTGTACATGCCGTCTGAATAGCTGCTGCGCGGTCTTCGATGACCAGCGTACTGCGTAACTCCTCTTCTGTCAAACCGTCCGTCATATCTTTGAGAATGTCTTGCGGTTCCTCATCACGCGGGTTGTCGGACGTGAGAATGAGTTGTTCGCTGCCGCGCTTGGCGATCTGTGCCATCATGGGGCGTTTGCCTTTGTCGCGGTTTCCTCCACATCCTACTACAGTAATCAGTTTGGCACCTTCTTTCTTAATTTCGCGTATCGTCTGAATGACATTATCCACGGCATCGGGGGTATGAGCGTAGTCAACAATCGCTGTCCAACCTTTCGCGCTATGTATTGTCTCAAAACGACCGTTCACCGGCTTCAGCGTACTTAACACGCGCAGTACTTCCAGTTCGTCAAAACC
>DBVU01000042.1:5523-20644 GCA_002308195.1 Bacteroidales bacterium UBA1256
TGTTGATATTCAGCATCATACCGTCAAATCCTTCTTCTAATATCTGCGCTTTGTAATCCGCTAAAGAACGGGTAGAGTAGGTATGTACCGCCGCCTTGCAGTTCTGCGTCATGACGAGTCCGTTCTTGTCGTCTTTATTGGTGACAGCAAAAGCGGTCCTTTTGAGTCCGTCAAACAAGCGTTTTTTCGTATCGCGGTAGTTGTCGAAAGTTTTGTGATAATCAATATGATCGCGCGTGAGGTTGGTGAACAGCGCGCCATCGAAATCTAGACCCGCGATGCGTTCCTGCGCAATAGCGTGACTGCTGACTTCCATAAACGCGTACGCACAACCGGCATTAACCATCTTCCGCAGTAATCCGTTCAACTCAATTGCGTCCGGTGTGGTATGCGTGGCTGGAACAGCTTCATCCTCAATATAATTGACCACTGTAGACAGCAACCCGGCTTTATGGCCTAGCGCGCGCACGAGTTTATATAGTAAGGTGGCGATCGTCGTTTTGCCGTTCGTGCCCGTAACACCTATCAGCGTCAGTTGTTTACTCGGTTCGCCGAACCATTTGCTTGCCATCAATCCCAAGGCCTTGTCCGTGTTCTCCACGAGGATAAAAGTAGGACATTTTCCATTTTCCATTTTCCATTTTCCATTGTCCATGTACTCGCGTTTAGAGAGTACAATGGCACTTGCGCCTTTGGCGACACAACCATCAATGAACGCGTGTCCATCTACTGCTGTGCCTACCTGCGCAACAAACACGTCACCTGCTTCCACCTTACGGCTGTCGAAGTGTAAGCCATGGATATCTTTGTCCGTACTGCCGATAATCTCTATCGGTTCAATAACTGATAGTAAATCACTTAGTATCATCGCTTTTCTAATTTTTTCTCTCCGTTTCTATATACATAACACCCGGTATATGCCATCGTCTTCTCGGCTATCTTGCGAACGGTTGAGCCGCAATCCATTCCGGCATCATAAGGCCTGTGAGGATCTTCTATCATGCATAAGCAGGTGTATTGCGGGTTGTCTTCCGGGAAATAACCTACAAAGGTCATTCTGTGGTGGTTCTTATTATGTTGCTTGTCTATAATAAGCTGTGCAGTACCCGTTTTGCCGGCAATGGATACCAAATCCGATTGCGCTTTGCGTACACCGTTATATACCGATGCTGTGCCGTATTGATCATCCCAAACCACATCGTGCAATGCTTTTTTTACTTCTGTAAGCACTTCCGGACTGCAAATAGATGCCTTTACCACCTCCGGCTGGAAAGTCTTTACATTTTTACCGTCTTTTTGCAAAGCGGTCACTATCATAGGACGCATCATACAGCCGTTGTTGGCAATCGCATTGTAGAACATGACCAAGGTCATCGGAGTCACTTCCACAGAGTATCCATATGCCATCGAACTGATGGTAGCCGTATCGTTTTTAGGCGGGAAGATATACGGCAGTTGGCAACCAGGAAGCTCGATATAGACACTATCCCGTACGCCTAATTTGTCAATGGATTTTACGAACTTATGCGCCGAACCTTTGTATTTATCGACCACTTTCTTGGCAAAAGCGATATTGCTGGATACAGCTAATGCGATACGCATGTTAATCAGTTTGTTCATTCCATGGACATCTGTATGTTCAAGTCCAAAATATACCCATTTTTTGCCATCCAGTGTTACGGTGTCTTGTAAATTAGTCAATCCGTCATTCATCATCGCCATCAGCGAAATGGTCTTGAATGTGGAACCCGGCTCAATTCGTGTTACGCCATGGTTCAGTTTTTCGGCGTACACACCTTCCGACACGCGGTCCACATTAGCGATTGCACGAATATAGCCCGTCTGGGTTTCCATCAGAATGCAACAACCCCATTTGGCATTTTTCTCTGTCGTTTTTTCTATTAATGCGGTCTCCACAATGTCCTGCAGGTTCGCGTCAATCGTTGTGACGACATCCATGCCGTCTTGCGGTTCTTTTACAGTAATATACTCTTTACGCTTGCCGATACGTTGCACTTTGTTGATGCCGGAAATGCCCTTTAATTCCTTGTCAAACTGCATTTCCAAACCATACTCTGGCTCACCCTTCGCACCGGTTATCGAGCCAATGGTACGGTTGGCCAGAATACCGTACGGTTTGATGCGACTGTAGTGCTCTTCGAAGGTGAAACCGCTTGTGAACTGACCTTTCTTAATCAGGCTGTTTTGCTTTAGCTGTTCCCGTTGCAGATAATTAATGCAAATGGTGTCTACCACTAATCGAACCTGCTTCTTATTATAAGCATTAATGATGATGCGTTTGTATTCATCTGCCGTTTTTCTACCGGTAGCGGCCGCAATGTCTATTGCCAGCGAATCAATATGTTTGTAAAATAATTCCCCGTCCTTCTTGTGTAGCGCGGGCACGTTCGCGTCCATTACTATTAAATATTGTGGCATACTGGTTGCCAGCAGATTGCCGTTGCAATCGAGGATATTGCCGCGTGAGCCTTTCACAGTATCTAATACCGGTGCTTGCTTCTCCGCCAATTGCAACCATTTGTCGCGCTCAACGGTCTGAATATAAAATATCTTGCCCAATACGGCAATAAATCCCAGAAGGATGAAAACAAAAATGATGGCGAAGCGCCAAACGGTGTTACGTTGATTGTTCTGCATATTAGTTAAGGATTTTAATGGTAGGTTCGGTGTTTTCGCGCAAGGTACTGCCTTGCTCTTTCAGTTGCTGGCTTATCTGCGATGGACGCGTACTGTTCGACAGGTCCGCATGAATGGTCATGTAGCGGAATTTGGCGTCCATCAGTTCTTTCTTGGCGTCAGTCAGACGATGCTGCTGCTTGATGGATTGATAGCCGGTCAGGATATAGAGGAAGACCAACACCACAATAAGACCAAACAGTGGGTACTGCTTTCTCAACTGCTTGCTGCGAAGGCGGTCGCCGTTCAACCATGCTTGTATATCGTGCGTGTCTGCCATAAATCTCTAATCCCTAATCTCTAATCTCTAATCACTTCTTCTCTGCCACGCGCAGTTTGGCGCTTCGTGCTCTCGGGTTGCATTCCACTTCTTCTTCGGTTGCTTCGCGCCCTTTCTCTATCAACGTGAACGGAGTCAGTATATTTCCGTAAAAGTCTTTCTCAATCTTGCCCTCGAGGTTGCCGCTACGCAGGAAATTCTTAACCAAGCGGTCTTCCAGCGAGTGGTACGTCAGAATGGCGATGCGTCCTCCGGGGTTCAACAAGTCTCTTGCCGCTACTAACATCTCTCGCAATGCGCCCATTTCATCGTTCACTTCAATGCGTAGCGCTTGGAACAACCGAGCCAGATCTTTCTTGTATTGCGGTGCTACGTCAATCTCTCCCTCTTTAATGGAGAGGCTGGAGCAAAGTATTTTTACCAAGTCTTCCGTCCTTTCAATCGGCTGTTGTGCACGTGCCTTGCAGATATTCCTCGCAATGCCTCGGCCGTTTTTCAGCTCTCCGTATAACCATAGCACGTTTGCTAACTCCTCTTCGCTGTACCCGTTCAGGATGTCCGCTGCTGTGCGTTTCGCTGTTTGGTTCATGCGCATGTCTAATGGAGCACTGAATCGGAAACTGAACCCGCGTTCCGGGCAATCAAAGTGGTGAAAACTTACGCCCAAATCAGCCAGCAATCCGTCTATTTGCTCAACGCCGTAGTAGTCCATCCAATTCCGTAAGTACCGGAAATTGCTATGCACAAACGTCCATCGCTCGTCCTCTATCGCATTCTGCAAAGCATCTTTGTCTTGATCAAAGGAATATAAATGACCATTCTTCAATCTACTATCTTCAATCTCCAATTCGCGCATTCTGTCAAGGATGGCGCGACTATGACCTCCTCCACCGAACGTGACATCTACATACACTCCCTCAGGCTTAATTGCTAAGCCTTCGATGGTTTCATGCAGCATTGCCGGTATGTGATAGACTTCTGCCATTCGCTTTTAGTTTTTCTTGGACATTTTTGCTCTCAATCGTGCAGCCAATTCCGTTTGGCTCAGACGTTTAGCGGTAAACGTCTCCGGTGCCCATAAGGCGAATCGGTTCAGCATGCCAACAAACAGCACGTCTTGTTGCGCACCGATGGTCTCAAGGTTTTTCTTTTGCAGCAAGATACGTCCCTGACCGTCCAACTCAAGGTATTCAGCGTCCGCCATGAACTGCATTAAAATCAACTGGTCCTCCGGATCCCATTCATCCAGAGTTTGACGTAACTGTTCTACCTTCTCATTCCATACTGTTTCCGGGTAAAACATCAAGCACTCGTTGTCTGTATCACGGCGCATCACAATGCGTTTGGACGTCTCTTCCGCCAAAATCTTACGATAACTTGCCGGAACAAAAATACGTCCCTTGTCGTCCAACCGTGCTTCAATATTTCCGATGAAAGTTTGCATAATTCACCACTTCTATTTGAAATTCGGTGCAAAGATACAAAAAAAATCTCATATTCCCCACATTTCCCCACAAAAAAATCTTTCAATTGTTTTATTAACAGGTTTTCAACAATCAAAAATACACAATAACTCGCGCAATTTCAATCAATTACGCGAGTTATTAACAATTTAACGAAAATGTGGGGTAAAATGGAGCGTTCTATTCGAACAGGATTTTAATCCACGGAGTTTTGCGTCCCATTTTGCTATTCGGCAGGTATTTGACGATGTACACAGCGCCGCGGCGGAACTCATTATCGTTCAACTGAATCACGTTGTAACTCCTGCTGACCGGAATGCTCTTTACCAGTTCGCCCTCTACTGAGTAGATATTTACCTTACCGTCTGTCAGAGACTGCGGCAGATAGATGACGTGGGTGGCAGGATTGTAGTTAATGGAATCGTACGCCAGCGTCAGGTGTTTCGAATCAGCAGATTCTCCGGCAGGTGTTTGAACATAGTAGGGCATACTCAGTTCGCTCATATGCTCCTCGCAACCTTTGTTCTCCGAGCACTGTAAACGAACATAGTACTCTGTATTCGGAATCAAATCGTAGGCATAGAATAGCGTGTATTTCTCAGCCTCTTCCGTATCCTGTGGAATGATGGTTCTCTCGCGGCCCTTGTAGGTATAAACCGTCTTATGGTCGAAGGTGGTTGTGAAAGCGTCCAGACAAACACCTTCACCGCCAATAGACGTATAATCCAAACGGAAACGACGGTAACCTTGTTCTTCCGTAAACGTCTGAGAATAGGTCAGTTTCTTGGTGTTCTTGCTGACATGAATGACATCAATCGTATCAATGCCGAAATCACTATAAGCACTCAGATAAATCAAGCCTACCTCCGAATCGGTTGTTGCCGGAGCATTGAGCCAGAAACTCAGTTCGACTACCGGCAGCGGATAGATAGGAGTGATGAGCCATTCGTTGTTCTCTTTGAACCACATGGACACGGCGCCGTCTTCTTTTGCTTTGGTGGTTGTGCGGTAGAAACTGGTTGCCCAGCCGCTTTCTGCAACACCGACCTCTTCGTCAAACGCTTCAAAACTCTCCATGGTGGACTCCCGGCCTTCTTCCATGTGATACAAGGTTACATAGTACTCCTCGGCATCGGCTTGTGGTACCCAATGGATCTTGAAGGATGTAGGCGTCACTTCGCTCAATTTGTCAATATCCGGCGCAGCAATCAGTTCCGGACGGGGACTCGTTCCGCGAACGGTCAGAGTACCCACTGCTTGATCTTGACGAACCGTAATTGTTCCGCGCTGGATGTCGCATACCTGTTTGCGCGGATTGTAGCGTACGTATATATCCGTTTCCAGTACGGAGTCTGCGCGTACATCAGTGTTAATGGAAGTAGACCAATTCATGCTGTCTTTGGAAATGGCAAAACCGTTTCCTGCAATAGAGATGCTGACGGCAACACTGGGATCAAGGCCCTCGCCTACGATACGTATTTTGCTGCCAGGCGTAAAGGCTTGCTTGGTGTCCGCGTTGTAAGTGCTCTGAATAACCGGTAACTCTGCCGGCAGGAACATGAAACCGCTGGATTTGAACGTGAAGGTGATATTTTGTCCCACTTCGGCAATGTCTGTCAGCGGTTGCTCGACAATCGTACCATTATGTAGCACCGGTGTGAAGGTTGTCACCTTCTTGGAACCGGGGTAGGGGTCGCTCTCACTGGCATAGCCTCTCTGACCACCTGCCTCCTCGATATCATAGCGCATTGGCAGACTATTGTTCGGCCCGTTGTTGCCCCAAGCTTGTGCGTTGTAGTCCACGTGCCAAATAAGCAGACCGGTACCCGGCAGACTCGTTGCATGACGGTCCCAGCCAACGTGCTGGCGGTTCTCTAACAACCAGTACTCGCTTGGCGAAGCGCTTTCCCAACTCAGGTTATGCGTCCCGTTGGCAATCAGATAAATCTGTTTCTTACCGTTCTCAATCGGCTCTAAAGTGTACGGACCTGCGTCAGTCAGTTGCACCGGCGTCACCCAGCCTAATTGGAAACGTTCACCGGCGGTATAGGTCGGCGGAGTCTTGCCGTTGCCGTTGTAGCTACCCGAGCACATGATATCCCAGGAACCGATAGTATATTGGTCGGTGTCATCATCGGTGTCGTAGTAGTCCGGCAGACCTAATACGTGACCGAACTCATGGCAGAAAGTACCGATACCACACATGCTGTTACCGGCAGATCCGCGTAATTCGGACGTGCAAGCGTAATCATAAATCAGTTTGCCGTCTACGCGCTCACCACTGCTAACAATACTACGATGCGGCCAGATGGAACTGGTCGGACCGCCTTCCGCCTCGTTGTGACCGGCATAGTAAATAAATACATTGTCCAGAAGGCCGTCATTATTGGTGTCGTATTGCGTAAAATCAATACCTAATTCATCGTGTACTTTGTTACATGCCTCAACGACCATCTGCGCAGCGCGCTTGTCGTAATACGCATAGTCTTTATTCAGCGTTACAGGACCGTAGCAGTCAAAATACGGCGAGAAGATACTATCCGAGCAAGCTGTGAAATAGTCACGCGCAGAGCCAATACCGCCGTTGGCGCTGTAGCCCGACTCGTTAAGCATCGCTTCAAAGTCATCGCGTTTGTATTGGAATTTCAAATCGGAGAAATTAACCAGAATCACGATGCTGTGGGGAGAACCGGACAGCGGGAAAGAAGCGGAGAATTGCTTCTGGTTAGCAATGCGGCGGGCTTTGCGCGCTGATTCATTCGGTGTGGCCACCGAAGCATCGTTTACCCACATGCCTTTTCCGTTTAAACGCACGGGCGTACCATCTGTACGCGTGTAATAACTATGGAATTCATCACCCACTAACTTCAGCGTAACAGTACTACCATCCGCTTGTGTTTTGGTAATTAATTCCGGCGTTGCCTTTACCGCCCATAGGTTGGCGCTACATAGAAAAGCAGCCAATAAACTCATTAAATATCGTCTCATATGCGTATATTTTTCCAATTAGGCCGCAAAGTTACAAAAAAAATCCCACATATGCAAATATATGCGGGATTTTTTAAGATTTTAATCTAAAAGATTATTTTTTGATGAGTTTGTCAGCAGCAACTTTGTTACCTGCTTTCGGCATTTGCGGCATCTCGTTGTAGTGCTTGAGCTGTTGCGGCTCAGTACTCTTCGGTGCCTGGTTTGCATAATCTAACTCATAGTGCTCCGAAACAATGCTCAGGTCGTACGGTTTAACTACGCCTTCTTCGTTGTATTTCAAACCATAGTAAACATACTCGCCATTCTCAAACCAGTCAATGTCTGCTACGTAAGAGAAAGTCTCGGTCTCACCGTCCCAAATCAGGGTCATGTCCTTAACGAGAGCGCTTACCAATCCGTGGTCACTATAGGACCACACCGGATCGTCAGTAGTGTAGTCGGCGCCAAAGATCATAGCACCCGAGATAGCTTCGCCCAGGAGGTCCCATTTGATGTTGGAACCGTCACCATCATTTATCAACTCGGTGATGTACGAATCCATGTACTCGCAATATTTGTCTCTATCCAATTTGCCAGCCTCACCGATGTTACGAATAGCTTGACCATCGGTCTCTGCAAAACGGAAACTTCCCCAACCGAACGGAGTGCCGTTGTAGTCACCTGCACTCTCGTCATTGATCGTGTAGAACGGTACGTGCGAATAGAGAAGGTAACCTGCGCCTTGGAAACCGGAACCGCTTACATAAGTAAGGTCGCCGTCCCATGCCAATACAGGCCAGTAAGCAAGAACACAATTGAAGGAACCACCTGCCCAGGAAAGGGTGAAAGTAGTGTCAGAACCTTCTACGATAGAATCAGGCTCAGAACCAAATACACCATAGTCCTCAATCGAGTACATGCTGTACACGGATTTTACGTTTACTTGGCATACTGCCTCTAACTCACCATATTTAGCGGTGATGTTAGTTTGACCAATAGCCAATGCCTCAACGCGACCGTTAGCGTCAACAGTTGCTACTTCTTCATTGCTTGAACTCCATACGCATACCGGAGCCTCTGCAATAGTTGTCGGCTCGTACAATACGTTCAGTTTCTTTGAATCACCGACTGCAAGGTCAATAGATTTCTCCTTGAACGCAATCTTGGTGTACTCGCTGGACTCTTGCGGTCCGCAGCTTGCCAATGCTACAAGGGCAGCTGCAAATACGATTAAATACTTTTTCATAATTGTAAGAAATAATTAAATTTTTTATAAACAGACTTATGTCTATTATTGTTGTGTGAGAGTTGTCTTGCCGATGTTCGGGTTATAACGCGTCTCAGATGTCGGAATCTCGCATTGGAACTGCTCTCCGGCAGTACTGTTAATATCCAGTGTGGTCTCGCTGCGGCTCAGATGGTTCGTGCCTAACTTGCGGGTCTTCTGGAGACGACGCAACATCTGCATAGAGTAACCTTCACCCCACATCTCTACACGCCAGTTATATACGATAGCCTCTTTTACGGCATCGGTGGTGGTTAATGTACCCAGCCAATTGTTGTATTGCGTATCCTGACCATCCAGTACGCGCTCGTCGCAGAGGTCTTTAATGTACGATACTGCTGTTGCATTATCGCCATTGCTCCAGGCAGCCTCGGCTGCAATCAGATAAGCGGATTCTACACGCATGAATACATTATCGCACAACCAGTTACGATCCACTTTCTGCAATAACTTCCTGCTGCCCTCTTCGAGATTCAGGTTCTTGGTACCCGGATTATAGAATTTACGATAAGGGCAATATGGGAATTTCTTCTCGCTGCCTGAACGGAACCAGTCTTTACGAGCATCCCAACCGGTAGCTACGATATCGTCATACAACTTGCTGTCAATACCCTTTGTGTCACCGGCAGCTGCATAACTGTAGGTGTAAATGTCCACTTGGCCGAAGAACGAACCTAAAGCAGTCGTTGTCTCAACAGTCACGTCTTGACCCCACATCCAGTTGGCTGCACTAACATCTGCGAAACCGGTGGTGGTAAGCTCTGCTTTCTTCAACATCGGGTACTTGCCACCGTCAATAACAGCTTTTGCTTGCTCCAATGCAATCGTATAACAGTTCTTACCGTCAGCAACAATGACATTTTTGTCACCGTGGTTCAGCATGGCATAAGCCAACATCAAACGAGCTACGTCAGCATCGATCTCCAGCTTGGAACCGCGTTGGTTGTATTTGCTGTAGAAATCCAACAACTCAATTGCTTCCGACAAGTCTTCGTAAACGCGGTCATACACCTCGCCTACAGTCGACAGCGGAGCACCTAATGTACCGGCTTTTACATCTGTACCTACGTAAACAGGAATCGCATTGGCATCCAGATCAGCAGTGCTTGCGTCACGCGGATCTGTGAAAATCTCCAACAAACCGGCATATGCCCATCCGCGGAGTGCCAGAATCTGGCCGTAGTAGTAACCTGTCTGAGCAAGCACTTCTGTCGGATCTTCTGAACTGCTCATAGCAGCAAGAATATCGTTGATGTCTTTCTCAACTGCCATATCGCAGATATTGGTCAGGTTGATGATGTCATAGTAGAATGACCATGCGTAGCTGCGGGTATAAGCATAGTAGTTGCCGCGCTCGTAGCTTTCAAACCAGCCGTAGTTGCTGTTTTTCATTGCCATATCTCCCGACTGAATGTCACCGTACATATCCAGCGAACGTTTGCCGAATGTGTCATGTCCGCCATACTCGTAAATCTTTGAGTAAATACCAAAGATAGTACCTTGCAGTTTGTCCGGCAGATTCTGGTACTGCTCCTCAAGGAGCGTATCACCTTCCGGGTTCTGGTTTAAGAAACTGTCACCGCAAGAGGTGATTCCCAAACCTAGTACGAGGCTTACAAATAAATATTGTATCTTTTTCATAATGCTCTAATTTTAATTAACAATTATCAATTAGAATTGAACTTTAATACCAGCCATAACGGTGGACAGCGGGCTGTAATCGTTATAACCGTTCGTACCGCTCATAGACATCATCGGGTTATAACCCTTACGTGCCGAAGCGATAGCGAGGTTGTCTGCTGCTACCCATACTTGCAGGTTGCTCAGTTTAATCTTCTCAATCAGTTTCTTCGGAAACTTGTAACCAACATTGATGTTGTTCAAGCTCAGGAACGAGTTGCTTGTCAAGAAACGGTCAGATGCTGCGTTTGCATACTCATCAGAACCGTTCGACAAACGAGGAATCGTAGTGCTCGGATTGCTTTCTGTCCAGCAGTTCAACATATCTTTATGCCAGTTCATACTACCGATTTTGTCGCTGTGCATTAACGAAGCATACATGTTGTCATAGCCGTAACCGCCGATACGATAGCTGCAGCTGATGCTCAGCGTTACACCGTAAGCCTCCAGATCCAAACCGAAACCACCATCGAGGTCCGGCATATAGCTCTTGCCGACATAATTGCTACCTGCATAGGTGTACTCCTCGTTGGTAACGGCAACAGACTTGATGTTGGCATTCGGGTGCTTGAGTTGGTACTCATATACAGAACCGATGTAGTTGTCACCAGACTCGCCATCGTTAATCAGGTCTGCAGAAGTGTGACCGAAACCACCTTTGTCTGCATCGTAGTATGCCGTGTACATAGCTTGACCTTCTTCGTTAACGCCCTCGTAATGAGTCATGTACCAGTCTGCAGTAGAGTGACCTACAGCCATACCGCCGGACATAACCATGCGCTCCGGATTACCATTCTCGTCGTATCCGTCAATAGGCATCTGCAACATCTTGTTGCGATAGTAACCACCGTTCAAACGGAAGTCCAACTTCACGTTACGCAGGTCAACGAGGTGCGCTTTGAGGTCGAACTCAATACCTTGGTTCTCCATTGCTGCATCGTTTACGTAGTAACCGCCGTAACCTAACGAAGGAGCTACATAACGCGGGAAGAGCATGTTATCGGTCTTCTTGTAAAAATAGTCTAACTCAAGGTCAACGTATTTGTTTATAGAGAGTTCCAAACCAAGGTCAATGGTACTTGTACGCTCCCAAGTCAAATTAGGATTACCTTTATAGTCCCATACATAACCCTTTTCGCCGTTTACGTTGGCTACGCTGTATTGGTCGGAGAAGAGCATATCGCCAATATCTTGGTTACCCAAAACACCCCAGCTCAAACGTAATTTACCGTTCTTGAGCCAGTCTCTTGCATCCGAAGTGGTGATGAATTCTTCTTCTGTGAAGTTCCATGCACCACCGACAGAACCGAAGTGACCCCAACGGTGACCCTTGGCAAACTTACTCGAACCATCTGCACGGTAGTTGGCAGTGATCAGATAACGCTTGTTGTACTCATAGGTAGCCGTTGCAAGAGCGGACTCCAGCGTGCTGGTACGTGCGTAACCTTCTACACCGTCCATTGCTACACCGTTGCTCAGTACGTTTGCGTTGTCCTCAACGATATTTTTCTTGTAGCCGTACTGCATGTTGTATGTGAAGTACGTAGTCTCGTGACCTGCCATTACGCGGATAGTGTGCTCGTCGAGCGTCTTGTTGTACTCTAACAACTGGTTGCTCGTTACAGCGAGGTAGTTGTATTGCGTCTGGCTTACACGACCTACACCGGCAGCATCGCCGTAGTATTTGTTTGTCAACGCGTTGATGTTGTTGTTCATGTACTGAGCACCGAGGTTCACAGTGAACTTAAGTCCCTCATAAAGCTTGAACTCCAGGAAAGCGTTGGCAACCGTCTGGTGACGAACCACCTTCTGCTTGTCCCATTCCAATGCACCGGCAGGGTTGATACCGAACGAATACGGACGACCGCCTTCTTCGCCGATATTGTCATTGCCGTTGTCACCGTAGTCATACATCTTGCCACCAGTGCTCGGGTCAATTTTCGGCTGACCGGTTACAGGGTCATATACGTATACCGGATAAATCGGCGGAATCTGGTTAACAAACAAGAAACCGTTGTTTGCCGCGTTATCGTCCTGAACAGGGTTGTTCATCGAAGCGTACGAATATTGGATATTCAAACCACCCTTCAACCATTTCTTAGCTTGATAGTTGATGTTGGCACGTGTGTTGAAACGCTGGAAGTCCGATGCGGTGTAGTAACCTTCATCTTTCAAGTAACCGAAACTGGTATAGTAGTTCAGTTTCTCGTTACCGCCACTGATCTTAGCCGTTGCCTCCAGTTTCAAACCGTTGTGGAACAAGGTGTTATACCAACTATCCATATTTTGGAACTGAGCCAAACGGTTTACTGTCGGGTCAAACGTCGGATTGACATTACCGGCAGCATCGTACGGGTTAACCAACAGGTTGCCCTTCTGGTCCCAAAGATTGTAGGTAGTCGGAATACCGGCAGAACCGTACAAGTTGTTGTTGGCGTAGTTGACTGATTTGTCTTCGCTCTTCTTTTGAATCATGCGGGCTTGCGTGTACAGACTCTGCCATGCCATTACGATGTAATCTTCAGGATTGTCAATTACGTCGTACATCGGCAACAAACGCATGTTGGCACCTGCCTTCACGTCAATCTCAATCTTACCTTCATCGCCGTTCGAACTACCTTTCTTTGTGGTGATCAAAACCACACCGTTCGCGCCGCGGCTACCGTACAGAGACGTTGCTGTTGCGTCCTTCAGAATAGTAGTGCTGGCGATGTCGCCCGGGTCAATCGAACTGATAGACCCGGCATCCAATGGAATACCGTCTACTACGTAGAGCGGGCTGCTGCTTGCNNGAGATAGAACCGATACCGCGGATACGGATGTTGGCTACTGTACCCGGCTGACCGCTGGAAGTAACAACCTGTACGCCGGCTACCTCACCTGCAAGGGCTTTGGTAATATCCGACGGGTTCTTTTTCTCGATGTCATCCGCCTTTACAGCTTGTGCCGAACCGGCATAGGCACCTTTTGCTACTGTACCGTAAGCACCTACAACCACTTCCTCAAGCACCTCTACATTGTCTTTCAATACAATGCGTAGGTTCTTGCCGGCGTTTACCTCCTGAGTAAGCATACCCATGTAACTAACGACCAGTGTCTTCACAGACTCCGGCACGCTCATCTCAAACTTACCGTCGTAATCTGAGATCGTACCTTGTGTGGCGCCTTTTGCCTGAATAGCAGCGCCGACAATCGGCTCGCCGTTCACATCGACTACCACACCGCTAACTTGCTTCTGTGCATATAAGCCAAGGCTCAATGCTGCAAGAAAGAGTAGTGTAAAAATCTTCTTCATTGTTTGTTATTATTTTAATTACGTTTATTTTCGACTTTTTATGATCGATTTTCTGCTTTCAATTCTCAACTTTTTCCCTTTTACTACTGCTATACGTACGCGTATAGATAAGGTATACGCGTATGCGCACAAGCGAAAAATCGTGCAAAGGTACGACTTTTTTTTGATATATCCAAATTTTTTAGAAGAAAAAGTGCAAAAATTTACTTTTTTTGTCACTCGTATGTCAAAATGTAACGATTTGGAGTGCAAAATAGTTCATTTGCAACATCCAAAAGCATTTGTGTCGACGTTTTTGTAATTTTATCAAACGTGTTCTGCCAATTCGGTGCATATCCGTGGTATAACATCGATTTCGCCATCGACAGCGCACTGTTCTCCTGGTTTTGTGCCGAAATGGCCAATTGCCCGCGTAATTGCTGCAAAGCATGTTGTAAACCGCTTGCCGTCAATGGGGTGGAGCATAGTTTGTTCAATTCATGTTGGACCAATGCTAGACTTTGCGTGTAGTCTTCAGGGTCGCACGCCCAATAAACACACCAGTAACCGGTGTCGCTTAAGGGTGTATAGGTCGATTCAACCGTATAAACCAATCCCTTCGTTTCCCGCAAACTCAGGTTCAGACGGCTGTTCAGACTGCCACCGCCTAATATATTATTAAGCAAAAACATCGCCAATTGCTTCTCGTGGCCTAAGGGATAGGCTCTACCGCCTAACATAGCATGAATCTGATGGGTATGCCGTTTGAAGCTTGCTTCTCGTACTGAAGGTACGGTGACATTAGCGTTGACTGTCGGTTGACCGTCGGCTGACTGTCGGCTTTGGATCATTCCGAACTCATGTTCGGCTAAGCGGAAGATTTTATCAGGTTTGATATTTCCTTGGCAGAAAACGACCATCTTTTCCGGTCGATAGTGTTCCGCCATCCAACGTTTGGCGTATTCGGGTTTGGAAGAGAGATGCTTGAGGGTTTTCTTGGTGCCTAAAATAGGGAGTGCGAGACTGGATCCGGCAAATACCAGGCCTTCGAAATCATCGTAAATCAGTTCGCTCGGCTGGTCGTTGTAACTCTCAATCTCATCCATGATGACCATTCGTTCTTTGTCTGTCTCCTCTTTCTTGAAAGCAGGCTCCTTAATCATCTCCGCTATCAGATGCAGCGTCAACTGCACATGCTCCGCCAAGATAGCGGCGTAGAACGTTGTTTCCTCTTTGGTGGTGTATGCGTTTATCTCACCGCCGATTCCCTCAATGGCATGTATGATCTGCCGCGCGGAGTGATGGTTCGTTCCTTTGAAAACGCAGTGCTCAATATAATGCGCCATGCCGTTTTCTTCGGGTAACTCATTCCGCGTACCCGCACCTACCATTACACCGATATACGCCACCGGTGAAGGAGTTTGGCGATGAACGATTTTAACGCCGTTTGGCAAAATATGATAAAAAGTTTG
>DBVU01000042.1:20766-29686 GCA_002308195.1 Bacteroidales bacterium UBA1256
TTCGAGTCTTTTATGCCGCACAACGGACACAAGTCCGTTTGTTTTTAATAGTTACAACTATGAAACGAAACGTATTGTTTATCTCTTCTTTCGTCATCCTTACCGTTCTCGCGGTTTCGTGTGACTTGAAAACGGTTATGTCGCCGGGTGTTCAATTCTCGTCGGTGCTTTACCGCACCTCTTCTGTTACCGACTCTACAGGGCAGGTTGTGCTAGTCAATGACACCATCACGCTCTCCGATTCCCTTAATGTGGGAGACACGGTTCGGTTGCCGATGATCCTGAATGGCTATTACGATTATATCACTTCGTTTGCGGTTTCTACCGATACATCCAAAGTGCATCTGTCTCTCATGTGGGGTGACGAATATAACAGTTACCTTACAACTGCTGCGGATCCGGAGCATGGCATCTTGGCGTTTAAGCCTGATGCAGTCTATGCGTTCTTGACCACATTGGTTTATGTGCCTCAGGTTTCAGGAACCTATCGCATCGATATGGAACTGAATTCTGCTGCGCAAGCGCCCTATTCCCAGTGGACCGGTCACTTCTTTATTGGTGTGAAATAACCAATCACGAATTACCGGTAGCTTTCGCTTCTTCCCACAGCGCGTCCATTTCGGCAAGGCTCATGTCTTTGAGTTCCTTGCCGTTTTCTTTTGCACGCGCCTCAACATAGTTGAAACGACGGATGAACTTCAAGTTCGTTTGCTCTAACGCATTGTCCGGCTTGATTTTATATAGTCTCGCTGCATTTATCAGCGCGAACATTAAGTCTCCGAACTCGCCTTCTGCATTCGCCTTTTGCCCCTCGCCATCAGCACGAAGTTCAGCCTCGAACTCGGCAATCTCTTCTTTCACTTTCGCCCACACATCCTCTTTCTTTTCCCAGTCAAAGCCGACATTGGCCACTTTGTCCTGAATCCGGTAGGCTTTCACTAAACTTGGCAGGCTATCCGGAATACCGCCTAAGACGGTCTTGTTGCCGCCTTTCTCTTTCAACTTCACCTGCTCCCATAAATGCGACACTTCTTCTGCGTTCTGCGCAGCGGCTTCGCCGTATACATGCGGATGACGGAAAATGAGTTTGTCGCTAATTCGGTTGCATACATCCGCGATATCAAAATCATTGGTTTCGCTACCCATCTTGGCATAGAAGACCACGTGCAGCAACACATCGCCCAGCTCCTTGCTGATTTCGTTCATGTCATGCCGACTGATGGCCGTTGCCAGTTCGTAGGTCTCCTCAATGGTGTTCTGACGCAAACTGTCAAAGGTCTGCTTCTTGTCCCAAGGGCATTTCTCCCGCAGGTCGTCCATGATATCCAACAGCCGCCCGAATGCAGCTAATTGTTCTTCTCTTGTATGCATATCGTTTTGGGGTCTTTATTCTTTCTGCTCTGCAATCTCCGTTTCGTAGTTGTGAAGCGTTAATTGCCCCTTATGGTCCAGTTTGGCATAGGTCCATTGCTGGAAACAGTCTCCTAACATGATTACACGGCTGTCCGGTGTAATTTGGAGATCCAGCTCAATATGACGGTGACCGAAGATATAATAATCGCGGTGATTGCCTATTTTCTCCTGGTCTTTGGCAAACAGAACCAATTCTTCTTTATGCTCTCCCTTGAACGGACACGGATTGGCAATCTCTTTCAAACGGCTCTTTTTCGCCCATCCGTAACCTATTTTATTACCTAGTTTAGGTGGAAGGCAGCGGAAGAAGAACTGCAGAGTCGGATTTCTGAAAATACTACGGAGATGCTGGAAATGAATAATTTTCTTGCGTACGCGGCTCGGGAAATATTCCTCCCAGTCGGTAGGCAACAGACCGTCACCGTGACTTAGGTACAGCGTCTTGCCGTAGCGGGTGATAGAGCAAGGTTCATAATGAATCTCCGCACCCGACAATTTTGCCATACCGCCAAACGTCCAAAGGTCGTGATTGCCAGTGAAGATATGTACGTGAATACCTTTCTTCGCCAGTTTGCGCAGTTCCTTAAAGAACGGGTGGTACTGACGTTTTCCTTTGTCATGAATAAAATACTCAAACCAGAAATCGAACATATCGCCGAGCATATAAATTGACACGGCGTCTTTACTCATCTCTTCCAGCATGCCGATGAGTTTTTTCTGGTGTGCCCAGCCTCGTTCAATAGCCAGACTCCCTAAATGTGCATCGCTTAAAAAATATATCATTTTTTATGTTGTTTTCTTTATCTTCTTGAATCAGAATCGACTACAAAAAGCCGAGCTCAAGTTTGGCTTCTTCCGACATCATGTCCTTTGTCCATTCCGGCTCAAAAACGATGTTCACGTTCACATCTTTGATGCCTTCCACGCTACCTACTTTCTGCCGGATATCTTCGACAATGAAATCTCCTGCCGGACAGGACGGCGCGGTAAGCGTCATCGTAATCTCGCAGACATCATCATCCTTTATCTCAATACCGTAAATCAACCCCAAATCGTACACGTTAACCGGTATCTCGGGATCGAAGACGGTCTTAAGCATCTTTAGTA
Source organism: Bacteroidales bacterium UBA1256 (assembly GCA_002308195.1). The sequence continues at coordinate 23,287 of DBVU01000042.1, forward strand.
TTTCTTCTTCTTTTTCTAAAAACTCGTTCATAAAATATGAAAAAATCGTGCAAAGGTACTGCTTTTTTTTGATATGTGCAAGCGCGTGCGCGATTTTCTTTCTTTTTTATATCTATATTTTCACCTGTTTGCCCGAAAAACTTGTGTATGTCAATTATTTTTTGTAATTTTGCAGCGCAAAATTGTTTGGATATGCGAAAAATTAGGCAATATATAGCGTTCGTTGCGCTTGTTGCAGCCCTTGTGTTGCAATCCTGCTCTTGGAGTGAGCACCGGCTGCAGAAACGGCAGCAATATGCGGAAAAGCGGACCGAGGCATTGTGCGAGGCTTTGGAGGACCATGCTCCTTTGGATACGATCCGTGCTATCGCAGAGAAAAATGAAGATGTCTTCTTCTATATCTTTGACAAGCAAGGGATGGTCTATTGGTCGTCCAACCGTTTGGCTGCCGATGAAGTGATGCTCAATCGCTATGACAAATGGGAAGATATGTCTTTTTCCAATGCGGAAGCAAGCGCCCGGTGGACAAAAGCCGGTATGTACAATGTGCTGACGGTGTTGCCTACCCATTATACCGAACTTCGCCAGTTCAACGATATTGATTCTATTGCGTCGAAGACCTTTTCGTTTCGCCATGTGCTGAACCCTAAATTGCAGACCCAAAAAACTTCGCCTTTCAGTTCCAAACTCTATTTCTATATCATCATTGCCCTTTTTGTGGCGGTGATTCTGATTGGTATTTACGGTTTGATACACTATGGCGGAATACGGAATATGCGTATCTCTACGCGTATCATGTACATCATCTTTACTTGTATTCTGGCGGTATTTATCTATATTTTTGTCATGTCTATCCGCTACGTGCATGCGAATTATGAACTGCGTCAGCGGCGTGGTCTCCGTACCCGTGCAGAGTACATTCAGGCACACTTGCGGACCCTGTACGATGTGACCTCAGCGGAAGATTTGGAAGACGAGCAATATCTGGCTATCGACTTGCGCGATTTGGGATATGATATGAACCAGGATATCCACGTCTATTCGCTTTCGGGTGAACTGATTGCTTCATCTTCCGAAGCGCTGTTTAATGGTGGCATCTTGTCCCGACGGATGTCTCCCGAGGCGTTGTATAGCCAGACCTATCCGGTGGTATGCTATGAGCACATGGCGGGTCGTTCGTATTTGGTTGTATACCTGCCGTTTATCAACGGCTATTTCAATGAAATAGGTTATATCGCTGTGCCGTATTTCATGAGTGAGCAGATTCGCGATGCCGAAGTAGATGCGCTCTTGCAGCGGCTGTTGCCGCCCTACTTGGCGGTGCTTATTCTGGCGCTTATCTTCTCGTTCTGGGCTGCCCATTCGATGACGGCTCCTATTCATATGATTAATGAGAAGATGAAACGCTTCGAGATAGGCGGCAAGGACAATCATCTGGATTATCCTTATCACGATGAGTTGGGCGCATTGGTGGAGCGCTATAACATGCTGGTTGACCAGGTGGAAGTGTCGGCGGAGCAATTGGCCAATGCGGAGCGTGAGAGTGCATGGCAGACTATGGCTCGGCAAGTGGCGCATGAGATAAATAACCCGCTGACGCCAATGAAACTATCGGTGCAGAAGATGCAACTCAAGCATGGCGCGGAGGGATTTGACGAGTATTTTGACAAAACGACCAAGATGCTTATCGCTGAGATAGACAACCTCGCTCATATTGCGCAGTCTTTCTCAACGTTCGCCAAACAGCCCGAAGTGATTACTTCCGAAGTGGATATCGCTGAGAAACTGTCGAATGTTGTGACACTGCAACGTGCTAATGACGAGCAGATTCCGATTCGATATGTCGGAGCAGACTCCGGCGTCATGGTCTATGCCGATAATGAGCAGGTGGCGCAAGTGTTCGTAAATATTATCCGCAATGCCCTGCAAGCCTCACCGACGGATATTATTGTGATGCTGAACGCCACTTATTCGGATACAGAAGTGCAAATCTCCATTTCCGATAATGGCTCCGGTATTCCGGAAGAACTGCAGCCGCGTATTTTCCGTCCTAATTTTACCACGAAATCGACGGGAAATGGTCTAGGTCTAGCTATCTCCAAACATATAGTAGATGCCACCGGCGGACATATTGATTTTACCTCGTCCGAAAAAGGCACGACCTTCTATATCTATTTCCGCAAAAAATCTTAAACGATGCAGACGATTTGTGCCATATCAACGCCCTACGGTTCCGGCGGAATAGCTGTGATTCGTGTTTCGGGTGAACAAGCCATCCCTATTGTAGATAGCCTTTTTTCGGGGCGTGTGTCTCTACAGGAAGTTGCGCCGAACACAATTCACTTCGGCCGTATTCAACGGGAAAATTCCAATATCGAAGTCTTGGATGAAGTTCTCTGTTCCGTTTTCCGTGCACCGCATTCCTTTACCGGCGAAGATACGGTGGAAATAGCGTGTCACGGTAGCCTTTTTATTCAGCAGGAACTCCTTCGTTGGCTTATAGATGCCGGTTGTAAGGCAGCAGAACCCGGTGAATTCACCCGTCGTGCGTTTCTCAGCGGCAAAATGGACCTTGCGCAAGCTGAGGCTGTGGCAGACCTTATTGCGGCGCAGTCGAAAGCCGAGAAGGACCTTGCGCTTAGCCAACTCCGCGGTTCTGTTTCCAATGAACTGAATAACCTCCGTGAACGGCTGCTTCAATTCACATCGCTTGTTGAACTGGAACTCGATTTTGCCGATCATGAGGAACTGGAGTTCGCAGACCGTTCTGAACTGTCGGATTTAGCCGATGAAATCGAGCAGAAGTTATCTTCCCTCTTGGCTTCTTTCCGCACCGGCAACGCCATCCGAAATGGCATATCAGTAGCTATCATCGGAGCACCGAATGTCGGAAAATCAACGCTTCTGAATGCTTTGTTGGGCGAGCAGCGTGCTATTGTAAGCGATATACAAGGCACAACGCGGGATACCATTGAAGATACGCTGATTATTGACGGTATTCTCTTCCGCCTCATCGACACCGCCGGACTTCGGGATACTGCCGATAGCCTTGAAAATATGGGCATTGAGCGAAGCCGCAAAGCTGCAGAGAATGCGCAAATTATCATTCATCTCATTGACGCAACGGATCCCAAACCGCTGTCCTTTGAAACGAACGGTACAATCATAGAGGTGTACAATAAATGTGATTTGGAATCACCAATCACTAATCGCCAATCACCAATCTGTGTTTCCGCCAAGAAAGGAGAGATAGAACCGCTCAAACAAGAACTTGTGCGCATTGCGCAGGATTCCATGCAGACCTCTGCCATTATGCTTTCCAATGCACGCCATTACGAAGCCGTTTCCCGTGCGCATGAGGCTATTCTCCGCGTCCAGGAAGGCCTAAACGCCAACCTGTCAGGGGAACTCCTTTCGCTGGATTTGCAGGACTGTCTTTCCGCGCTCGGAGAAGTGACAGGGCAAATAACAAACCAAGAAGTTCTTTCCAATATATTCAGTAAGTTCTGTATCGGAAAATAAATCAACAACTAAAAATCACAAATATAAAATCTATGATTTTATCCATGACCGGTTATGGCAAAGCCGAAAGCCAACTTCGCGGACGCAAACTGATTTGCGAAATCCGATCCCTCAATTCTAAATCCATAGACATCTCCACGCGTCTGTCCTCGCAACTTCGGGCACATGAACTGGAGCTTCGTACGATTGTAACCCAGCGTCTTGAACGTGGTAAGGTGGATTTGGCGATGTATACGGAAGATTCCAATAACCAGTCTATCGGTTCCAATGATCTGTCTGTCAGCCCCATCAACTGGGAGGCGGCAAAACTATATGCTGACCAATACAAAACACAATTCGCTTGCGATACCGTTCCGGCAGAAGTGATGGCAACTATCCTTCGTTTCCCGGATGTACTCAAGCAGCAGGAAGATACTTCGGACTTGACGGAAGAAGAGTGGGGAAATGTTCAAGCAACCCTTCTTCATGCCATTGATGCGTTCATCGCTTTCCGCACGCAGGAAGGCGCTGCATTACAAGCGATGTTTAATGAAAAACTCGATGGAATCGCGAATCTGTTGGCGCAAGTGGAACCGTTTGAGAAAGGTCGTGTCTCCAAAATCAAAGAGCGCTTGGAGCAGAACCTCGCTACGCTTCACTCGCAACTCTCCACTGAAATAGACCGTAACCGTCTTGAGCAAGAGATGATTTATTATTTAGAAAAGCTCGATATCACCGAAGAAAAAGTGCGTCTGACGAACCATATCAAGTATTTCCGTGAAACAATGGCGAATGGTGAAATGGCGAAAGGCGAAGGAAAAAAACTCGGTTTCATCGCGCAGGAAATGGGACGTGAAATCAACACCCTCGGTTCCAAGTCCAACCAATCGGAGATGCAGATTCTTGTCGTGAAAATGAAAGATATCCTCGAGCAAATCAAAGAGCAAGTACTGAACGTGCTCTAAAAAATATTCATTGTTCATTGTTAATTATTCATTAAAATGATATACATCTTTTGTGCGCCTTCGGGCAGCGGTAAATCGACCATGGTCAAGCACCTTTTGACCAAACATCCGAACCTCTTCGAGCTTTCCGTTTCATGTACCACGCGCCCGCCGCGCGGACAGGAAGTGCACGGAAAAGAGTATTATTTTATTACTGTGGAGGAGTTCCAGAAACGGATAGAAAACAACGATTTCATCGAGTATGAACAAGTCTATGAGGGGCTTTATTACGGCACACTCAAAGAGGAGATTGACCGCATCGAAGCCGCAGGACGCCAGGTGCTCTTTGATGTGGATGTCAAAGGCGGACTCAAACTCAAAAATATTCTCGGTGAACAAGCCACTTCTATCTTCATCTGTCCACCCTCTATTGATGAATTGCGTCGTCGTCTTGAAGGACGTGGTGACACCTCGCCTGAGATGATTGAAAAGCGCCTTGCCAAAGCCTCGATAGAGATGGAAGACATGAAGCATTTCGACCGTGTGGTGATTAACGATGACCTGCTGCACGCTTTCGAGCAACTTGATGCCATCATTGACGAGCAGAAATGAATTATAGCAAAGCTATAGAATACCTGTATAACTCTCGTCCGCCTTTTCATCAAGTGGGCGCGGCTGCTTATAAACCCGGTTTAGAGAATACACTCCGCCTGATGGCGCATGTCGGAAATCCGCATGAGCACCTTCGTGCGATTCATGTGGCAGGAACGAACGGGAAAGGTTCTACCTCTCATCTCATTGCGGCGGCACTTCAGGCATCCGGTCTCAAAGTAGGGCTTTTTACCAGTCCGCATCTCATCGATATGCGCGAACGGATACGTATCAACGGTCAGCCGATAGGTGAAGCAGATGTGGTCGAATTCATCGAACAAAATCGGGATTTCTTGGATGAACTGCAGCCTTCTTTCTTCGAGACCATGACAGCCCTTGCGTTCGCTTATTTCGTGCGTGAACAAGTGGATATCGCGGTCATAGAAGTAGGTCTTGGCGGACGGTTGGACTCCACGAATGTTCTGACACCTGTTCTTTCCGTCATTACCAATATCGGTTTGGACCACACGGAGTTCCTTGGCAATACGCTTGCTAAGATAGCATGTGAGAAAGCCGGCATCATCAAACCGAATGTGCCATGTGTCATCGGAGAAACTCATCCGCAGACCATGAATGTTTTCCTGGATAAAGCGCAGGAATGCGGTATCATAGGCGAAGGACTGGAAACGACCGATTGTCGTATCTGGTTTGCGGATCAATGTGGCTACTTGCGCAAATGTCGGTTGCGGGAAGCACCGGAATGCGAACTCAAAGGCAACTACCAGGAGCATAACCTCCAAACAGCTTATGTGGCGCTTAAAGCGCTGAAAATGACCAATCCCCACTTGCCGATTACCCATCAATCCATCGCTGAAGGATTTGCGCATGTCTGCCAATTAACCGGCTTGCGTGGCCGTTGGGAGATAGTATCCGAAAAACCGCTTATCATCTGCGATACCGGTCATAACAGCCACGGACTGCAATATGTGGCGCGGCAACTCAAAGAACTCACCAATCCCCATGTCTGGATTGTCTTTGGCATGGTCAACGATAAAGATACCGAAGTGGTATTTCGCCTCATGCCCGAGGGAGAAAAATACCACTATATCTTTACTCGTCCAACCACACCCCGCGCCAGAACAGCGCAAGAGATGCTGGCGATGTGGGGCAAAGAAGGCATAGCCATCGAGGATCCCGAAGAGGCGATCACATATGCACAACAACATGCGTCACCGGAAGACGCAATCTTTATAGGAGGAAGTAATTATTTAGTAGGATATGCGCTATCACGTCATTCATATTAAACCAGATTTTGCCAAAGAGTGGCAAAAAGACCTCTTTGACTTGCATATGGGCGAGTTAGG
>DBVU01000070.1:0-4327 GCA_002308195.1 Bacteroidales bacterium UBA1256
AGTCCGCTGGAGAAAGTAGGTCAAAAAGTTAATGCCGACATTACCGGTACATTCCCACAGAAGAAGTTTGCCAAGACCGGCATGCTGACCGTGACTCCGGTATTGAAATTCGGTGACGAGGAAGTTCTNNGGCGATCCTGTAGTTTACGTAGGTGAGAAGAGAAAAGAGAATGGTAAGACCGTAAACTTCAAAGAAGGTGGTACCTATTCTCAGAGCTGCTCGTTCGACTACAAGCCTGCAATGCGTAAGTGCGAGTTGTATCTGCGCTTCGAGGGAAAGATCAAAGACAAAGAGATCGAGATTCCTGACATGAAGATTGCTGACGGTCTGGTAGCTACCAGCGAATTGGCAGAGGCAAAAGACAACAAGACAGTTACTACTCCTGACAAATTCCAACGCGTTATTCAAGAGTTGACNNCTACGCCGGATAAGTTCCAACGTGTTATCCAAGAGTTGACAGAGGCTGACATCAAGTTCCTCATCCAACAATCGAACGTACGTTCGTCGGAGACAGGAACAGACGAGATCAAGAATCTGCAAAGCGCAATCAAAGAGGCTAACGATAACGAGAAGAAAGCCATCAACAAATTGGAAGTTAGCGGTTACGCTAGTCCTGATGGTGCTCAGAGCCTGAATGAGAACCTGGCAAAGAATCGTCAGAAAGCTGCTCAGAACTTCTTGAGCCAGAACCTGAAGAAGAACAAAGTAAAAGCTAGCATCCAATCGAACATCACCGCAGAGGACTGGGAAGGCTTCCAGAAAGCAATGGAAGAGAGCAATATGCAAGACAAAGACCTGGTTCTGCGTGTTCTGTCGATGTACAGCGATCCTGAGGAGCGCGAGGCACAGATCAAGAACCTGAGCTCGGTATACGGCACCATCGCAGACGAGATTCTGCCTGCATTGCGTCGCAGCCGCCTCATCCTGACTACCGACCTGATTGGAAAGAGCGACGAGGAGATCAAGAAACTGGCTAAGGAAGATCCTTCGCAGTTGAACGTAGAGGAGCTGCTCTATGCTGCTACTCTAACCAGCGACAAGGACGAGAAACTGGCTATCTATCAGAAAGCTGCTGACCAATTCAACGACTACCGCGCATGGAACAACATGGGCCAGATCTACTTCAACGAAGGTAACATCGCTGAGGCTCGTCGTTGCTATGCAAAGGCTCTGGAGATTGAACCGAACAATGCTGACGTTAACTACAACGCAGGTTTGGCAGCTATGGCTGACGGCGACCTGGACAAAGCAGAGGAATATCTGGGCAAAGCAGCAGGTACCGAAGGTAACCTGAATGGCGCTATGGGTACTCTGTACACGATGAAGGGTGACTACAAGGCTGCTTCGCAGGCTTACGGCGAAGAGGCTAGCAACAACGCAGCAGTTCAGCAGATTCTGGCTGAGGACTACGCTGGTGCACGTCAGACTCTGGACAACGTGAAAGAGCCGAACGCAACTACCGCTTACCTGAAAGCCGTTGTTGGCGCTCGTACCAATGACCGTAACGCTGTTTACGATAACCTGAAAGAGGCTATTGCTAAGGACGCTCAGTTCAAAGCTCGCGCTCAAGAAGACATCGAGTTCGCGAAATATGCAGAGGACGCTGAGTTCCAAGCAATCGTTAAGTAATAACACATAATGTCAGTACTTTTTCCAAAAGTACAAAAACCCCGTGAGTGGGACTATCGTCCCATCTATTACGACAAGGAGAAGGAGGCGCGCAAGGACAAAAAACTTGCGCGTCTTCATCACGGGGCTTTTCGTGAGGAGCACGAGAAGAACATGACGGAACTCCGCAAACGCAAACAATCGCGACTGATACTCTGGATCGTATTGCTGGCATTGCTGATTTTCGCCGTATATTTTTTATTGTAAATGGATATCATTCATCTATTACCCGACAGCGTAGCCAATCAGATAGCAGCGGGCGAGGTGATTCAGCGCCCCGCATCGTGCTTGAAAGAACTGGTGGAGAACAGCCTAGATGCAGGTGCAAGCCGTATCCAGGTGATTGTTCGTGACGCCGGTCGTACGCTGCTGCAAGTGATAGATAATGGTTGTGGAATGAGCGAGACGGATGCTCGGTTGGCCTTCGAACGCCATGCTACGAGCAAGATATCGCAAGCGCAAGACCTCTTCAGCCTGCGGACGATGGGTTTCCGCGGCGAAGCGCTGCCATCGATATGCGCCGTGTCGCAAGTGGAGATGCAGACTCGTCGCGCAGAAGACGAGGTGGGTACGCTGATAGAGATTCACGGGTCGGAAGTGGTTTGTACGGAACCGTGCAACTGCCCTGTGGGAACCAACATCAAAGTCAGCAACCTGTTTTTCAATGTACCCGTTAGGCGTAAATTTCTGAAATCGGACCAGACAGAATTGCGCAACCTGCTAACGGAATTCTATCATATAGTGCTGGTCTATCCGAAAGTGACGTTTACGTTTGTCCATAACGATGAAATCGTTCTGGAACTGCCTGCGGGCACCGAGAAACAACGTATCGAGACCATTTTCGGCAACACAAAAAAGAATGTCTATACCTCTTCGTTCGTCGATATCAAGACGGATACGGAGCTGGTTAGCATTCGCGGATTCGTTATTAAGCCCGAGTCGGCCACCCGAAAAGCCGAGCAATATTTCTTTGTGAACGGGCGATACATGCGCCATCCGTATTTTCTGAAGGCTGTGCAGACGGCATACGCCAATATGCTGCCGAACGATTTGCAGCCTTCGTTCTTTATCTATTTTGACATTTCACCTGAGTCGATCGATGTGAATGTACATCCGACTAAGACCGAGATAAAATTTGCCGACGAACAGAGCATCTTCCAGATTTTGATGGCCTCTGTGCGTGAGGCATTGGGCAAGTTCACACTGGCTCCGCAGATAGATTTTGACACACAAGGCAGCATTGATATACCGCTGCCGAGCAAGGATCCTGTGAGTCAGCCGCAAGTGAACACTGATCCCAATTACAACCCCTTCTACAACCCGTTCAACACGCGCAGCGTGAGTGCACCGTCCGTTAGTTCGCAGCCACAACGTCCGCAGCGGGGATGGGAAGTGCTGTATCCCGAGCGGCCGACCAATACGCTGGCCGACCTGATGCCGACAGAGGAAGAAATGGAATCGTATCCGCTGTGGCAATACAACGGCAAATATATCGTTATGCCGACCGATCAGGGTCTGCTGCTGATTAACCAGCATCGCGCTCATGTGGCTGTGCTGTACCACCAGTTTATGTCGCAAATGGTGCAGATACACGGCACCATGCAGCAACTGTTGTTCCCTGAAGTGCTGGAGCTGCAAGCAGATGAGATGATTGTGATGCAGCAACTTCTGCCGGACCTGAAAGCTATCGGGTTTGATATTGAGCAACTGAGTCCGAACAGCTTCAGCATACAGGGTGTGCCGGCTCTGTTGACCGACCAATCGCCATTGCCCGTGCTGCAACAGATCATGCATCAAGTGCGTGAGCGCGAGGCTAATACGCAGCAGGAATGGCGTGAGCAGATTGTCCTTTCGCTAGCCGAGACAGCCGCTATTCCGTACGGCCGAACGATGACCGTAGAGGAAAGTCGAGAGATAGTGAAACAACTGCTGCAACTCGATCAGTATCTGCGTACTCCGGACGGCAAGACGATCATGTCGCTGCTGACCGACGACGATATCAACAAACGCTTCTGATATGAAACAGTTTAGTCTGTGCATGTTGTTGCTATGCTTGTGCGTGGCTTGTACGCCCGACAGGCTGACGATTCTTCACACCAATGACACTCATTCGCAGGTGGAGCCGAAGAAGGACGGCAAAGGCGGTTATGCGCGTCGTATGGGGCTGATAGCGCAAGAACGCAAGGCCGATCGTCATTTGCTGCTACTGGACGCAGGCGATTTCTGCCAAGGTACTCCCTATTTCAACTATTATCACGGTCGCGTCGAACTGGAGGCGATGAACCGTATGGGGTATGATGCCGCTACGTTGGGTAACCATGAGTTTGACAATGGTCTGGATACGCTGGCTGAGGTACTTAGAATAGCCCGTTTTCCCATCGTTTGTGCCAATTACGACTTCCGCGGAACACCGCTGGAGAATATAGTTCGCCCTTATGCGATCATCCGTCGTCCGGGACTGAAAATAGGTGTGTTTGGTCTGGGGTGCAATCCGCAAGGAATCATCTCGAAGAAAAATTTTGCGCCTGCGAAATACCTGGATCCGTACCCCATCGCTCAACAGATGGCCGACACGTTGCGTACTCAGCAATGCGATATCGTCATCTGTTTGAGTCATCTGGGCACATGCGGAAAGAACAAGGGAGACCTATGCGATAC
>DBVU01000070.1:4385-7452 GCA_002308195.1 Bacteroidales bacterium UBA1256
GATCATCTTCGCATAGCGAATTTGGATGGCGATTCGGTTCCAGTATGCCAAATGGGTAAGGCAGGAGGAAATTTAGGTAAAATAATGTTAGATTTAACTGACAAAACGCGAAAATAATGCAAAAAATTTGCACAATTCAGAAAAAAGCAGTAATTTTGCAGCGTTTTTCCCCTAAAGGAGAAAAATAGGACATAAGAAAAGAAAGAAAAACATAAATATTAACTTAATTGAATTAGTATTATGGCAGAAATTGAAGCAAAAGTAAAAGCAATCATTGTTGATAAGCTTGGTGTAGAGGAGTCTCAAGTAACAAAGGAGGCTAACTTCCAGACAGATCTTGGTGCAGATTCGTTGGATACCGTAGAGATGATTATGGAATTCGAGAAAGAGTTCGGTATTTCTATTCCAGACGAGGACACCCAGAAGATTGCAACCGTAGGCGACGCTATCGCTTACGTGGAGAACGCTACGAAGTAATCTCTAATCCACAGATGGTTTACGAGTTTACGGGCTAACTGTAAACTCGTATACTTTTTATGTATATATACAAAGGCATGCCGTTAAAACGAGTAGTTATAACAGGATTGGGCGCGCTTACGCCTGTGGGAAATTCGGCTCTGGCCACCTGGCAATCGCTGGTGAATGGAGTGAGCGGAATAGCTCCTATCACTTCTTTTGATGCGAGTCTGTTTAAGACGCAGTTTGCCGGTGAGGTAAAGGATTTTGATCCGCTGCAGATCATCGACCGCAAAGAAGCACGAAAGATGGACCGCTATGCACAACTCTCAGTATGCGTAGCTGACGAAGCATTGAAAGACAGTGGTCTGGATCTGGAGAAAGAGGACCGCAGCCGAATAGGTATTATCTGGGGCAGCGGAATGGGTGGACTGCAGTCGACCGAGGAAGAAGTGAGCGATTTCGCCAAAGGCGACGGTGTTCCTCGTTTCAATCCGTTCATGATTCCGAAGGCTATCCCTAGCATAGCTGCCGGACTGATTTCTATTCGTTATGGCCTGGGTGGTCTGAGTTTCTCGGTTAGTACCGCTTGCTCGTCTTCGTCGCACGCAGTGGCTTCGGCTTTCGACCAGATTCGTCTGGGGCATGCGGATGTGCTACTGACCGGTGGAGCGGATGCGGATGTAACCTATACGGGTATTGGTGGATTCAATTCGCTGCATGCCTTGTCCACCCGCAATGACTCACCCACGACAGCCAGTCGCCCGTTCTCGAAATCGCGTGACGGTTTTGTGCTGGGCGAAGGAGCTGCCTGCTTGATTCTGGAGGACTATGAGCATGCGAAAGCGCGTGGCGCCAAGATTTATGCAGAGATGGTGGGCTGCGGCATGACGTCGGATGCATACCATATGACTGCTCCTGATCCGGACGGAAAAGGTGCGGAGCGCGTGATGAGTCTGGCTATACAGGATGCGCAGATAGAGCCCGGTGATATTGACTATATCAACACTCACGGCACTTCTACGCCTCTGGGAGACGTGACCGAAGTGAGAGCTATCCAGCGCGTGTTCGGCGACCATGTGTATGACATGAATCTGGATTCAACCAAATCGATGACCGGTCATCTGATTGGTGCCACGGGCGCAGTGGAAGCTTTGGCTTGCGTGATGGCGCTGAAGGAAGGCATCATCCCGCCGACTATCAACCACGATCCGGAAGATATAGACGAAAACATTGACTATCGTATCAATTTTACGTTTGACAAAGCCCAGAAACGCGATATCCGCTATGCGCTGAGCAATACCTTCGGTTTCGGCGGACACAACGCGTGCCTGGTATTCAAAAAATGGGAAGAGTAACCCCATATAACATGTTACTCGTATTAGTCAACTAAACAAATTTAAGGTATTATGATTACAAAAATCGGTGAGAACGCAGGCCTTATTTGGAATGCGTTGCAGAACGGAGCTCAAGGTTTGAAAGCTCTGAAGAAAGCTACAAAGCTGAAAAACGAGGAGCTGTATCTAGCTCTTGGTTGGCTGGCTCGTGAGGGTAAAATCTCCTTCACCGAGGCTGAGGCTGACATTATTATCGCATTAGCTTAAGCTATGGTAATTGCAATTGTTGGCGCCTCTGGCGCTGTTGGACAGGAACTGCTGCGTGTCTTGGAACAGCGGCAGTTCCCAGTTTCCGAACTTCGATTATTCGGATCCTCGCGTAGTGCGGGGACACGATATATATTCCGAGGCTGCGAGTACACGGTGCAGCTGCTGGAACATGGCGACGCTTTCAAGGGCGTCGATATTGCTTTTGCTTCCGCGGGCGCAGGCGTATCGCGTGAGTACGCGGAAGATATCACACGTTTTGGCGCAGTGCTGATAGACAACTCATCGGCTTTCCGAATGGATGAGGATGTGCCATTGGTAGTGCCTGAGGTAAATGCGCAAGATGCTTTGGTCCGTCCACGCGGAATCATCGCTAATCCGAACTGCACAACCATCCAGATGGTGGTGGCATTGCAAGCAATAGAACGTGTGAGTCATATTCGCCGTGTACATGTATCCACCTATCAAGCAGCTTCCGGCGCAGGTGCGCAAGCCATGAAAGAACTGGAGATGCAGTATCGCCAGGTGCTGAATGGCGAAAAACCGACTGTGGAGAAATTTGCTTATCAGTTGGCCTACAATCTGATTCCGCATATCGATGTGTTTACCGACAACGGTTACACCAAAGAGGAGATGAAGATGTTCCATGAGACCCGTAAGATCATGCACTCGGACATCAAAGTCAGTGCTACTTGCGTGCGCGTTCCTTCCCTGCGTGCTCATAGCGAGAGTGTATGGGTGGAAACGGAACAACCGGTCAGCATAGCGCAGGCGCAAGCCGCTTTCGCTGCTGCACCAGGATGTGTGCTCATGGATGAACCCGAAAACAAAGTGTACCCTATGCCGCTTTTCCTGAGTGGCAAAGATGAGGTCTTTATCGGTCGCGTCCGCAAAGACTTGTCCGACGAATGCGGCCTCAGTTTCTGGTGCGTAGGTGACCAGATCCGCAAAGGTGCTGCATTAAACGCTGTACAGATTGCTGAATATTTAAATGGTCAAATGACTAA
>DBVU01000021.1 GCA_002308195.1 Bacteroidales bacterium UBA1256
TTGTCCTTTGCGCGGGAGCCCCCACCGTGCGGCACAGATGAGCCGATGCGCATCTTTCTCTTTTCCTGCGACACTGAGATGAGGATGCTTGCTACCGCCAATGTGCGTGGCATCTCTCGGGCTGAATTTGAGCACCATGACATGATCTTTGGCATTGAGAATGTGACCGGCATCATCGGCGAAATAAGTTTTGCCATCGATCATAGATGGCGGAATACGATATTTATTCATAATTGCACCGCAACCGTCTTTTCTGCTGTGTCTCCGTACCTGCCACTATGACAACTACGCGACACATCTCTGACGAATTGCAGTGCAAAGGTAGGGGTAATTGATTGATTATGAGCGATTTTTGAAAGGTACTCCTAATGATTGCTAATACTATCTAATAAAAACTAATGATTGCTAAAGATTGCTAATAAGTACAAAAAAAAATAGCACCCCAAAGGATGCTATCGTTTCTTATTTATCGGACTACTTATTATGCCAATTTTGGCGTCCGATAGTAGTGTGCAAAATTCTTATCGGAAAAGCCGTTGATATCCTTGTCAGGAAGTCCCATACGGCGTAATTCAACGAGCATAGAATCAGGATTGATTGTACACAGTACTTTTGTGTCCTTCATCAGTTTGTATAGTTCGTCACAAACCTGCTGCATTTTAGGTAGGCGCACGATGTTATATACCGTCTTATGTATCTGCTCACGTTCTTTCTCGTCTGTTACGTTTACATGGATATATTTGAACTGATCTATCGGCGTATCCTCCCGTACCGGCTCTGTCTTGGGCGCTTCATACGGTTGCTGGTAGTAGTTGTGGTTATTTGTCGTGTTGGTGTTAAAGACGGGCGCGTTTAAGATGACGCAGTTATTATACTGGTTGTTCTGTTGGTATTTCTCTTCCATAGTCGTGATGGTGTATTTGAGTTGTTGAATTGTAGAGGCTTGTTGCGTAATAATTTGATCTTGTTCGTTGATGCGGGAAATGAGTTGCTGTGTGTCGATGAGAAAATCTTCCTCTATAAACCGTTTCTCGGCGGAGCGAAGGAACCGATCGTACAGCAAGACACCTTCGTCGAAATCAGGGTCGCGGTTGTCGAGGATGAGGTTACGACAATTACGCGCTCGGAAACCCTCAGTACGAGCCAGCATGGCTGCCAGCACAATGATCGCTACCTTGAATAGCTGCTTGTCTCGTCCGAGACACATACTCGCCATGGCGTCGTATTCCGTCTGGTCGCCCGAGCAGGTAGTAGCGAACATATAAGCGGCGAGAAAATGCGCGGTGTTCATCACCCGCACGATGGGTATTTCTATGTTCACACCGTTGTTCCACATATGCGTTTGCATCGCATAAAGCCCGTTGATGAGCACTTCATCACCGGGGAAATCGGCTATCAGGTCGGCTTCTCGGAGCCGGTCTATATAGTATTCACGATATGCAATTGCACGGGACATATTCGGTTAAGTTTTTTTGAGCCAAAAGGACTGCAAATTTACTACAATTTTCTGAAATGACCAAATTTCAACGAAAGATTTTATCACTGAAAAAGAAATCGCAGCACGTTGTGCTGCGAAAATCTGAAAAATATTTTTTGTGTGGGTTATTTGCTACTCTTGCGTCGGTTACATTCGCGACAGAGCATTTGGCAGTTGGAGGCGATTGTGCGGCCACCTTCTACCCACGGGGTTATATGATCGGCTTCCATGACTTCGATGTCAAAGGGCTTGCCGCAGATAGCGCACTTCCCGCCTTGCCGCTCATAGACTTCGCGGCGGGTGTTCGCATCAAAAGTACGGATACCTAAATGATGTATATCGCTATCGAGAATATAGGCAAAGATACCGGATTTCTTCTGTACGTCAGAGTCCGCCATGAGTTTGGCCATTTGTTCGTTGATATAGGTCGCTGTCAGTTTGGTGTCGCGGTGTTTGTTATAAAGCAAGCCCCACTCTACGCCCTTCATTTCTTTCTTATATTTGCGTCCGAAGAGTTTGTCCACCCAATGAATGACATCNNGTGTCGTGCTGATGATCTGCCATGTACTGACGAAGCGACTTACCTTGCGCGTCACCTATCCATTGGAGGGCAGTCTCGAAATAGTCTTGACGAATAGGCGAACCGGACATGAAATCCGAGGCAATACGATATGCCACGCAGCCTGTCTTGGAGAAACGGCGCTTGGCTTGCGTGGTCCATGAACCCGCGTAGATGGCATTTAAGATTTCTTGGTCTGTCAGTTTCTCACCGGCTATATTGATACGCTGGAACCATTTGATTTTCTCTTCGTCGGTGCCTTCACAGATATAGACTTGCAGTTTGTAATCGAGAATACGGTTTTGCTGCTCTTGGGTCATATTGTTGAAGCCAAGCAGGTTGCCGTCAAACTCCATCATATACTCGCCGGCAATAAACGAGCAGATAGAGATCGTGCGCTGCTGACCATCGAGGACTTCGTAGTCGATGCCATCGGAACCATCGGTCTTTACCCAATACATGACGTTGAGCGGAA
>DBVU01000036.1:0-192 GCA_002308195.1 Bacteroidales bacterium UBA1256
GCCGGGTTCCCGCCGTGATTATCTGTGATTTAGTGGACGGCCACGTCCGTGCCGCGGAACTGCAATGCGAGATTATTGGAATTGAATAAAAAATCTTGATACTATGGCAAATAATAATACCGCATTAGGAGCGGCAAAGGCAAGCAAGCAGGACGAGTTCTATACGCAACTCTCTGATATAGAAAAAGAGTT
>DBVU01000036.1:221-5425 GCA_002308195.1 Bacteroidales bacterium UBA1256
GGTTCTCTGTAACTGCGATGACCCGTACGAGAGTAATTTCTTTAAGTACTTTGCGCTCAATTTTAATGCGCTCGGCTTAAAGAAACTAATTGCTACATGTTATGACGGGTCGCCTATTGCACAATTAGAGTTGCCGCTATTCCAAACGGAAGATAACGAGCCGAAACGGAAAGCCTATAAGGTGGAAATCTCTGAGGTGCCTGATTTGGATGGTAATGGAGCGACTGATTTAACCGATGTTCAGTTGTTACTGAAAAGCAGCGACCATAATGTTAAGGCGGAGCTGAAAGGTAATGGAGATTTCCGCTCGCCAGAATGCATTGAATTACTCCGGCAAGCAGATATTGTGGTAACTAATCCGCCTTTCTCACTTTTTAGAGAATATGTGGCTCAGTTGGTCAAATACAATAAGAAGTTTCTTATTATAGGAAGCCAAAATGCTATTACCTATAAGGAGATATTTCCTTTGATTAAAGATAATAAATTGTGGTTGGGTTGTAAATTTGGAGATATGAGTTTTCAAGTACCTTCATATTTCGAGCCTCGCGCCACTAGATACTGGGTGGATGAAACGGGGCAAAAGTGGAGAAGTTTAGGGAACGTTTGCTGGTTTACGAATCTAGATCATTCTCATCGTCATGAGGAGATAATTTTATATAAAAAATTTGTGGTAGATGAATATCCCGAATATGATAATTATCAAGCCATAAATGTAGACAAGGTAGCAGAGATACCTTGCGATTATGAAGGTATAATGGGTGTACCTATAACATTCCTTGGCTATTATAATCCCGATCAATTTGAAATTTTGGGTAGTTCTAACTATGAAGAAACTCCATGTAGAATTGAGAGAAACTATCGTGCTCTTGGATATAAATTCTTCAAGTCAGATGGAAAAACAGAGTCCGGCTCAGGAGCATTAAGGGATAGATTGTCACCTAAAGTTAAAGTAAAGGGAAATGGCGATTATTCCGTAAGCCCATCTGGCGAATATTTATCTGCTGCCTATAATAGAATATTCATCCGCAAAAAGCACTAATATCATGGATATAGAGAAAATTAAAGTTAAGATTGCCGACCTTGTTGACGGCTTTCGTGACAGCGACGAAGAAGGCGTTGTTGGCTATGGTGGCAAATTGGACATCCGTCCTAAGTATCAACGCGAATTCGTCTATAACGAAAAACAGGAACACGCTGTTATTGATACAATTTCCAAGAACTACCCGCTGAACATTATGTATTGGGTAGAGAAAGAGGACGGCACCTACGAGGTCATGGACGGACAGCAACGCACACTATCTATCTGTCATTATTATTGGGGGGCTTTCGCGGTCAATTGGAAAGGCAACCTGTGGGGATATCAAAATCTTCCGGATGCCGAGCGTGAGCAGTTCCTCAACTACGAGTTGGATGTATATATCTGCAAAAATGGCACGGATATCGAGAAACTTGATTGGTTTCAAGTGATCAATATAGCCGGTGTAAAACTCACCGACCAAGAAATACGTAATGCCATTTTTGCCGGTCCGTGGGTGACGGACGCCAAACGCTATTTCTCACGCAACAACTGCGCCGCAAAGCGCATCAGCGACGGATATATTTCCAAAACTTGGAACCGTCAAGAAGGCTTAGAAATGGCTATCAGTTGGGTGGCAAAGCGCGACGGACTTTCTATCGACGAGTATATGCGCCGCCACCAGCACGACAGCGACTGTAGCGACCTCTGGACGTACTTCAACCTCGTAATGACATGGGTCAAGATGAAATTCATCGGGAAACATGCCAACCTCTATACTGCCACCGATTGGGGCGAAATGTACCGTAAACATAAGGATGACGAAATAGATGCTAAGAAACTCGAAGCTTGGATTTCTGAACTCCTCAAAGATGGTGAGATAGGAAATAAGAAAGGCATACTCTGGTACGTGCTCGACAACAACGAACAGCACCTCGGCTTGCGGGCTTTCGATGAAAAGACGGCCCTCGAAGTTTATGAGGCGCAAGGCCATAAGTGCGTAGGCGCTAACTGCCCTGAACATGGTCGCGAATTGGATTTCCATGAAATGGAAGCCGACCACATTGTACCTTGGTCAAAGGGTGGTAAAACAGTGATAGAAAATTGCCAAATGCTCTGCCGCCATTGTAACAGAACAAAGAGCAATAAATAAAACATAAGACATATTTACTGCGAGAGCAGGTCCATCGCAAACGGTAAGTCTAAGCGGGAACTTAAGAACACTATCGTGAAACGATGCTCTTGGCGTAGTAACAACTACGGCATGGGTGGACGTTTCTATAAATGGTGTTCGAAGATTCCCGCTTAGACTCGTTTATAGCTGACTGAAACCCGTGCTTTTTTTTGAATATAACTTTTCAAAAATATGCAACAAATCATTAAAATCGAACAGCCGACCGTCGGCCAAAATTTTGGGTCTGTGACTATCAACAACTATTATCCTCAACCCGTCGTAGACCCTACTCCTAAAACTGAGGATAAAGTAGCAACTATACCGCCGGATTTCTTTTGTATAACGGCTCGTTTTTCTGAAGAAAATATACGCGAAAGACTTGCTGCAGAACTTTCACAAGCGACTACCAAAATTGACTACTGCCGTGCATTGTACCGACTGCAATATATCGGTTGCATCAATATAAATCAGTATGCATCAGACGCGCAAAGGGCGATAGTTTTTAATCGTTTTCAAGAGAAATTTACACTTTCTGCTAGCGATTTTTGTAAGGCTAGAATGTCTCAATAGTCGCAGAAAATCGGCATAGTTCGCAGAGCTTTCGCATAGAATTCGCAGAGATTACGCAGAATTGGCAGAGAATTAGCACTCCACATATGGGGTGCTTTTTTTATGCATACCTTTGCATCGCATTTCCAAGGTGTCGTCACGTTGACACACCCTAACAGGCGATGCAAATTTACCATGTCCAAAAATACCCCAAAACTGGATCAACAAAAACGGTCCTTTTTATGAACCAATCGAAATTTCGGCTGCAAAAGTACGAAAAAAAAATGAGATAAGCAAATTTATTTTTGCTTTTTAGCGCTATGCAAAATTGTTTTTCGTGTAATGGCACGGAAAGAGCTCGAGAGGTGAGTGCTACCAACCGAGCTATGGGGGGCGTCGACCCGGGCTGAGGCGTGAGGGACGTGACGGCGAAGACGAGGACGATAGCAATAACGCTATCGGCGAGTATGATTTCCATTCGCCGATAGGAGAAGCCATGTGGCCATTGTTGCTGCTGAGTATGCTCTACGTGCTCGTTAGAAAGCTACGGTCGGAGCGGATTGGGCACCTGCTTCTGCTTCGAAGTAAGGCTTCTTCTCAAATCCGAAAATCATAGCTACGATATTGCTCGGGAAGCGACGTACCTTCTGATTGTACGCGCGTGCCGTCTCGTTGAACTCCTGACGAGCTACGGCGATACGGTTCTCGGTTCCCTCGAGTTGTGCTTGCAGGTCGCGGAAATTCTCGTTGGCTTTCAGGTCTGGATAGTTCTCGGCAACGGCCAGCAGTCGTCCGAGGGCTTGTGACAGTTCGCCCTGTGCGGCCTGAAAGGCTGCCAGTTGTTCGGGCGTGGCGTTTGCCGGATCAATGGTGATTTGCGTTGCCTTGGCGCGAGCATCTACTACGCCCTGGAGCGTCTCTTGCTCATGCGCAGCATAGCCCTTGACAGTCGCTACGAGGTTAGGCACCAGGTCGGCACGACGCTGATACTGGTTCTCTACTTGCGACCATGCAGCCTCTACGGCTTCTTCTGAAGAGACCAGGCTGTTGTACATACAGGAATTCATTGTCAGGGCTACCAGTCCCAGAACAAGGATGCTAAGAAAATTTTTCATAAGGCCTATTTAACAATTTACAATTAATTTTACAATTTACATTCTCGGCAGTGATTACCATTTGCCACCTGCGCCACCGCCTGAAGTGGAGCCGCCTCCCCATGAGCCTCCGCCGGAGAAACTGCCGCCTGCTGAGCTGCCTCCTCGTCGGCCGGTCATCTGGTGCGAGAGGATGGTCTCGGTGCGAGTGAAGGTATGCCCGCACCGCTTGCAGCAGTAGGTCAGTTCTTCCGTTCCGGGCAGGTATTCTGTAGCAGCCTTGACGGTATGGCGCTTGACGACGTGTGCACGACGTCGATGGCATTTGGGGCAGCGCTTCACGTAGGAAGACCAGATAAGGTAGAATATCAGCAGGAACATTCCCACCACGATGCCGACTTCGATGTAATCGTTATCTCTCCAGTCCTTGCCGAACTTCCCACGATTGGTGGCGGAACGGATGGTGAGTAGTTCTTCGGGCGCGTCCCCATTGGTGCATATCTCGTAGATGCGCAGTACGCCGAGGCATAGTCCGCGGTCGTACTCTCCTTGCTTGAACGCCGGGAACATATCCTCGTGCATGATTTTGGAGCACTGTGCATCGGTGAGCACGCCTTCGATACCGGTTCCGGTCATGATACGTAGGTCGTGACTGTCTAGTACGAAAAGCATCAGCACGCCGGTGTTCTGCCCGGCTCGTCCGATACCCCAACGTTGGAAGAGTTCGTAAGCAAAGTCGAACGCCTCCATATTGCCGATAGAGCTGAGTGCTACGACGCATAGCTCCACATGGGTGGAGTCGTAGAGCATTGCCGCGCAGTGGTTGAGCCAGCGAACGGTGGAGTCCGCAAGGATGGCATCGGGATTGGCGACGTACTGTTCTTGCCCGCCTGTTTTAGGATTGGGAACGCTCTCGGGCGTATAGGTCGCGGCTTGCGCCATAAGCGAAATGGAGAGCACGATGAGGAGTAAGAATCGGCGCATAGGCTGTTTTTCCGATCGGTTAATTTGCTGCAAAGTTACAATAAAAAAACGGAATGCGCAAAAAAAACTTTGTTTTTTGTTTGCTATGTGCAAATTTTTTCGTAACTTTGCACCCGATTTTATGTACATTAAAAATGCAAGATAGAAAAAACGTAGCAATTATTGCCGGCGGAGACAGCTCGGAACATGAGGTGAGTCTGCGTTCGGCAGCCGGATTGAAGAGTTTTATCGACCCGGAACGGTACAACACCACGATTGTGGTGCTGCGTGGTAGGGATTGGCATACCGAGGATGGTTGTCCGATAGATAAGAATGACTTTTCTTTTACGCGCGAGGGCGTGCGCTACACGTTTGATTTCGCGTATATCACGATTCACGGTACGCCGGG
>DBVU01000007.1:0-208 GCA_002308195.1 Bacteroidales bacterium UBA1256
CAACTTTTTTTTTATATACGCAAGCGAAAACGCACACACGCGCGAATTTTTTCGAACAAAATATCATTTTTTCTACATTTTCCATGAATATATGCACGCATATATCCGAAAAAAGCAGTAATTTTGTACCGTGAATTAATATCCCGTATTGTGGTCGTTTTCCTACCGAGACATAAACGAGGTGTGAACGAGACAAACACGAGACTTT
>DBVU01000007.1:255-3927 GCA_002308195.1 Bacteroidales bacterium UBA1256
GGGGAGCCTAAGCCGACCGAGAGTTTACCGAGACATTCACGAGAGCACTATTTCGAAATAAAAACACAAAAAGATATGAAAAACATTAAGTTTGTTGTATTAACATTTGCTGCTTTCTTAACTATAAACGGATGGGCGCAAAAAACGTACACATTCAACGACAATGCGGCCTTAAACGATTGGACTTTTACCGTTGACAATCCAAAAAACGGAACGGCTAAGTATGAAATCCTTTCATCGCATCAGGGTATCGCTTCCAAAGATGGAACTTCGTTCCTTGCATTGTCATATATGAATCAGAGCCAGATTAAAATTACTCTCACATCCAAAGACTCGTTCAAAAACATCTCACAAATCACTTACGATGTATGTGCGACAGACAATAGCAAGCCTGATTTTACATTAAACATAGTAGATGACAATGGTGCTGTCATACAAAACATCTATAGCAACTACACCACAAAAGGTAACTTTGGTAGTAGCGGCACGAAAGTATGGGGTGCTTCTAACAGTACCCTCGCAACAGCCACAACGGGGCACGTACAAATCGTGACGTATGCTTCTTCTTCCGGCAAATACGCTGCTATTGACAACATAGTTGTCACCTACTCCGCCGGTCCATCCAACGACGCTTCGCTCAAAAGCATCACTTACACCTTAGGAGGAACAACAACTCCTATCTCTGGCATACAAACCAACGGCGAATACTCCGTAGAACTGCCGGCTGGAACAACTACTCCTCCTACCGTAGCAGCGGTTGCAAACGATAGCAAGGCCACCGTGAACGTGACGCAAATCACGTCTCTTCCAGGCACCGCTATCATCGATGTAACGGCCGAAGACAACACTTCCACCGAGCAACACAAAGTAACCTTCACCGTGGAAAGTGCTGCTCCTAAAGTACAAACCGCTACTTGGGATAATATCAAAGGTACTGCTTCTATCGACAATGTCAACCTAACCATTACTGGCCAAGTAAAAAATGGTAGCAGTCTCAATCTAACACCTACTTTTACAGGAAAAAATATCCAATCTTGGACTCCAACTACCGCAGACTTTAGCAGTAGCCCTGTCAATATTACTTTCACTAGTCCTTCTAGCGAAACTACTACTTATGCGGTCACTATTACCGAAGCACCTCCTGTTTCCACAGATGCCACGCTCAAGAGCCTGAAATACAATGGCAC
This sequence comes from Bacteroidales bacterium UBA1256, assembly GCA_002308195.1. The sequence goes on from DBVU01000007.1 coordinate 1,443, forward strand.
CAGTGTGCCTGGTTTCTCGCCAACACAATTGACTTACAATGTAGAGGTAGAAGGAGCAACCGCTCCTACTGTTACTGCCGAAGCAAATGATGCCAACGTAAAATCAATTAATATCACTCAAGCATCAGGTGTCCCGGGCGTTGCCAAAGTAGTCGTTCTCGCCGAAGACGAAGAAACGACACTCACCTACACTATCAACTTTACGGTTGCTGTGCCTTCGTCTGATCTAACTATCCACGTACCTGAGATCTATGAAGCAACAACACTTTCTGGCGGTTATGGAGGTAAATTGCGTGTCTTTGGTGGTCGCGAATATGAAGTATATTATCCTGGAAAGTTAGAGAGCAATAGTGCCCTGACTGTTGATATCGAACCTGTGCAAAAGCGGCAGGGTATTGCCATCAACAACACAAGCACCAGTTGTCAAGCACAAGACGGGTGGTTCAAAGTAACTGCCAATAGTGTCAGCAACTTCACTTTCACAGAAAAGGACGAATTCGCAGCGGGAGAAGGATGTATGCACAAGATTTATGATAACAAGTCATACCTGCTGCATATTCAAGGATTCGACCAATTCTCATTCTACGGAAAAGACAATAGCACTACTATTGAAGCAGAAGGTAGCACCAAGAACAAACGCTTCCGCGTTTATATTGATGGCATTTTGCAACCGGAAAACAAAGTGAGCGCCGAAGGCACTATTCGTCGTTATGACATCTCTACGGGCGAACATTTGATTGAAGTCAAAGGTATTGGTGGCAGCAACAACGAGTTCTACGGTTTCTCTCTCCGCGTAGCACAAGAGCCGCGCACCAAATGGCTTAAGGGTAACGATTCAACCCAAACAGTTCTGGCTACTACTGCTCCGAGACCAATTTACTATTTTACCAAATACGGCAACATCTCTGGTGCAGAGACTCGTCTGGAATGGGATGGCAACGAAGCCACTGGTATCACGCTGACCAAGCAATCCTCCGGTGATTTAGGCGACACACTGATGCTCGGCGGAACAGCCAACTGCCCTGCGGGAACATACAACTACAAGGTGGCTAGTTATTTCAACGGAACTAAGACGACCGAAGTTGCCGGCAAAATCCAAGTAATCAACTTTATCAAAGCCATCACAGATACCGTTGTTGATGCGTATGTCGGAGAAGAAATGGATGAGATCAAGCTCCGCTTCTACAACGCAAATCCAGATGGGTGGCAAATAACCCCTGATACATGGCCTAATGGCATTACGCGCGATGCTGCAAATAACATCATTACCATCTCCGGAACACCAACCGCCGAAGGCGAATCGATTTTCTCTGTCTGTGTAAACGATGGCAATTGTGTTAGTTGTACTATCCGAGTAAGCACGATTGACTATGGCGCTAATCCTGTGCTCTATCTCTACAAGAACAATCTGGCCTACGAGCACGATGGCGTTTACGACTATCTCAAGAATTCGGATTCACGAAATCTGATTGCCCGCAAAGCCAAAGACGCTCTGCGCTCCGCAGACCAATATGCTAAGTACAAATGGATTCTCATCTCCGAGGATGTCGATGCCGATAACCCCGAAGTACTGGCAGCCGCACGCGGAGAAACAGGTCTGCCTGTTCTCAATATGAAGTCCTTCTCCTATTCGCCTGACAGACTCGATTGGGGAGAACCGGACAATGGTAGTTTGACCAAGGACAACGGACGTTTCATCACTGTGCTACGCGGAGACCACCCGATTTTCCAGGGGCTCAACAAGAAGCAAGGCGACCGTATCCAAATCCTCGATACTATCATTCTGCGCGGACTCATGCCTGCTGCAGTCGATTACGAAGGAACGCTCTGTCTGGCTACCGCTTGGACGCGCGATATTGAAGATTATCACGGCGATGGTGTTCAAGAGACCTTCTTGCACGAAGTTCCTGCCTCTATGCATAAGGGCAAGAAATACATCTGCATGCCAATCGGCAAAGCTAGTAGCCAGCATCTGACTGCGGATGGAAAGCGTTTCGTCAAAGCCGTTGTCAACTACTTGCTCTCCGACCAAGCTACCGTTGCTATTCCTGAACTCAAGATTACTAGTTTCAAGGTAAATGGCATTGCGGGAGCAATCGACCAGGATTTGAATACTATCGATATCAGCATTGATATTACCAAATATCCTTCGCTCGATCTCACGGCTGTTGTTCCGGAGGTTATAGTGGCTAGTCCGCTCACTCACGTCACTCCGTTGCAGGGCGAAGCAGTCGATCTCAGCAAGAGTTCCTTCTCGCCTGTTGTATTCGAGGTTAGTGACTATATCAATCGCCGCACATACGATGTTACGGTTCACACCTTCAATCCACAGTCTATAGACGAAGTCTATACGGTTGGCGAATGGGTAAATATCTACGACATCTACGGACGCAAACTGACCACCACCAACGAGAATATCTACACGATGTCCTTGCCGCGTGGTGTTTATATGGTTGTTACCGCTAATGGACAAACCATCAAAATC
>DBVU01000007.1:3964-4457 GCA_002308195.1 Bacteroidales bacterium UBA1256
TTGGTGGCTTGCCACAAAAGCGTTGATTCTAGAATCGATGACTATGAGAAAGCTCTCAAAAATGGCGACGTAGAAAAAGCGCTGAAGATTGCTGACGAACTCGAGGAAGAAGATTTGTCTTTCTCCCAGAAAACTCGTTTGCTGAAGATTTCCTTCGAGCATGCGGATGTCTTCTATAAAACGGCTCTCGAAGAATCTGGAGAAGAGTTGAAAAACGAATTGGAAGAAACTGACGAAGAACTGGAAAAAGCATTCCAAGAAGTATCCAAGGACTTGGAAAAAGCCTCGCAAGAAGTGCATGAAGAATTCGAAGACGCAGAAGACGATTTGGACGACTTTGACTTCTAACCGAACTTTGATTTTTAATCAATAATACCTTTTTTGCGGAAGCGGGCGGCGAGATGCCGCCTTCTTCTTTTTATTCACGAGACAATATCGAGGGCGCATCGAGACAATCACGTATCCTACCCGGAGCGTCTTTCCGTTAATCGGA
>DBVU01000096.1:0-593 GCA_002308195.1 Bacteroidales bacterium UBA1256
AACGGTCAGGACTGCTTGTATCACGTTAATCTGCAAGGTCGTCTCAAAGGTGAGGCAGTTAACTCGCTCGAGCGTATCGACGTTATCTCTCGCGCGCTGAATCCGTATTCTCAGAACTGGGCATACATGGCTTTGGCTGAGCAGCCGGAGATTCGTTTCGTCATCTCCAACACCACAGAGGCAGGTATCACTTTTGATCCCGCATGTAAGTTTACAGATGCGCCGGCCAGCGCATATCCGGGCAAATTGGTTCAACTGTTGTTCCGTCGCTACAAAACGTTCAATGGCGATCCGACTAAAGGTTTGATCTTCATGCCGTGCGAGTTGATCTTCTTGAACGGTCACCACCTGAAAGATTGTATCCGCAAGTACATCGAACTTTGGAAAGACGATTTCGGAGCAGATTACAAAGGCTTCAAAGAGTGGTTTGAGAAATATAATTATGTTTGCGCAACACTCGTTGACCGTATCGTTCCGGGTTTCCCGCGTAAGGATATCGCCGAGATTCAGGAGAAAGTAGGTTACAACGACAATTTGGTTGTACAAGCAGAGATTTTCCACCTCTGGGTAATCGAGAAACCGGAGAATATGTC
>DBVU01000096.1:654-6053 GCA_002308195.1 Bacteroidales bacterium UBA1256
AAACCGTACCACGAGCGCAAGGTGACTTTGCTGAATGGTCCTCACACTGTTTTGAGTCCGGTTACCTATCTCAGCGGCGTGAATATCGTTCGCGATGCTTGCAACCATGAGATTTTGGGCAAATATATCAACAAAGTGATGTTTGAGGAATTGCTCGAGACACTCAACCTGCCGAAGGATGAGCTGAAAGCTTACGGCGAGAGCGTGTTGGAGCGTTTCAACAACCCGTATGTTGACCACGCAGTGACATCTATCATGCTCAATTCGTTCCCGAAATTTGAGACGCGTGATCTACCGGGTCTGAAAGTTTACTTGGAGCGTAAGGGTGAACTGCCGAAGGGATTGGTTCTTGGTTTGGCAGCCATCATCACTTACTACAAGGGTGGTGTTCGTGCCGATGGTGCGCCTATCGAGCCGAATGATGCACAAGAGATTATGGATCTGCTNNTGGGCTACGGGCGACAAACGCAAAGTAGCAGAAGGTGTACTCGGTGCTACCGATATCATCTGGAAAGAGAGCAAGCAAGATCTAAATAAGATACCGGGTCTGACCGATATGGTAGTTAATTTCCTTGAGTCAATCGAAAAGAAGGGCATGTTAGAAACCGTTAAAACGATTCTCTAATGACTAATATTCTGAAAATCAATCCGGCCGATAATGTGGTTGTGGCTATTCAACCACAATCGGCGGGTTCTGTCATCGAAGTGGATGGCCGTAAGATAACCGTTCTAGAGGATGTTCCTGCCGGACACAAGATCGCTATCAAGGATCTGGCGGAAGGTGAGAACGTAATCAAGTACGGTTTTCCGATTGGTCATGCCCGTGAGGCAAAGAAGGCGGGTAGTTGGATGAACGAGAATAACATCAAAACCAACCTAGCCGGATTGCTCAGCTATGAGTATCATCCGAAAGAAGTGGTGCTGAATATTCCCGATGAATCCAGGACTTTTATGGGTTATCGCCGTAAAGATGGGCAAGTGGGAATTCGCAACGAGGTGTGGATCATTCCGACTGTGGGTTGCGTGAATGGTATTGTTCAAAAATGTGCCGAGCGCTTGCGTCAAGAGACCGGTGCGGAGAATATTTTCTGCTTCCCGCATAACTACGGATGCTCTCAGTTGGGCGACGACCACGAGAACACGAAGAAGATTCTCCGCGATATGATCCATCATCCTAATGCCGGTGCGATTCTGGTAGTGGGACTGGGCTGCGAGAACAATCAACCTGATGTATTCGAGCAGTTCTGTGGTGATTATGACAAAGATCGCGTTAAGTTTGTCGTTAGCCAGAAGATTGAGGGCGATGAGGTAGAATACTGCATGCCTATCTTACGCGACCTATACACCAAGACCCAACGTGACAAACGCGAAGCATGTCCGCTGAGCGAACTACGTGTGGGATTGAAGTGCGGTGGTTCGGATGGTTTCAGTGGCATCACGGCAAACCCGTTGCTGGGCGTCTTCAGCGATTGGTTGGTAGCGCAAGGAGGTACAACAGTATTGACTGAAGTGCCTGAGATGTTTGGCGCGGAGACCATCTTGATGGACCGTTGTGCAAACAAAGCGCTATTCGATCAGACCGTGTCGCTTATCAATGACTTTAAGGATTATTTCTTGAGTCATGGTGAACCAGTAGGCGAGAATCCGAGTCCGGGAAACAAGGCAGGCGGTATATCGACACTGGAAGATAAAGCGCTCGGTTGTACGCAGAAATGCGGTAAGTCGCTCGTGCGTGGCGTGATGCCTTATGGCGAACGCTTGCAGGTGAAAGGACTGAATCTGCTTTCTGCTCCGGGCAACGACTTGGTAGCCTCCACGGCTCTGGCTTCGTGCGGATGCCATATGGTGCTGTTCACTACCGGCCGAGGAACGCCTTTCGGAACATACGTGCCGACGATGAAGATATCTACCAATTCCGGATTGTATCAGAACAAACCGAAATGGATTGATTTCAATGCAGGTGTTATTGCGGAAGGCGAGCCGATGGAGCAAGTGGCGAAGCGCTTTGCTGATTTCGTTATCGAAGTAGCCAACGGTGCACCGACGAACAACGAGAAGAATGGTTATCACGAGATAGCTATCTTTAAGAATGGGGTCACTCTGTAGTCTCTTCTTTCCTCGTCGTTGCCCGCTGTGCGGGCGCTACGTGGGAGAGCATTTTTCGGATGGAGCGTTGTGCGACGAGTGTCTCCGGACGCTACCACGTACCGAGCAAGCCGTAGTACGGCACAACGGCACGGAAGATGCACTGGCAGGAGTGGGCCATCTGGATAAAGCTGCGGCCTATTTGTTCTTTGAGAAGCAGCACCCGATACAACAGATGGTGCATAAGATGAAGTATTCCGCTCAGCCGCTAATTGGCTATCAACTTGGCAAGCAGGCAGCAAGGGAATTCATCTGCACGGATTTCTTCGATGGAATCGACATTATTATGCCTATTCCGTTGCATAAAAAACGTTTCCGTAACAGAGGATACAATCAGTCGGAATATATCGCTCGCGGGTTGAGCGAGATAACCGGAATCCCGATAGACACCACCCATCTGCTGCGTATCAAAGATACTCCTCAACAGGCACTGCAGAAAGGACAAGACCGAAAGAACAACGTGGTAGATGCGTTCGAGGTGAATCATCCTGAGCAACTGTACCGAAAGCATATTTTGCTAGTGGATGATTTGATCACAACTGGCGAAACGGTAAAGGCCTGTATCCAGTCAATGCGACCAGTACGTGGCGCGATATATAGCGTTTTTGCGTTGTGCAAAGCAAGATAAAAACAGAAAGTTAATAGTTGGGAACTATGACTAAGAAATACGATTTTTTGATTATTGGTGGCGGAGTGGCAGGAATGAGTTTCGCACTCAAGGTGGCCCGTTCGGGTAAGTACAAGATTGCCCTGTGTTGCAAGACCACTCTGGAAGAAGCCAATACAGCCAAAGCACAAGGTGGTATAGCTTCGGTAACCAATCTGCTAGTGGACGATTTCGACAAGCATATCCACGATACAATGGTGGCGGGCGACTGGCTGAGCGATCCTGCAGCTGTGGAGCAAGTGGTGCGCAATGCGCCTAAGGGTATCGAGGAGTTGGTCAATTGGGGTGTCAATTTCGACAAGAAAGAGGATGGCCAGTTTGATCTGCATCGCGAGGGTGGTCACTCTGAGTTCCGCATTCTTCACCATGCCGATGATACGGGTGCGGAGATCCAACGCGGACTGATGGAGGCTGTGCGAAGCAATCCGTATGTAGATGTGCTGGAGAATCATTTCGCTGTGGAAATTATCACGCAGCACCACCTCGGTGTACGTGTCACACGACGCACGCCCGATATAGAATGCTATGGGGCGTATATCCTCAATCCAAAGACGCAGAAGATTGATACTTATTTGAGCCGTATTACCTTGATGGCAACGGGTGGCACAGGGGCTGTCTATGCTACGACGACTAACCCTGAGATAGCCACGGGAGACGGTATCGCCATGGTCTATCGTGCCAAGGGTCTGGTCAAGGATATGGAGTTTGTCCAGTTCCATCCGACCAGTCTGTTCAATCCAAAAGAGACACACCCGGCCTATCTGATTACCGAGGCGATGCGTGGTTACGGAGGCATCCTGCGTTTGCCTAATGGCGAGGAGTTTATGCAGAAATACGATCCGCGTCTCAGTCTCGCTCCACGTGATATAGTTGCTCGTGCGATAGATAACGAGATGAAGATTCACGCTATCGACCATGTCTGTCTGGATGTGACTCATAAAGACCCGGAGGAAACTAAACATCATTTCCCCAATATCTATGCCAAGTGCCTGAGTATAGGCATCGACATCACCAAACAGTATATTCCTGTGGCGCCGTGTGCACACTATATGTGCGGTGGTATCAAGGTAGATCTTGATGGTCAGTCGTCTATCCATCGTCTCTATGCGGTGGGCGAGTGCTCTTGCACGGGTTTGCATGGTGGCAACCGTTTGGCTAGCAACTCGCTGATTGAGGCGGTTGTCTATGCCGATGCGGCAGCTAAGCATAGCCTCAGTGTGATTGAAGATTACGATTTCAACGATAAAATCCCTGCTTGGAATGACGAGGGAACGCTGAGCAATGAGGAGCGTGTGCTGATTGCGCAAGATGTGAAAGAGGTCGGGCAGATTATGTCCACCTACGTTGGTATCGTGCGTTCGAATCTGCGTTTGCGTCGTGCTTGGGAACGACTCGATTTGTTGTACGAAGAGACCGAGGATCTGTTCAAACGAGTGAAGGCAACACGTGATATATGCGAACTGCGTAATATGATCAACGTGGGTTACCTCATCACTCGCCAGGCCATCGAGCGCAAGGAGAGTCGCGGATTACATTATTCGATAGACTATCCCAAACAGGAGTCGGAACATCCGCAAGAAGTATGGTAAACGCTATTATACTACATAGTATCGTGCCTGTGCGTGCAGAAGCGCGCGAAGGAAGCGAGCAACTGACCCAAATGCTCTTTGGCGAGACATGTGCCATTTTGGAAGAAAAACCTCGATGGAATCGGGTAAAATTGGACCTGGATGGTCAGGAAGGATGGGTCGATTCGAAGATGATTTCGCCTATGACCGCCAAGGAGTATGAGACCTATACGGCTGCTTACAAAAAGGCTGCCTGGGTCTGCTTCCCGATGGCGTATGCCGTGAGCGAGAACAACAATCAGACTATCCCTCTGACTGCGGGAACACGACTGACCAATTACCAAGACGGTCGCTTCGAATTGCTGGGCGTGGGTTTCCGTATTGACCCTAATATGGTTATTGCCGAACCCAAGGAACTGAATCAGGAGACATTGCTGCAGACGGTTCGTTTCTTCCTCAATGTGCCATATCTGTGGGGAGGGAAGAATGCCATGGGAATGGACTGCTCCGGTTTTACGCAAGTGGTCATGAGTCTGTTCGGACGCCAACTGCTGCGTAATGCCAGTGAACAGGCGACGCAAGGCGAAGAGGTGGTATCGCTGGCGAAAGCGCAAGCGGGTGACCTAGTGTTCTTCGACCATGAGGATGGCAAGATTTCGCACGTGGGCATAGTGATTGATAGCGAGCGTGTGATTCATTGTTCCGGTAGAGTGAAGGTGGAGAAACTGGACCGACAGGGCATCTTCAACGCCGAGCAAAATGCTTACACCCATCATCTGGTATCAATTCGCCGTATTGCCCGCGCAGAGAAGTAGAATACCTCATATAGAATCGAAAAAGAGACGTCCGTTGGGCGCCTCTTTTTTTTGTGTACCGCGAGTGGGACTTTCTTCGTAAGTCCCTGCTCATCACGTGAAAATGCAACAACCCCACATTCATGCAAGCATGATGCAGGGTTGCCTCATTTCGTACCGCGAGTGGGACTTGAACCCACACAGCCATCACTGGCCAAAGGATTT
>DBVU01000071.1 GCA_002308195.1 Bacteroidales bacterium UBA1256
TGCTCTCGTTTATGTCAGGTTAAAGGCTCGGTCAAACCACGTTATACTCCCATAGGGGTAAAATCTTAATCAGAGTACATTTTTGAAGCCAGAAGTGTTGCTCCGTTCCTGATAATGTCTCGTGATTGTCTCGTTTATGCCTCGTCAACAAATTGAATATATATACATAGTATATATAAAAATGCAGTTTTTGACAAATATTTGCGTATGTCGAAAAAAAGCAGTACTTTTGCACCGCAAAAGTTTAAAACAACCATCAAAAATCACTTATTAAATGAAAAAATTATTTACTCTATTTTTCTCTGTTTGCTTAACATGTCTTACCCTGAATGCTAGTAATTACAACTACTTGTGCGGAATTACAAGTATCTCTATTGACACACTCGCAAGTTCGACGAAACATCAATTTACCGTTACTTTCGAGCAAAAATGCAAAAACACCGCAGAGTACTCTTCTAAGCCGACCACATCCTACACCTCAACAGTCAAAGTGGTGCTGAATTCGGACGACAACACATTGGAAGGTGTTTATACCACCGAAGGTGCAAGCGCTACCAGTTCGAGTGCTAATGTGAATGACCAGACGATCAATCTTGTCACTTCAGAGTTTACTTCAGGCTCGACCACACGCGTACTTCATCCGGATTCGCTTTCTACCTTTGTCATCAACAAGATTAGTGAGCACCAATATAGCATCAGCGCTTGTCGCCTCTGTTTTGCCACTCGCGTGAGCCTAAGTAATACGTATGTTTATAACTACAGTTATAATGCAGATGAAATTCTGAATCAAGGCATCGGACAGACTCCGTATGTTTTCGGTTATTCGGACGAGTATGTTGAGCAATTCTATTCGTATGACCTAACTGTGACCGGCCTGAGCATCAAAGACAGTACTAGCGATTATGGTGAGAACCGCTATTTCCTAACGATGCAATGTAGTGGCTCGAATCGCGAGACCAACGAGATTCGCAATTATGAGGTGCAACTGGCGCTTTATACCGAAGGAGCAGAGCCCACGAGTATCGTTGGTTCGTATGCTACGAAAAACGGAAGTAAACTCATGTGGAGTTCGAACTGCTATGTCAAAGACCTGAAAACGCCCAAACAGCGTTACCTATCCAACGATTCTGTTAGTTCCATAACGATTGTTAGTACAGGCACCAACACATACAATTTCAGCGGTGGACCACTGATCTGCACTGACCTAGACATGAATTATCTGGCCGTAACGGGCAATAGACGTATCGAAGCAACGCATTATTACTATTTCAACAGTAACAATGGCGGCCAGGGCATCGATTTCAGCTTCGATGGCGAGAATGCATCGCTCACCCCATCCGGAGCCACCGGTATTGAGAATACCGAGAGCCGTTCCAATGCTCGCAAAATCAGCCGCGAGGGCGTTGTTTACATCGAGAGAAACGGCCAATTGTACAATCTGCAAGGAGCGCTCATCCAATAATGACGATGAAACGATTATTTTTCGTTGTTCTGTGTTTGGGCCTGCTGCAGAGTGTGTATGCGGCCTACGACCTGACAGCAACGGCCGTACAAATAGAAAACATGACAGTGGATAAAGCCAATTACTTTGTCACTGTTCAGGCGCATACCACGAGCGGCGAATACGAAGTGGCTTTTGACGTTTGGCCTAGCACCCAATCGGCCATCGGCTCTTTCTCTGCCGCGGATAAAACGATTGGATACGTGGGGTGCTATGTTCACAAGACTCAAGCCAACGGTAGCGCGGTGGATATGTGGTACTATAGCGACGAAGATTCGCCTATCACGTTGTCCATCGTGGCCGTTGACGACAGCACATGCACCCTGAGCGGTTCTATCACTGCCAGCCGCAACAATACGGCCTATACCTACGATATTGCTCCGTTTACGTTTGCGTACAAAGAAAGTGGCGATGTCGTACCTCAACAAGACCCCTACCGCTTTGAGCCGACAGAAATTAGCACGATTGATTTTACAGCCGATGTGGTTCATTTCCGCGAACGCGAAGGTTACATCGAGGTGACACTCAATGAGATGGCCAACGAGACCTACAACTGGATTGAGTTGCGCCTTTTGTCCTCAGAGATGGCGATGCCAGAAGGCACTTACAGCATCGACACAACAGGTCTGGCGGGCACATTGACCGCTTCGAAAGGTTATCTGGGATTGCAAAACGATGATCCGTGCTATGTGGCTATTCGCGACGAGGAAAATTGGGGCAGTTATACGCCTTATTACCTGGTAAGCGGCTCGCTTCTGGTGAGTTACAACACCGCCACCGATACTATTTTCATTGTGGGCGAGGCGCTCTCGCACAACGGTTCCACCATTCGTGTCAACGCGCGGAGTTATAATATGCTCTACCATCCGGATGATGTGCCACCCGCCGCAGAAAAAGTGGAACTGGCTATTGATTCGGTCGTCATCACGTATCTGAGCAATTTGTCGGACAGCACCAACCATCAATATCGCTACACATTTAATTTCTTCAACGGGAGACAGAGTTTCCCGAATGTGCTGCTAGATGCTATTTTGCCTCAACCAATGGCGCTGACAGAAGGTATTTATTCACTAGAAAATCATCTATTGGAGGGAGTTCAGCTATATCAAGATCAGGCCGATTTCAATGCCTACTTCTTTGGCGGCGAACCTTATGTGTTTGACACCATAACACTCGCCCTGACGCCTACTGCGGGCCAAGAATGGACCTATGCGATGCGGTTGACCGATACTATCGGCAGCGAATATACGTTCTCGTTCGCACAAGACCCGCATATCATCTATTATCCGCAACCGGACGATGAGGTTGATCCGGAGGATCAGCCATACATAGACGAGCAACAGACTATTGCGACCATCACAATTGTTCTGGATTCGCTAGTTTGGGAAAGCAAGACAGTCAGCCGAGATGGAGTATTGGATATCGTTCTAACGCAGCGCGAAGCAGATGTCAATGGACTGCGAGCTTATGTTCACCTGGGAATGTTCACTTCTGTTGCCTACCCTGCTGCGGGCGTTTATCCAATTGACGATTCAGAGGCAGAGGGCTCTTTCAGCGCTTCCATGGGCCGTTATGGCAATGTGCTGATTCCGTGCTATGTAACCTTGCTCGACAACGATGGTTGGGTACATGCAGTTTGGTATCTCGTCGATGGTCAAATCAGTCTGGCTTATGATGAATCGAGCCAACCTATTCTTTCCGGAGAAGGCACTTCTCACTTCGGCTCCACCATTCGATTTAGTTACGGCGTTCCATCAGAAGCCATCGAAACCGTTGATAGTGAGCCAACTAACGGACAAAGCAGAAAAGTACTACGCAATGGCAGAGTCTTGATTTTACGAAACGGGAAGACCTACGACATCTTAGGCACGGAAGTAAAATAAGATTGACAAAATAGAAAAAGTGGCATGCGCGCTTGCGTATGTCATTTTTTTTTTGTAATTTTGCGGCCGATTTTGAAAACAACATAGACAAACCATCAATCATTTATATGAAAGTCAAAGTAAGTAACGTAAATCAACCCGCGTGGAAAGAATGCAATATACATGCCACTCTTCCCGCTAACCTAAGCAAACTACAAGAATTAGCCTACAACCTTTGGTGGACCTGGAATGGAGAAGCAAAAGACATCTTCCGCTACATTGACAACGAAGCATGGCACCGCGCCAACTCCAACCCCATCGTGCTACTGAACATCATTAGCTATGAGAAAATGCTAGAACTGTCGAAAGACGAGAAGTTCATGGCTAATCTGAACAAAGTGTATGCCGAATTCCGTGCATACATGGACACACCAAAAGACAAGAAAAAACCAACTATAGCATACTTCTCGATGGAGTATGGTCTGACCCACGTTCTGAAGATTTATTCGGGCGGTCTGGGTATTCTGGCCGGCGACTATATCAAAGAGGCTTCCGATTGCAACGTAGATATGGATGCCATCGGTTTCCTCTATCGCTACGGATATTTCACCCAGACACTGAGCCCCGAGGGACAGCAGATAGCCAACTACGAAGCACAGAACTTCTCCAATCTGCCTATTACTCAAGTGAAAGAGGCTGATGGCTCGAACATGGTGATAGATGTTCCTTATCCAGGCCGCACGGTTCACGCTTATCTGTGGCGCGTGGCAGTAGGACGAATGAACCTATATCTGCTCGACACTGATAATGAGCTGAATAGCGAATGGGATCGCCAGATAACCCACCAACTGTATGGTGGCGACTGGGAGAACCGTATCAAACAAGAGATTCTGTTGGGTATTGGCGGTATGCTAGCCTTGAAAAAACTGGGCATTAAGAAAGATGTTTACCATTGCAACGAGGGTCACGCAGCCTTGATGGGTCTGCAACGTCTCGTAGACTTGGTTCAGGATGAAGGTCTGACCTTCAACCAAGCAAAAGAAGTCGTTCGCGCTAGTGGTTTGTACACTTGCCATACGCCTGTTCCTGCAGGTCACGACTACTTCGAAGAAGGTCTGTTCTACAAATACATGAGCGACTATGCTGCTAAGTTGGGCATCGACTGGCACGACCTGATTGGCATGGGTCGCACCAATCCAGACGATAACACCGAGAAATTCTCGATGTCTGTCTTCGCGTTGAATACCTGTCAGGAGGCGAACGGTGTATCGTGGTTGCACGGCGAAGTGAGCAAGAAAATGTTCTCGCCCGTTTGGCCGGGCTATTTCCCAGAAGAATTGCACGTGGACTATGTGACCAATGGTGTGCATATGCCGACTTGGGCAGCTAGCGACTGGAAAGTAGTTTACAAGAAATATTTGCCGAAAGAGTGGATGAGCGACCAGTCGAATCTGGATATGTGGAAAGCCTATGCAGATATACCAGACGAGGAAATCTGGGCAACGCGTATTGGGCTGAAGCGCAAGATGATGGATTACATCAAGGAACAATTCCGCGAGGACTGGATGAAGAGCCAAGGTGATCCTGCTCGCATCGTGCGCGCACTGAACGAGATGAAACCGGACAACCTGATTATCGGTTTCGGTCGTCGTTTCGCTACCTACAAACGTGCACACCTGCTGTT
>DBVU01000090.1 GCA_002308195.1 Bacteroidales bacterium UBA1256
GGAGGATGTTTTCTGTCTTTGCCATAGTATTTCTAATAAATTTCAAATATCAATTATTCATTCGATTTATTCATAAATCGTCACGCCCTCTACCACACGGTGGATATTACCGCTTACTGACGGAGCATCCGGATTCAGACCGTGCGCCAGCGAAGCGTAGTAGCCCAGCAATTGACCTACGAGCACAAACGGTACAATACCGTAGAAATCGTTCTCCTCTTTACCAAACGGCATCTGGACGATGAGGTCTGCTTTTACGTTAGGCAGTTCCGGCTTCTCACCGGCAATCACGATGATCTGTGCTACCGGTTTGTTGTTGGCGTCCACTTGTTTTACCAAGTCACGTTCATAACGCTGTACACTCTCTTGATCGGTCATTAGGTACACTACAATCGATTTGTTGTTGACCACAGCCTTTGGTCCGTGACGGAAACCAAGGAAACTATCAAACTTGCAGACTACTGCGCCATCGGTCAACTCTTGCAGTTTCAGGTGGCACTCCTCGGCGATTCCCTTCAGCGCACCGGAACCCAAGAATACACCACGCTCGAATGGACGGCTGGCTATCTCCTTCAGTTTGTCCTCGTATTTGGCAATCACAGCCTCAGCATTTTGAGCGGTTTTCTCAAACATCTCGGCGTCTTTCTCCAGCGTGTCAATATGACCCAGCATAAGGCAGGTCAGCAACATCGTCGAGAAACTGCTGGTCATAGCCAGACTCTTGTCGTCTGTCTCTTCCGGCAACAGGAGCAACAGAATATTATCCTTGCCTGCTGCTTGCAGCGCCAGTTTGCCGTTCTTGTTGCAAGTGATGTAGACATGCGCTATGTTCTTGCAGAGTTTATTAGCCAGGTTGACTGCACCAACGCTCTCAGGGCTGTTGCCCGAACGAGCAAAACTAATTAGCAACAAAGGACGTTCTTTGTCTAGCAAGTACTCGGCGTGCGTGATGATGTCGGTCGTCGGCACTGAACGTACATTCCGCCACATGCCGCGCATTACCGGACAGAGTGCATCACCGATAAAAGCCGATGTGCCGGCACCGGTCAACACGATGTCGGTGTCGGGGGTAAGATACTTGTGCATGAATGCACTGATTTCTGCTTTCGCTTTCAGCAATGCCTCGTGCTCTTTACGCCACATAGCCGGTTGCTGATGAATCTCGTTGAAAGTGAATGAAGTTGTCATATCAATGGTATTTGTTTTGAAATTATACGTTGATTTTTGTTTGGGCTATACCCCTTTTTGCGGTGCAAAATTACTACATGTTATCTAACTATTCGTACGTGCGTGTTATGCTTTTTAACATATTTTCGAAACATTAAACGCTAAAATACTGTAAATGAGCATATTGAATGTTTCGATTATAGTTTCAAAATGTTTCGAAAAGGACTCATTTCAAAACTATCTCTCCGAAAAATTCCGGGCAATGAAAGTTCGGATTGGGCAAGTGAATAGGTTGCCAACTGAGAAAATGAGGCTTCTTGGTTCGGTCGGCACATTTGTAGAAATTGACCCGTAATGGTTGCGGAAACGTCGGCTTAATCTCACGGAAAATCAGTGCAAGCGGAATCCTCAATTCTACCGTCCATTCCCACCATCCGTCACGTTCCTCTATAGCCTGACGCGGGAAAGAGCAGCGACGCTCTATCTGCGCCATTTCTTCGGGCGTAAACGGCTGCACCTCTTCGGCTCGACCGAGACGACGCGAAGCCACCATCGCGCCAATACAATTGGTTTCGAAATTGATGTAATGTTTATCGCCCGGTATTTGGCAGAAGAACTCAACGCACGAATCTTCCCAGACCGGTCCCTGATCTTCCGTCGTCACAGCGCGCAACTGCTCGCCTCGAACATGATATTTCAGAAATAGCGCCTCGTGATCATTGCTTACATCTACGCGTACCTCTGGTTTCTCGGGAAACTCATTGGGCCAATTGACTTTGTCTATCGCGTACTCCATATCAGCTCAATCGTTTGATAATGTCTGTCATTTCGTCAGCTACTTTCTCTTGCTCCTCCAGTAGGCGGAGTTGAGCGCGCGTACGAACCAGATTATGCTCTGGATACTGTATCTTGTAGTACGTATCGCCGTTCAGCCAGTCGGTAAAGAAACGTACTGTCTGCATATAACTCAGCAGCCGGCATCCGTATGGCAGCAGTTCCTTCTCGAGGTCTGTCAGGAACGTAGCCTCCTTGAGATAACCTCGTGTATAGGCCTCAAATATATTCAGATCAACATGGATATTCTCCAGATTCGGATCATCTTCCTGACCGGTATTGGCTGCAGTACGCATGAAATCGCCAAAATCACTCAATACGAAACCCGGCATCACCGTATCCAAATCGACTATACAAATCGGCCGGCCCGCTTCATCAAAGAGGATATTGTTGACCTTGGTATCGCAATGATTGATGTGTTTCGGCAATTTGCCTTCGCGGAACAAGCGTTCGGCCAAGCACATCTCTTCTCTCCGGCGGTCGATGGCATCTATGATATCCGCACAAGCAGCTTTTCGGCCTGCCACGTCGGCCGCTAGAGCTTCATCCAGTTGATGCAGGCGGAATTCAATATTGTGGAAATTCGGTATCGATTCGCACAGTTCATCAAAAGGCAGGTCGGCCAACTGCCGCTGGAATCGGCCAAAGGCCTCGCCGGTCAGTTC
>DBVU01000105.1:0-5136 GCA_002308195.1 Bacteroidales bacterium UBA1256
CGCAGGAGAAAGATCTCAACCTCTCTGTCGCGCTGCTCACTGGCCAGAAACTCACGGAGCAGTTCCCAGATGTCAAGGTCGTTTATACCCGTTCCACCGATGTCTTTATCCCACTGCAGACACGTGCGGATATTGCTAATAAAAACAACGCCGATCTCTTCATCTCTATCCATACCAATGCCTCTGAAAACAAGGCCGCATGCGGTGTAGAGACTTTTGTGTTGGGTACTGAGAAGATGGAGAAGAATCTGGACGTGGCGATGCGCGAAAATGCGGTGATGAAGCTCGAGACCGACTACAAAACCACCTATCACGGTTTCGACCCGAATTCCATCGATTCCTACATCATGTTCGAGTTGCTGCAGAACAACTATATGGACCAGTCGCTTCAGTTTGCTACGCAAGTCCAGAACCAGTTCGTCGGCAAGCTTCGTCGTTACAACCGTGGCGTGCAACAGGCATCTTTCTGGGTGCTACTCAAATCCGCATGTCCGAGCATCCTCTTCGAGATAGGCTTTATCAGCAATCCTGACGAAGAAGTGTTCCTCAATACCGATTCGGCGCAGAACTGCATGGCGCAGGCTCTGGTCGATGCGTTCGCTATCTACACTCGCAAACAAGCGGTCAAACAGGAGACTGTCAGCACACCGAGCGAAAATCAGACTAACGACAGAGAATCGACAGAGAATCGAGACGAGACAAACACGAGAAGTGAACGAGACGTTACCGAGAGCACTACCACTTATTATGCTATCCAGATTTGTGCTTCTCGCACGCCGCTTGAACCCAATGACCCGAAGCTGAAAGGACTGCAATGCGAGTCACGCAAAGTCGGCGATTGGTACAAGTATTACGCCATTGTAGACACCGACCGCAACAAGGTGGTCGAGAAGCAGAAAGAGATCAAAAAGCTCTTCCCTGATTGTTGGATAACCAAATTCGAAAAATAATATAATACGCATATAATCAACTGTTTATGAAGTACGCAAGAGAGATAAAAGTAGGAGTTCTGGCAGCGCTCTGCCTCTTCCTCCTTTTCTTTGGATTCAATTTTCTAAAAGGTGTTAATATTTTCTCGCCGACCAATTCCTACCACGGCCGTTTCGACAATATCCATGGCGTGGAAGAGCAGGCGGCTGTCTATATCCGCGGACTCAAAGTGGGCCAGGTAGATCGTATCCACTACGATTTCACTGCCGATAGTGCGTTCGTACTGGATATCTCCATCAATCGCGACATCGTGTTGCCGCAAGGTACGCAAATGGCCTTGGTCGCTGATGGGCTGCTCGGTGGCATGGCTATTGAGCTGCAATTGGGTGATGGCGAAGCTATCGACCATGGCTCTTTCCTGCCTACGGTCTTTGTTCCCGGACTTGTCGAGAGTCTCCAAGGCAATCTGTTGGCGCATATCGACGAAGCCGTTAGCGATGTTGATTCGTTGGTTCTGCAGCTCCAAAATGAACTGGCAGGCAACCATATTCAGACTACGCTCCAGAATGTCGATCGTATCTCTGGTGATCTCAATGGAGTTTCGTCCGATCTCAAGCATCTGATGAAGAACCAAGTGCCTACTATTGTTAACAATGCCGACACTGCGGTGGCCAATCTGAATACGGTCGTAGCCGATCTCAAGGAGGCCGACCTCAAGTCCACTGTCAAGCGCGTAGATAACGCGGTGGATGGAGTCAATGCGCTCATCTCTGATGTTCGTTCTGATCAGGGGACAATTGGCAAGCTTATCTATGATAAGTCGCTCTACAATCACATCGACGCAACGGTCATTTCGGCCGACTCTCTGCTCACCGATCTTAAGGCGCATCCAAAACGTTATGTACAGATTTCTGTCTTCGGAAAAAAAGAAAAATAATTGTTGAAAAACGTACCCAAAACACGCATTCCTTATTTTTCAGTTTTCTAAATTCAAAAAAAAATAACAAACTCGCTACACCCCTTGATTTTACGTGTAGCGAGCTTTTTTTTTGCAAAAAAATGCACTTTGCTCTTGCAAAACTCAAAAGCCCTATAAATCAGCAAGTTACGTGTTGATAACTTTTGTAATCTGTTGATTTTCAGTTGTTTAAGCGTAACTGCCTAATAATGCGGCAGTTAGCAATTCCGCTTTTTGCACCATAGGAATGGCAATTTTGTCAATTAAAAAAATTGTAGTACTTTTGCAGTCCATTTCGAAAAACATGACACAAACTTTACAACAACAATGGGCTCAATGCCAGACCATCTTGGCTGACAATTTGACGAGCAGTGTGTACCAGATGTGGTTCGCACCCATTGTTCCGTTGCAGTTTGCGGATGGTGTTTTGGTGCTGCAGGTTAAATCCTCGTTCGTAGCCGAGTATATTGAGGAGAATTATATCTCCCTTCTTTCCTCGGTTATCTATCGCGTGTTCGGACAAGGTACGTGCCTCGAGTATCGCGTACTTATCGATAGCGCGAGCGGCGCGGGCACAATGTTGCCTTCGTCGGCTGCCAACGGTTCTTACCAGAATCCGGCTCAAGCTGTTCTGCCCCAAACGCCGAACACTAACCCGTTCGATTCTCAGTTGAGCAGCCTCTACACGTTCGATACATTCGTGTCGGGCGAACCTAACAAACTGGCGCGCACTGCCGGCTTAGCTATAGCTAAGCAACCGGGATTCACCGCTTTCAATCCGCTGTTCATCTATGGTGGCAGTGGAGTGGGAAAAACCCACCTGGCCAATGCCATTGGCAACCAGATACGCGTGTATTACCCGCAAGCGCGTGTTCTTTATGTTAGTGCGAACACGTTCAAACTTCAGTTCCAAGACGCTCGAAATGCCAACCGAATCCCTGATTTCCTCAATTTCTACCAGTCTGTCGATGTGCTTATAGTAGACGACATTCAGTATTTTGCGGGACTGAAGGGAACGCAAGACACCTTCTTCCATATCTTCAACTATCTCCAACAGAGCCGCAAACAGCTGATTTTTACGTCTGATAAGGCTCCGGTTGAGTTGAAGGATGTGGATGATCGACTCCTCACTCGTTTCAAATATGGTCTGACGGCCGAGATTGCTCGTCCGGACTACCAGTTGCGTCGTGACATCTTCTTGAGCAAGATGCATCGCGATGGTATTGAGCTGTCGGAAGAAGTAGTGGACTTCATCGCACAGAATGTGCGTGATTCCGTCCGCGACTTGGAAGGTGTCTTAGCGTCATTGGTGGCTCACTCCACTTTCACTAACGCCGAGATCGACCTGAAATTGGCAGAGAAAGTGGTGAGCCGCTTGGTTACGGTTCAGGAGAAGCAGACATCCGTATCTGATGTGATGAAAGCGGTGTCCGAACACTTCAATATTCCGGAGAAAGCTATTGTGGCGCAGAACCGCAGTCGCGAGATTGCTCAGGCACGCCACGTCGCCATATATCTCAGTCGTATGCTGACCGATAGTTCGCTCAACGAGATCGGCTTGCAAATGGGCCGTCGTACTCATGCAACTATGTTGCACTCCATCACGATGATTCGCGAGCAAATGGAGTACGATGCGCCGCTGCGCCAACATATAGCTCAGATTCGTAATGTCCTAGGAAGGTAATTTAAGGGGTTTCTTATCCTAGCGGATTTTTTCTAACGCCCGTAGCGTTAAGCGTGAGAGTGCATATCGATCGATATCCTCCCACGCTATTTTTATTGTATCTGCCGTCTCTGGCAGTTCTTCTACGCGATGGATATAGAAGTTGGCGTGTAGGCGCTGATGACTCAGTACGTGCGTAAAATTCAGCGCAGAAGGCTTTTTTACGGGCGCTGAGAGCTCATCACACGGAAATTCATACAGATGATACCAAATGTCTTTTTCGTTGCGCTGATGGAGTAGAGTACAGGTCTGCTCTCCTTGCTTGCACAGGTAGATATGGTAGTTCAGCCATCTCTCTCTTATTTTCGGGCGCGGCTTTCTGACGGGCAGCAATGCTGCCGTGCCATGCGCATAGCCCATGCACGCGTCTTGCAGCGGACAGTTCTCACAGTTGTCGCCCAACGTGGGAGTGCAGTAGAGCGCACCAAACTCCATGATTGCCGAATTGTACAGCCTTGGGTTCTCTCGGTCGAAGAGGGTCTCCATCT
Source organism: Bacteroidales bacterium UBA1256 (assembly GCA_002308195.1). The sequence goes on from DBVU01000105.1 coordinate 4,100, forward strand.
GCTGACGAAATAGTTTCTTGCCTGCGGTGGTATCGAATGGCTCGTCTATGTCCAGCAAGCGAGCTACAACGCGATATACATTGCCGTCCATGGCCGGATAGGGCTGATTGTAAGCAAACGAAGCAATCGCGCCCGCCGTATAATCGCCTACGCCGGGCAACTGACGTATGTCCTCAAAGCGGGTGGGGAAGTGGTAGGTATCTTGTTGTCCGCTTTCTACTTTCTGCTTTTGACTTTCTACTATCTGTTTCGCCGCTTTGTGCAGATTGCGCGCACGGCTGTAGTAGCCTAGGCCTTGCCATTCCCGCAGCACCTCGTCTTCTGTGGCTTGTGCCAGGTCTTCTACGCGTGGCCAACGCTCTACGAAACGCATATAGTATTCCATTCCCTGTGCTACGCGAGTTTGCTGCAGAATTATTTCGCTCAGCCAGATACGGTATCCGTCCTCCGTTTCACGCCATGGTAGAACGCGTCGATTCGACTCGTACCATCTGTATAATCTGCTATGCAATAGGGAGTTGAGCATCTTTTCAGCAATTTTTCGACCGCAAAAAACCGTTTTCGACTGCAAAAGTACAAAAAAATAACGAATTTTGAAATTTTTTTTGCGAAAAACTTTTGTATTTCAATTATTTATAGTAATTTTGCACGCTTTTTTGATTATTCCAACACAAAATATTCATAAAATTATGACTAAAGCTCAACTTATTAACGAAATTGCTATCTCGACGGGCTATGACAAAACGACCATCGGTATTGTTGTGGAGTCGATGATGAGCAGTATCAAGAAAAATGTAGCCACTGGAGAGAATGTTTACCTCCGTGGTTTTGGTAGTTTTATTACCAAAAAACGCGCTGCTAAGGTAGCTCGCAACATCAGCCAGAACACTTCTATCAAGGTGCCTGCACACAATATCCCTGCTTTCAAACCGGCTGCAGAGTTCCTCGACGAAGTTCGATAAGATAATTAGCAAAATAATATATAACGTTTTTTTTAATAACTAACACATTATGCCAAACGGAAAGAAGCATAAGAG
>DBVU01000105.1:5185-5307 GCA_002308195.1 Bacteroidales bacterium UBA1256
CGTCATAAGCATAAGTAATTGACGACAGTTTTGGCTTTGTGGCTTCAGGTGTGCCTAGGTGTAGGTAGACTGCCGCAAAGCCTTTAATTTATTTTATTAATCCCTATCAAGTATGAAAAGCG
>DBVU01000037.1:0-444 GCA_002308195.1 Bacteroidales bacterium UBA1256
CTTCTCTCCCGTCCCTTTAGGGAAGGGCAGGGGAAAGGCCGACTTGGGGGTGCACACAGAAGATCCGATGATGTATGGAATGCTGAAGGAACGTGCGGAAGAAATGCGAAAGAACCCAACTGAGGCGGAGAAGGTGCTTTGGGAAGCACTCAGAGCCAATGGCTTGGGAGTTAAGTTCCGTCAGCAGCACATTATCGAGGACTTCATCGTGGACTTCTATTGCAACGAGTTCAAGGTGACTGTTGAAGTAGATGGAGGCTATCATAATGAGGCAGACCAGATGAAGTCTGATAAAGAGCGTACTGCACGCCTGAACGAACTTGGCTACACTGAATTGCGATTCACCAATGAGGAAGTCCTCTGTGACCTAGATAACGTCCTAAAGAAGATAAAAACCTTCTGTAGTGGAACACCCTCGCCTTCAGGAGAGGGCTTGGGAGAGGC
>DBVU01000037.1:463-17259 GCA_002308195.1 Bacteroidales bacterium UBA1256
GGTCAGCCAGAGAACTTGCTGGACTTCGTGAATATCCTGCAAGAGGAGCTGGTTCGTGCTGGAGTGCTGCCCAAGGATTATGACTTTGAAGCGCATAAGGAGCTGGTGCCCATGCAGGCGGGAGACGTACCAACCACCTATGCAGATGCGACAGCTCTTGAAAGAGACTTTGGCTTTACTCCCAAGATTACATTAAGAGAAGGATTAAGGAAGTTCGCAGAATGGTATAAGGAGTATTACGGATAATCCATGAACATTGGCCAAAAATAGACATGCATTCGGATATTATTACTATACTTGGTCCTACTGCATCGGGAAAAACTACCTTGGCTGCCCATGTGGCGGCTACAATAGGGAATGCTGAGATTATTAGTGCCGACAGTAGACAGGTGTATAAGGGAATGGATATTGGTACGGGGAAGGACTTGGCTGACTACATGGTTGACGGCCAACATATTCCGTATCACCTGATTGATATTGCCGAGGCAGGGGAGAAGTATAATCTGTTCCAGTTCCAACAGGATTTCTGGTATACATATTATAATTTAATAGACAGAGATAAGTTGCCGATTATGTGTGGAGGAACGGGGTTGTACATAGAATCTGTACTAAAGAGCTACAAGATGGTGCCTGTTCCGGAAAATGCTACATTAAGAGAGGAGTTGGCTGGCTATAGCCTTGATAAACTTACGGATATTCTGAGGGGGTACAAGACTCTGCATAATACCACTGATGTGGATACACCCAAACGTGCTATCAGAGCTATAGAAATTCAGGAATATTACAGGCAGAACAATATCCGGGAACGGGAATTCCCCCGGGTGAAGAGCCTAACTGTTGGTGTGAATATTGACAGGGAACTGCGTAGGCAGAAAATAACAGAACGTCTGCACAGGCGTCTGGAACAGGAAAATATGGTGCAGGAGGTGCAAAAGCTGCTGGAGAAGGTAACACCCGAGGACCTGATGTATTATGGTCTGGAGTATAAATACCTTACGCAATATTGCATAGGTGAACTTTCGTATGACGAGATGGTGCGCCAACTGGAAATTGCCATTCACCAATTTGCCAAACGACAGATGACGTGGTTCAGGGGAATGGAGCGTAGAGGCATACGGATTAACTGGATAGATGCCTTGCTTCCAATGGAAGAAAAAGTGAACAGGATTCTGGAACTGATGGAGCAGAATTAGCCTATTCAATGTCCAAAATATCTCATCTAAGGTCAAGAGTCTAATTTCTATAATTGTTGTTAATACTTAACAATATTATTGTTATAACTTGTGGGATTTGTTTTTTTGTCGTATCTTTGTGCCACTTTTGGGCGTTTGCTCATGATGGATTTGAATAAAAACAAAATAGATATAGATGGAAGACAACGAAAGAATTATTAAAGTTGACATTGAGCAGGAAATGCGAAAGAGCTACATTGACTACTCTATGAGTGTTATTGTAGCTCGTGCCTTGCCCGATGTAAGAGACGGTTTCAAGCCTGTTCATCGCCGTATTCTCTTCGGAATGAAGGAACTGGGTAATGTTCACAGTAAACCTTACAAGAAGAGCGCCCGTATCGTAGGTGAAGTACTGGGTAAGTATCATCCTCACGGAGACAGTTCGGTTTACGGCGCATTGGTTCGTATGGCTCAGGAGTGGGCAATGCGTTACACTCTGGTGGACGGCCAGGGTAACTTCGGTTCTATCGATGGTGACAGCCCTGCTGCTATGCGTTATACCGAGGCTCGCTTGAGCCTGATGGGTGAGGCAATGATGGACGATTTGGACAAGGAAACCGTTGACATGACTATGAACTTCGACGATACCTTGCCAGAGCCTACCGTTATGCCCACCAAGATTCCCAACCTCCTGGTGAATGGTGCAACTGGTATTGCCGTTGGTATGGCTACCAATATGCCGACTCACAACTTGGGCGAAGTCATTGATGGTTGCTGCGCTTACATCAGCAATATCAAGGCTCGCATGCACGACGCATTCATTCCTGAAATCACTGTTGAAGATTTGATGGAGCATATCAAGGCTCCTGATTTCCCGACTGGCGGTACTATCTATGGCTATCAAGGCGTTAAAGATGCTTATGAGACTGGCCGCGGACGTGTCGTTATTCGTTCGAATGCCGACATCGAGACCGATGATAACGGTCGTGAACGTATCGTCATTACCGAACTGCCTTACGGTGTTGTCAAAGCAGACCTGGTAAAGAATATCGCAGAGTTGGTGAATGACAAGAAGATTGAGGGAATTTCCGATATCGGCGACCACTCGAAACGTGATATCCGCATTGTTGTAGAGGTAAAACGAGATGCCAATGCACAGGTGGTTTTGAACAAACTATACAAGTTCACAGCGCTGCAATCTAGCTTTGCTGTCAATAGTATTGCCTTGGTTAAAGGCCGTCCTATGTTGCTGAATCTCAAGCAGTTAATCGGCAACTTCATCGAGCACCGCATGGAGGTGGTAACTCGTCGTACGCGCTTCGAATTGAAGGAAGCTGAGGATCGTGCACATATCTTGGAAGGTTTGATTATCGCTGTTGATAATATCGACGAGGTAGTTAAGATCATCCGTGCTAGCCGTACGCCGGCCGATGCACAAGCCAACTTGGAGGCTCGCTTCAATATTGATGAATTGCAGTCCAAGGCTATTGTAGATATGCGTCTGAGTGCTCTCACAGGTCTGCGTATCGATGAATTGAAAGCCAAGTATGATGAAATTGAGAAACTCATTGCTCATTTGAAGGAATTGCTCGAAAACGAAGAGTTGCGCTATGATCTCATCAATACCGAATTGGTTGAGATCAAAGAGAAGTACGCAGACGAGCGTCGCACGCAAATCGTGAAGATGGCTACCGAGTTCAATCCTGAGGATATGTATGCTGACGATGATATGGTAATTACCATATCACACCTTGGTTATATCAAACGTACTCCGTTGGCAGACTTCCGTCAGCAGACACGCGGTGGTATTGGTTCAAAGGCAGGGTCAGCACGCGATCAGGACTTCATCGAATATGTTCACCAGGCTTCGATGCACTCCACAATGATGTTCTTTACTGAAATGGGACGTCTCTATTGGCTCAAAGTGTATGAGTTACCGGAAGGAAACAAGCAGTCTAAAGGACGCGCTATTCAGAATATGATCAATCTGCAGACTGGTGACAAAGTTCGTACTTGTATCAATGTCAAGGGCTTGAACGACCAAGAATATATCGAGAACCACTTCCTCATTTTCATTACCAAGAATGGTTTGATGAAGAAGACTACTCTCGAAGCTTATAGCCGTCCGCGTGCTAATGGTATTATTGCTCTAGGCTTGCGTGAAGGCGACGAACTGATTGGTGTTACACTCACCGATGGTCAAAGCGAAATGTTGGTTGCTTCGTACAATGGTAAGGTCGTTCGTTTCAACGAAGCGGGTGTACGTCCAATGGGACGTAGTGCTACGGGTGTGAAGGCTATTACACTCGAGGATGATGGTCTTGATCGCGTAATTGGCACGGTTTGTGTAGAGAAGGGTACAGACAAGACTATTCTCGTCATTTCGGAGAATGGCTTCGGTAAGCGTACGCCGGTGGATGATGAAGAAGGCAACCCAATCTATCGTGTGACGAACCGTGGTGGTAAGGGTGTCAAGACTATCGAGATTACCGAGAAGACTGGTAAACTGATTGGCATTCAGGCTGTTACAGATGAAGATGACCTGATGCTGATCACCAAAGCAGGAACCGCAATCCGTATGGATATCTCGACTATCCGCCAGACGGGCCGCGCTGCACAAGGCGTTAAACTGATTGAACTTCAGAAGCGTAATGACACGCTCATGAGCGGATGTATCGTTCCGAAGGAAGATGCAGAAGAGGTCAATGGCGAAGAAGGAGAGACTAATCCTGAAATAGAAGAAACAACAACTGAAAATCAAGAGTAATATGAAAAAGACACTATTTTTCGCAGTACTCGTGCTGATAAGCACAAGCTGCTTTGCTCAAAAGAATCCGGCCATCAAGAACGCTAAGCGTTACGCGATGGCAGAAACACCTGATTTTGCTGCTGCACGTACGGCTATTGCAGACGCACTGGTTGAGCCTACCGCAGAAGCCTATTATTGGGCTGCTATGATTGGCTACCAGGAATTAACGCAAGAGAACTACAACCAGTTGCTCGGCAAGGGAGTTAACCAGGCTAAAGCAGGACAAGCTGTGTCTGAGAGCTTTGATTATTTCCTCAAGGCTGACTCTATGGCCATGATTCCTACGTTGGATAAGAAAGGCCGCGAGGTAGTGGACCAAAAGACACGCAATAATGTCAGCAAGAAAGTTCTAGAGTACTACAAGAATCAAGAGTTTGTTAAGTACGGAATCTATCTCAACGAGCAGAAGGATTTCGAAGGAGCATATCGCGCATTCCAGAAACACATCAGTATCCCTGATTTGGCGATGATGCAAAACGAAAAACTGCAAAAGGAGATGCCTAAGGATAGCACCTATATCCAGTACAAGTACTACACCGCTATCTTCGCCGTACAGAGCGAATTGCACGAGGATGCAATCGCACTGCTCTCCGAGATGAAAGATGGTGATTATGAAGCTATTGCAGTCAACCAATTCCTCTATCAAGAGTATGTGGCTGTTAAGGACACGGCTAAGTTCGTGCAGACACTCCAAGACGCTATCGTACGTTTCCCGGGTGAACCTTGGTTCTTGCAGAATCTGATTAACTACTACATCTTCTCCGGTCAAGAGCAAACTGCGATCGACTATCTGGCTACCGCTATTGAGCGTGAACCGAATGTAGCACAATACCATCTGATCAAGGGTAACTTGGATGAGAACCAGAAGCACTATGAAGAAGCGCTGAAGGATTTCGACAATGCGCTTGCTATCGATCCGACTTTGGCTGATGCAGAAGCAGGAAAAGGACGCGTTTACTACAACCAGGCTGTCAAGATGAACGAGGATGCTGCGCTTATCAACGATAACAAGGCATACAAGAAAGCTTTGGCAGAGATGAACGAGGTGTTCCGCAAATCGTTGCCTTTCTTCGAGAAAGCTCACGAGTTGGCACCGGAAGATCGCAGCTATATGCAGACCCTCAAAGGTTTGTACTACCGTTTTGGAATGGACGATAAATACGCTGAGATAACTGAAAAACTGAATAACCTTTAATGGGACGCATCTTAGCGATAGACTACGGTCGTAAGAGAACAGGATTAGCCGTTACGGACATGCTCCGCATAACGGCTAATCCGTTGCTTACGATAGAAACGAATACGCTGTTAAATTGGCTGTCCGAATACTTCGCCCAAGAACAAGTGGATGAAGTAGTTATCGGGCATCCTACGCAAATGAATGGGGCGGAATCTGAATCAATGAATTACATCCGTCCTTTCATCGGCAATTTCAAGAAGCAATTTCCGAATATGCCGATTATAATGTACGATGAGCGTTTTACGTCTGTCTTGGCTCATCAAGCCATGCTGACCGGAGGCATGAAAAAGAAAGACCGGCAAAACAAAGCCGTGGTAGATAAGATTGCCGCGTGCATCATTCTTGAGGATTATCTCGAGAGCAAAAAATGAGAAACCAAAAATATCAAATCAGAAATGATATTACCAATATATTTATATGGTCAACCGGTACTGCGCAAACCGACTGAAGAAGTGGAGCAATCGCCTGAACTGAAGCAGTTTATTGCGGATATGTACGAGACTTTGACTGCAGCGGATGGATGTGGTTTGGCTGCCCCGCAAGTAGGAAAACCATGGCGACTGTTTGTTGTCGATGGCACTGAATTGGCCGAGGATTATCCTGAATGTAAGGATTTCAAGAAAACCTTTATCAATCCGGAGTTGCTTGAAGTGAGCGAAGAAACTTGCACTTATAGCGAAGGTTGCTTATCTTTGCCTGGTATTAGCGAAAATGTGGTACGTCCTGTTTCGATACTCATTCGTTACTTGGACGAGGATTTTGTGGAGCATGAGGAAAAGTTTACGGGCTTTCCTGCACGCATTATTCAACATGAATATGATCATCTCGAAGCTCATGTGTTTACCGATCGCATTTCTCCTATCCGCAAAACATTTGTTCGCAACAAACTAATGGCTATTGCCAAGGGGAAAGTAGGTGCACGCTATAAATATAAAAGATAGTCAATGGATTTAATAACCATCATCATTATAGCTATCGGACTGGCAATGGACTGCTTTGCAGTCAGTATAGCACAAGGTCTTGCGGCAAATCCTCAAGACTTGTCCAATCGTCCAAAGCCAATAACGATGGCTATCCTCTTTGGATTGTTCCAAGGTGGTATGCCGCTGATTGGTTATTTTGCAGGCTGCGTGTTTGCTGATTTCTTTCGCGTTTATGCGCCATGGATAGCCCTAGCATTGCTTGCCTTCATTGGCGGTAAGATGATTTGGGAATCGTTGCACGAGAAGAAGGAAGAAGCTTCAGGTTGGCAATTGAGACGTTTGCTTGTATTAGCTATAGCTACCTCTATTGATGCGTTAGCAACAGGAGTGATATTTATTCCTGTGCCTGAGAAAGTTTGGATTGGAGTAAGTATCATCGGCTTAGTCAGTTTCCTCTTTTCCATCGGAGGTTATCATATCGGTCGCTACGTTGGTACTCGTTTCCGAGTAAATGTTGAATTGATAGGTGGAATCATACTGATTGCTATTGGATTGAAAATCTGGGCAGAAGGATTCTTATGTTTATAATCGGCGATAACACATTAGTCTCATTGGATGTCCTTGAAAAGGAATTCTGCTGCGATTTGCAGACTTGCCGTGGTTGCTGTTGTATAGAAGGCGATGCGGGAGCTCCTTTGACCGATGAAGAGGAACTGAAAATAAAGGAAATATTGCCGATTCTGTTACCGGATATGACTCCGGAGGCAAAGAAAATAGTAGCAGAGCAAGGAATAGCATACAATGATCCTTCGGGAGAGCGCGTCACTAATATTGTCAATGACAAAGATTGCGTCTTTGCGCGAACTGACCATAACGGATGGTGCTACTGTTTGATCGAAAAAGCGTATAATGCGGGTAAGATTGACTTTAAGAAGCCGATATCGTGTCATCTGTATCCGGTGCGATTGACGAAAGTAGGCGAATACGTAGGAGTAGAATACCATCGATGGGACATTTGCCATTGTGCTAGAGTGTTAGGCAAAAAGACCCATACACCATTGTATCAATTTCTGCGAGAACCGCTGATTAGACGTTTTGGAGATGATTGGTACAACGAATTGGAATTGACTGCACAAGAGTGGAAAAAACAATGCGAGCAGAAATAATTACCATAGGAGACGAATTGTTGATTGGCCAAGTGGTGGATACTAATTCCGCATGGATGGCCGAACGATTGAACGAAATAGGTATAGAACTATACCAGATTACTTCTGTTCATGATACGCGCGAGCACATAATTGCGGCATTAGACGAAGCATTTAGCCGTGCTGATTTGGTGCTTACAACAGGTGGTTTAGGCCCTACCAACGACGATATTACCAAACATGTTCTGTGTGAGTATTTTGGGACACACCTTGTAGAAGATGCACATGTACGCGCACATATCGAGCAACTCTATAGTAGTAGGCCCGATGTACTTAATCGGCTCACGGCAACACAGTGGCTAGTTCCAGAAAGCGCAGAAATCTTGGAAAACAGGGTAGGTAGTGCACCGTTGATGGTTTTCCATCATGGGAAACAACTGCTAGCATCCATGCCTGGCGTCCCATATGAGATGAAGATTGCAATGGAAGAACAGATTCTTCCGTACATCGGACGTACAACTGCAAGTATTATTCATAAAACACTACAGGTGTGCGGAATACCAGAATCTGCATTGGCTATACTATTGGAGGATTTTGAGCGAGAAATGCCATCTTCTGTTCACCTGGCCTATTTGCCTAAAGATGGTATTATTCGGTTGCGCTTGTCATCGTACGGCGAGAATACAGAAGCTACGATGCAAAGCTTGTTTGAACGATTAAAAGTGCTTGTGCGCGATTATATGATTGCTGATAGTGATGCACCATTGGAGGTATTGGTAGGCGAGAAACTAAAGCAACTAGGCCGAACAATTTCTACCGCAGAATCATGTACCGGAGGCAAATTAGCCGCTTTGCTCAATAAACATGCGGGTAGTTCTGCGTTCTATCTCGGGTCAATTGTTAGCTATGACAATAGCGTAAAAACGAAACTGTTGGGAATCCCAGAATCTACTATAAGACAGCAAGGCGTGGTGAACGAAGAGGTCGTCAAACAGATGGCGGAGACTATTCGCAAACAAATTGGCGCAGATTATGGGATTGCGACAAGCGGTATTGCAGGACCATCCGGAGGAACAAAGGAGAAGCCTGTTGGTACAGTTTGGATTGCATGGTCTACACCGACTGAGACTATTGCAGAATGTTTCCATCTAGGTAAACTACGTGAACAAGTAACTGATCGTGCATGCCAGAAAGCGTTAGTGGGTATGCTACATATTTTGAATAAAGAGAACGTATAATATATGAACACCATTGAACAATTCCTATTCAACCCATCCATCACACAGTCACTTCTGTGGCTGACGATAGTGATGACGATTGGTCTTTGGTTGGGCGAGAAAGCGAAGATTCGTCAGTTCTCGCTTGGTGTGACGTGGGTGTTGTTTGTCGGCATAGCCCTAGCTTCTTTTGGAGTTCGTATAGATCACGATGTGGCACAGTTTGCAAAGGATTTTGGTTTAATCCTGTTTGTCTATTCTATTGGTTTGCAAGTCGGTCCATCGTTTTCTCCGTTTAAGAAGGGTGGTTTGCAACTGAATATGCTAGCTGCAGCAGTGGTATTGCTAGGCTGCGTGTGTGCCATTTGTTTGCATTACATAACCGGAATAGAGATGTCAACTATGGCAGGCGTGATGTCCGGTGCAACAACTTCAACTCCTTCTTTGGCATCGGTTCAGCAAGCGTATTTTGATCTAACTGGGCAGAATAATCCGGATATCGCTACCGGTTATGCCGTTGCCTATCCACTTGGTGTTGTGGGAGTTATACTGGCTCTAGAACTGATTAGGCGTATGTTCAAGGTTCAGTTGCCAGAAGAAGAGAAAAGGCTTCGTATTGAGGCTTCTTCCGAGGCTGAAGAACCGATTTGTGTGGATGTGACGATCAATAATCCGCAATTGGAAGAGTTGACTCTCAAAGAATTGCTGCGTATTTGTCCCGTTAAGGAAATGGTTGTTAGCCGCGTGATTCGTCCGGATGGTTCGGATGAACTAGTTAGCGATCAAACTACCTTCCGCAATGGTGATACGCTGCGTATCTTGACTGATAAGAATCATACAGATGCTTTGCGCCTGTTAGGACAACTAAAAAACTATAATCTGCGCGCACAAAACGAGAAATCAGATCACCTGATTTCCAGGCGAATAGCGGTAACTAAACCCGAATGTAACGGAAAGCGAATTCGTTCGTTCAATCTGCGCCAACAATATCATGCTACCATCACGCGTGTGAGCCGTGCGGGAATTGACCTATTGGCTACGCCTGATATGATTTTGCAACTAGGTGACCGACTGATGGTAGTTGGAGACAAGGATGACGTACAACGCGTAGCGGATACTTTTGGAAATGAGTTGAAGCGTCTGGATGTGCCACATTTGTTGCCTGTGTTCTTTGGTATAGTTCTTGGAATTTGCGTGGGCTTGCTGCCAATTCCATTGCCAGGTGTCGGCCATACGTTCAAGTTAGGTTTAGTGGGCGGCTCGCTCATTGTGGCACTGTTGATTGGCCATTATGGACCATATTATAATATGGTCACGTTCTCAACCACTTCGGCCAATATGATGCTTCGTCAAGTTGGTCTAACGCTTTTCTTGGCTGCTTTAGGATTGAGTGTGGGCGAAGATTTTGTGCCAACGGTGGTTAATGGTGGTTATCTTTGGATTGGATACGGATTTATTATGACAATAGTTCCTCTCATATTGGTTGGTTTGGTCGCTTATAAGTGGCTACACCTAAATTATTTCAAGGTAATTGGTCTGTTGATTGGTTCGATGACTTCGGCTATGACATTGCCATACGCCCAGTCGCTTTCTAACGAGAACAACCAGGCAGCAGTGAGTTATGCAACTGTTTACCCGTTCACCACGTTCCTACGTGTGATGGCGGGACAATTGTTAGTATTGTTCTTCTGTAGTTTCACTACACCGGATACTATCCGTCCGCAAATATTGCCCAACACCGTCAATACACCTATCGGCGAAGAATATGGTCCTACGCTGACGATAGACGACAATACGCTTTATTTCGTTGGCCTCCATCGGTGGGAAACGAACATGACTGAGGATATCTTTGTTTCACATCGTGATCGTCGCACAGGCGAGTGGAGTAGCGCACAAATGGTGCCCGGACTGAGTAATCCGTATCGCAACGAGGCTCCGACATCCATCAGTGGCGATGGACGAACAATGTTATTGTTTGTTGAAGGACGTATGTGCTTTAGCCAGAAAACGGCTTACGGATGGTCAGAGCCTCGTCCTCTGCCATCGTATCTGCAATTAGGCAATTGGCAAGCGGATGGAATGATTACCGCAGATGGAAAAGCTCTGCTTTTCGCTGCTAATTACAGGGCAGAAGGAGAGGAGAAACCTAGTTTGAATATCTTTGTAAGCGAACGAGACGAACAAGGTAGTTGGGGAAAGCCCTATTCGATAGGCTCAGTGATTAATACTTCGGGTATGGAACGTTCACCGTTCTTGCATCCGGATATGAAAACGCTCTATTTCTCTTCTAACAGAGAAGGAACCTTGGGCGATTTGGATGTATGGATTAGTCGCCGATTGAGCGATACTTGTTGGAACTGTTGGTCTAAACCGGAGAATCTGGGGCCACGCATTAATACGACAGGTCGTGACTGTTGGTATAAGGTTTCTACGGATGGTACGACCGCCTATTTCGCTCGTAAGAATGGCCATCGCCAAGATATCTATTATGTTCCTCTACCGGAGGATAAACGACCGGAAACAATCACTGTGCTGAAAGCTAACGAATCCGTGGCTATCAATAATCTGCTTTTCGAGACCGGTAGCGCCGTGATTATGTCTTCTTCGTTGCCAGAATTGAAACGCATTGCTGTTTTTGTCGCTACGTACGGTTACAAAGTGCGTCTGGCCGGTCATACCGACAATATTGGAAAGGCTGAAGATAATATGCAGTTATCGCGTGATAGAGCAGAATCAGTTCGTCAGAAACTGATAGAATATGGTTGTAATCCTCAGGATATCAGTGCAAACGGCTATGGTGACACCAAACCAGTCGCTGCTAATAATACAGAAGAAGGGCGTCAACAGAATCGCCGTGTGGAAATCACATTAATACCTTAAAATCTATGACAATTATTAGAAAAATCGCTATTGTTCTGGCTTTGTTGCCATTGTCGCTATTGGCACAAGAGCGAATCATGGTAATCTCTGATCCGCATGTATTAGCTGCTTCGCTAATGGATACTGCCAGTCAGTCGTTCAAAGATATGATTCATGACCAACGTAAGATGTTGGATTTGAGCGAACCCGCATTTATGGCATTAATAGATACAGCTTTGCTGTATAAACCGGATTTGGTGCTTATACCGGGCGATATGACCAAAGATAGCGAAGTGGCAAGTCATGCCATTGTGGTTGCTCAATTGCAACGACTGAAAGAGGCAGGAATTCCTACGCTTCTGGTGCCGGGAAATCACGATATAGGTGGCAAAGCTTATTCCTATTTAGATACAGTAAAACAGAGTGTGCAGAATTTAGTTGATGCTGATTTTGAAAGCACCTATAGCGTTGTATATCAGGATGTTACGGGGGAAGATCCGAATTCGCATAGTTTCGTAGCAGAACCATTGGATGGTGTAACTATTTTGGGAATAGATGGCGCGCATAACGCTGCTTCTACCGGTTCTTTGTCGGAAGAGACACTAAATTGGTTGTTGCAGAAGGCTGATGAAGCCGTGGAGAACCAGAAAATGGTAATTGCTATGTGTCACTGGCAACTGTTGGAACATGTGGATCAGCAAAGTATGGTGATGAGTTCTTGCCGCATGGAAAATGCGGATGCGATACGTGACAACTTGATGGCACATGGAGTGCGCTTGGTATTGACAGGACATTTCCACGTAAACGGTATTACTACCTATCGTGATACCACCGGAGTAATTCCGGACAGCATTGTGGAAATTTCTACCGGTTCACCCATTACTTATCCTTGTCCTTACCGTTGGTTGACAATTGCGGGTGACAGAAGTACGATTAGCGTAGAAACGAATGTCATTCGTTCTTTGCCAGGTTATCCGGATTTGGAGACTTATAGCCGCGAATGGATGCGTGAGCATGCAAACTATATGATTCCGCAGATGACGTTGAAGGCATTTGCGGCTGTGGAAAATGCGTTAGACGCTTATGCGGACGATCCAGATATGGGTTTGATTGTTTCCGCTTTGAAGCCGTGTATTCCTGAGACGGATTCCGCTAAGATAGATCTGGTTCAGCGCCATTTAGGTCCAACTATAGTTGCTCTGTACTTGCTGCACAGTGAGGCAAATGAGCCAGAACATCCGGAAGCAGAGCAATTGGCGCAAGATCTGTATGCGGGAATGGAATCGATGTTAAATGAAATGTTCGAGGCCAATCCATATTTGGCGTTTTTCCCAGAGGTTACTGGACTATTGATCACTGCTGCTAAGACAATGGCGCAAGAACCGGTACAATCGCTAGTGGAAGATAAAACAAACTGGAGTAGCGAGCGCTATGGTAATGTGACAGACGATTTGCATCCGAGATTGACGCTATATGCACCTCGTTGGCATGAAGCGCTAGAAGAGGTAAAAGAGGCAGTCAAAAGCGGGAAAATAGTACGCGATGGGCAATTGCTGATCAATCGTGATGGGCAGACATATAATGCACTAGGCGCAGAAATCAGATAGTGTGCTCGATAATGTCTCGATAAAGTCTCGTTTATGTCTCGGTAATGTCTCGGTAATAAAATAACCAAAAACAGCTACAGAGCGTAGGAAAATAAAGGCCTGCGCTCTGTTTTTTTTATGCACGTTTTATTTTGATGAAAAAAATAGAGTGGAAAATTTGCATAATTGAAAAAAAAGTAGTACTTTTGCAGCAAATTTGGGTAAGTCTGTTTGAATATTCTTTTAACAAGGTTAAAAAATCTAAAAAATATATACAATGAATCTTTCTGAATTAACAGAGAAAATCTACGCAGAAGGCGTGGAGAAAGGTAATGCCGAAGCAAAGCAAATCATTGAGAATGCGAATTCTAAGGCTGCTGACATTATTGCTCAGGCAGAGAAGAAAGCCGCAGGACTAGTGGCTCAGGCAGAGACAAAGGCTGCAGACCTGGACAAGAAAACCCGTGCAGAACTCAAGCTCTACGCAGAGCAGAGTGTCAATGCTGTAAAGACTGAGGTGACGAATCTTCTGGCCGATAAGATAGCAGCAGATAGCGTAAAAGCAGCCACGGCCGACGCTAAGTTCATGCAAGGTATTATCGCCAAACTGGCAGAACAAATGGCCAAAGAGGGTGAAGTAGTGATTGAAACCAAAGATGGCGAAGCACTGAAGAAATACTTTGCAGCTAATGCAAAAGGTCTGTTGGAGAAGGGCGTGAAGATCAGCGAAGTGAAAGGTATCAAAACTGATTTTACCATCCAACCCGCCAAAGGTGGCTACAAACTGGCTTTCGGAGAGGCGGAGTTTATCGCATACTTCAAAGAAATGCTTCGTCCTCAACTCGTAGAAATGCTGTTCTAAGATGACGTACGAATATCTATTAGCTGGCTTGCCGGAACTGAAACCCGGATCAGATTCTCCTATATCGTTGGAGAAGCTGCTTGAGTTGTTGGACGAGCAATTGACGGCTAATGACAAACAACTTCTGGCCTTGCTGCAAGAACATTGCGAGGACAATGAGCAGGCGGCAGAACTGTACGAACGTGGCTTGCAGAGCAAGAATAAGTTCGTTCGTGATTGGTTTGCGTTCAATCAGGACATGAACAATATCCTCGTTGCGTCTATTTGCCGTAAGCACGATTTTGATGTAAAGAAGCAGATAGTAGGCGAAAGCGAAGTAGCAGAGACTCTCCGCACCCATGCATCTCAGAAGGATTTTGGCTTGAACGAAGTGATGGGCGACTACCAAGCGTTTTTGGCATTGGCTCAAATAGATGACCTGTTGACACGCGAGAAATCAATGGACGCGCTGCGTTTTGAGTGGCTCAACGACAGGACTCAGTTCGATTTCTTTTCGACAGAGCAAGTATTGTCGTACTATCTGCAGGCAGAAATGCTGCACCGCTGGTCGATTCTGACCATCGAAGAAGGCGAAAGAGTATTCCGCGAGTTGGTCGCAGATATGAAAAAAGGAATAAAATTAGACTAAATATATGACACAAGGAAAAGTAAAAGGTATTATCGCTAACCTGGTTACCGTAGCCGTTGATGGTCCGGTGGCACAGAATGAGATTTGCTATATCTCGATTGGCGAGACCAAATTGATGGCGGAGGTCATCAAAGTGATTGGCGAAAACGTCTATGCACAGGTGTTTGAGTCGACGCGTGGCTTGAAAGTAGGCAACGCGGTTGAGTTCACCGGTCATATGCTGGAAGTGACGCTTGGTCCCGGTTTGCTGAGTCGTAACTACGATGGATTGCAGAATGACCTGGACAAGTTGACAGGCGTTTTCCTGAAACGTGGTGAGTATAACTTCCCGTTGGATCAGGAGAAGAAGTGGGAATTCAAACCTCTGGCTAAAGTGGGCGATAAGGTGGAAGCCGCATCTTGGCTGGGCGAAGTGGATGAGAATCATCAGCCGCACAAGATTATGGTTCCGTTCGTTTTTGAAGGCACCTATACCGTCAAATCGATTGTCAAGGCCGGTCAATACACCATCAATGAGGTGGTAGCTGTGCTGACAGATGCAGAGGGCAATGACCGTGAAGTGACGATGGTACAGAAATGGCCGGTGAAGAAAGCCATCTTGGCTTATCGCGAGAAACCACGTCCATTCAAATTGTTGGAAACAGGTGTGCGTACGATAGATACGGCCAATCCGCTATGCGAAGGTGGTACGGGCTTTATTCCAGGACCATTCGGAACAGGAAAGACCGTGCTTCAACATGCTATTTCGAAGCAGGCAGAGGCAGATATCGTGATTATTGCAGCTTGTGGCGAGCGTGCTAACGAGGTAGTGGAAACCTTTACCGAGTTCCCGGAACTGGATGATCCGCATACAGGTCGCAAACTGATGGAGCGTACCATCATTATTGCCAATACATCCAACATGCCTGTTGCCAGCCGTGAGGCTTCGGTTTACACATCTATGACCATCGCAGAGTATTATCGCTCGATGGGATTGCGTGTGTTGCTGATGGCCGACTCTACGAGTCGTTGGGCTCAGGCTCTTCGTGAGATGTCCAACCGTTTGGAAGAATTGCCAGGTCAGGATGCCTTCCCAATGGACCTGTCGGCTATTATCGGTGCGTTCTATGCCCGTGCAGGTTATGTGTATCTGAACAATGGAGCAACTGGTTCTGTTACTTTCCTTGGTACGGTATCGCCTGCCGGTGGTAACCTGAAGGAACCTGTGACAGAAGGAACCAAGAAAGTGGCACGTTGTTTCTATGCGTTGGAGCAGGCTCGTGCAGACCGTAAACGTTACCCGGCTGTCAATCCGATTGATTCGTACTCGAAGTATGTGGATTATCCCGAGTTTGAGGAATATATCTCGCAACTGATTGATAAAGAGTGGCTTCCGATGGTTAACGATATGAAGACCTATCTGCAACGTGGTAAGGAAATTCAAGAACAAATCAATATTCTTGGTGATGATGGCGTACCAGTTGATTATCACGAGGAGTTCTGGAAATCAGAGGTTATCGACTTCGTTATTCTTCAGCAAGATGCGTTCGACAAGATTGACGCCGTATGTCCGTTGGAACGTCAGCAATACATGCTTCGCCTGGTAATGGATATTTGCCGTCATGATTACGATTTCGATAATTTCCTTGATGTAATCGACTACTTCAAACTAGTCATCAACTATTGCAAGCAGATGAACTATTGTGAGTTCCACTCGCCTGAGTTCGANNGATTATCGCAAGAAACTGGATGAACTGTTGAAAGGAAAACAAATAGCATGAAAGCTAAAGTTCTGACCAAAGTAAATATGCTGATTGGCTTGCTGCTAGGCCTTCTAGGCTTCAGTAGTTGTGAACGCGGTCAGGTGGTTGTGGAATACGGCAGTCCGTTCGTGGATACGACTGTGCATGTGATGTACGGCGTTGAAATGTACGGTGTTAATCCGGTGAATGCGGATCAACCAGACGAGAACAATGAATAAACGATGCATTGACTAACGATTATGCTGACACTCATTCAATTACCATATGCGCAGAACGCGCTCGAACCCGTTATAAGTGCTGAAACGATTGCTTTCCATTATGGTAAGCATCTGCAGACTTATGTGGACAACCTCAATAAACTGGTGACCGGAACAGAGTTCGAGTCGATGCCATTGGAAGATATCGTGCGCAAAGCGCAAGGCGGAATATTCAATAATGCAGGTCAGATACTCAATCACAATCTCTATTTCACCCAGTTTGCTCCTGTGGGCGAGGGTGGAGCACCAGAAGGTGAGCTGTTGGATGCCATCAACCAGGCTTTTGGTAGCTTAGAGAATTTCCAGGCGGAGTTTGAGGCCAAAGGCACAACGCTGTTCGGTTCCGGATGGGTATGGCT
>DBVU01000037.1:17289-17416 GCA_002308195.1 Bacteroidales bacterium UBA1256
AAGACAAAGACGGCAAACTGGTAATTACCCAAGAGCCTAATGCCTCCAATCCGCTAATCAAAAGTTTGAAACCTCTACTTACTATGGATGTGTGGGAACATGCGTATTACCTTGATTATCAGAACCG
>DBVU01000111.1 GCA_002308195.1 Bacteroidales bacterium UBA1256
ATCGGCGTGATGTTTGGAAATCCGGAGACCACGACCGGTGGTAATGCACTGAAATTCTATGCGAGTGTTCGCCTCGATATTCGCCGTATCGGTCAAATCAAAGATGGCGATAACATCAAAGGTAATCAAGTTCGCGTGAAAGTAGTAAAGAACAAAGTGGCTCCTCCATTCAAGAAAGCAGAATTTGACTTGATGTTCAACGAAGGCATTTCTCGCATAGGTGAGATACTGGACTTCGCAGTGGCTTGTGATTTGATTAAGAAGAGTGGCTCGTTCTTTAGTTACGGTGAGACCAAACTGGGTCAAGGCCGTGACAATGTGAAGAATGTTTTGGCCGACAATCCTGATCTTTGCGATGAGTTGGAGACTAAGATCAACGAAGCAGTCAAAGAGCAAGGATTGGAATCCGTTTTGGCAAAGATTGGATAGTAAAGAATACATACTTTCCCCACAAGACGCTTGGTCTGCGGAGCAGAAATGGCGCATTGTGAAACGTTCGGTAGATGCACGTCAGCGACAGTTGAAAGTGCATCTTACTGTATTGACCGACGCCAACGGCAAGCCAATAGCCAAAGATGCACCGATTCCGCTATATGAACAGCCTGTTTTTCAAGATGTTCATCAAGCCAAACAATCGGTTATTATCATCGGTTGCGGCCCTGCGGGACTTTTTGCAGCACTCACGCTATTGGAGCATGGAATCAAACCAATCATCTACGAACGCGGTAAAGAAGTGAGTGAGCGCAAACGCGATATCGCTTTGCTCAATCGGAATGAAGGGCTAAATCCGGAATCGAACTACTGTTTCGGCGAAGGCGGTGCAGGCACATTCAGCGACGGAAAACTATTCTCTCGCTCGAAAAAACGCGGCAATATGCAACGAGTGATGGAACTATTCCATTATTTTGGTGCAAATGATACGGTATTGTATGAAGCGCACGCGCATATTGGTAGCGACAAATTACCGGGAATCATCAAGAATATGCGCGAATGTATTCTTGCGCATGGCGGGGAGATACATTTTGAGAGCCGAGTAGATTCGCTCAGCGCATTTGGAGATACGCCCATCATCTTGGCGATAGGCCATTCTGCGCACGATACCTATCGAATGCTGGCCGCAGAAGGTGTGGCGATGGAAACAAAAGGTTTTGCAATGGGCGTGCGAATTGAACATCCGCAAAGTCTGATAAACAAACTGATGTTCCATCAGCCTGATGACAAACTAATCGACTTGATTGGCAATGCGTCTTATTCGCTAGTGACACAAGTAGACGGGCGAGGAGTTTATTCGTTCTGCATGTGTCCGGGCGGACATATTGTGCCTGCGGGAAGTAGCGCAGACGGTTGCGTGGTGAATGGAATGTCTGCCAGTCATCGCAATTCGCCATACGCCAACAGTGGTATGGTGGTGCAGATTTTGCCTGAAGATATACCGGGAAATGATCCACTGAGAGGCTTGGAATATCAAGAAGAATTAGAACGGCTGGCATTTGAGCAAGCGGCCATCAGCGGAAAGAAATCGGCCGCCCCTGCCCAACGGATGCGAGATTTTGTAGAAGGTAAGCCAAGTAAAAGTTTGCCTGAGTGCAGTTACTTGCCGGGCATGGTGAATAGTCGATTAGATCAATGGTTGCCGAAACATATAGGCAAACGACTGCAACAAGGTTTTCGAGATTTTGACAAAAAATATCCGGGATTTCTAACCAACGAGGCCGTGATATTAGGCGTAGAAAGCCGAAGTAGCAGCGCCGTGCGGATAGTGCGTGATCCGGAAACGATGGAATCGGTGAGCACCCGGAATCTGTATCCATGCGGTGAAGGCGCAGGTTACGCAGGCGGAATCACGAGCAGCGCACTAGATGGCATCAATGCCGCTACATCCATTATCACAAAAAACAAGCACTAAAAATCTTAGTGCTTGTTCTTTTTCTAGAGAAAATTCAAAATCACGGGATAATATACTATGTATATTATAGGTATGGGTAGGATACGGTATTGTCTCGTTGTTCTCTCGTTATTGTCTCGATAAAGTCTCGGTCATTATTTAACTTCTGCTCCGAGGGCAGTATAGGTTCTGCCTTCTTTCTCAATGAGCAACATGCCATTGACGAGTTTTTTCTGCGGAGCAATTGGCACCAAGACCTCCTCGGGCGAAGTAGGGAGATTACCGGAATACCATTGTGCAGCAGGATCAGGCGACGACCAGTTGCCACGATCATCGGAAGCAAATGCAGCGTAATAGTACAACTGAGGAACTGTACTAGTTGCGTCAACACATTCTTCGGCTGTGCCGCGATAAATCTCCGTACCATCGGTAATAGATTGCGGATAGCCATTATCCTTACGCACGATAACCGTTTCCTGGAAATCAGGAGCAGGATTGACATCACCCGAAACGCGAATATCATCGATATAGAACGTACCAGAAGCGTTGTTTCCCAAGGAAATACTGAAGGAAATACGCGTTACGCCTTCCACATGATTGGCTTGGTCGGTATTGGGAGCCCAGTCGAATTGCAACATGGTGCGCATGTCCAGTTCCAGAGTCTGCCAAGAGGTGGAAGAAAGCGTGAATTTCTCGGTATACCACATATCCTCGTGTCCGGATGACATATTCTTACAAACCAGACGCAAAGCGGTACTGGTACCATTACCTTTGAGTCGGAAAGAGAGTTTCGGCGTTTTTTGCAAGTCTGTTGGCGTAGCAAAAACATAGTCGGCAGAAGCCGTTGTCCAAGCAGTCGTGATACTATAATCACACTTGAGCGCGCCATCACTAACAGAAGCTTGCATTGTGGCACCTTCTTCACTATCCGTTTGGATAGAAGCCATGCCACTGGAGAAATCCTCCAACAGTGTTTCGAGATGCACAGGACGAGTCGGATTTTGCCAAGTCAGGCGATAATGGCCATCTTGGTCGTAGCCCAGAAGCGCATTTGGAGCGGGCGGAGGAGTGACATCGGCCACCAACGTAACCACTGCAGGATTGGTGCAGAGAAAAGTTTGGCCTGCCGACTGAATAGCAGCATAGACATAGTACTTGCCCTTCGGCTCAATATTGCGCGTATACCATACATAACGATCGACCGTATTAGCGAGATTCTCGGCAATAAGCGTCATGCCCGTTACACTAGTGGCATTTGGATTTTGCGAATAATAGAGCGAAACTACGGCATCCTTGTTCGGGTCGAACGCATACCATTGCAGTTTGATGGAATCT
The DNA here is from genome assembly GCA_002308195.1 of Bacteroidales bacterium UBA1256. Next base: position 3,221 of record DBVU01000111.1, read on the forward strand.
TCGACTTCGACTTCTGTGGCAGGCGTAGTGAAATTGATGGAAGGAGTGATAACTTCACCTTCGCGCAAGAAATCGTAGGTATAAAAGACATTTCCAACTGAATCGTAAGCCGTGAGCGCGATCTTGGATGCATCGGCAGCCATATCAAGCGTGGAGAAGCATGAAACCTTGCGATAGAACATAGAGTACTTAGCATCTACAATCTGCTTCTGTTGCGCATAGTTAGCATCACGTCCGCAACCCGGGCGAACATAGTGTACGCCATCCTTGTACAGGTGCTCGAACGAGTGGTCGTCACCAGAAAGGGAAATAATATGCTTATTGTACGGAGCCGCAGCATACTTCTCCAATAGTGGAGCCGCACGTTTTGGTTCCTCTGACCACTGGCCGTGGTAACCAGAAGTATAGATACCTACGTGGTGGCAAACGATAATCCACGGACGCGAACAAGCGTTGAGAACAGAATCAAGCCATACGTATTGTCTGCAACCCTTTTGAAACTTCGGACTAGATTCGTCGAAGTTAAGATTGAGAACAATCACATCGGCATTTCCGTACACAAAGTGGAAATACGATTCTCCACGCGGGTCGATAGTATCGCCTTCGGATGCACCTTCGTGCGAGAACTGATGGAAATAGTCGTAGAAAGAAGACCAACGCAGGCCACGCGGGTCGCCCGTCTCATGGTTACCCGGAGATGACATACACGGCACTTGTCCCAGGAACTTCTGACCAGGAGTGAAATAATAGTTATTCCAGTTGCGGTCATTACCCTTGCTGCTAACAAAGTCACCATTCATAAGCGAAATATCGCAGTTGAGGTTACAGATGAAATCCTGCATATTGGACCAGTTATTGCGTGCGTTGCCGTGAATATCGCTGATGGAGAAGATACGATAAGCCGTGCCTTGCTCAGGCGCAGTCTTGGTCCAACTAATCTTCGGGCAACGACGCGTAGCGCTAGCGCCAACGGTGAAATAATAGCGAGTGTTAGGCTGCAATCCCGTGAGAGTAACCACGTGTACATAACCTTCGTCCGCTACGTTCCAACCAGAATTGGTTGTAACTTGTTGGTTGAGGTTGGTCGAGTCTGTGCCATAATAAACAACCGCCTCAGTAGCCTCAGTCTCTTCAGACATTTGCCACAATACTTTGACAGAGTTAGTCGTCGGAGCCATAGAATACGGCATCTTATACGGCTTATATGGATCATCAGAGTTGTCGTGCGCTTGCGAAGAAACTCCCCAACGCGGATCACCAACAGTCGTTCCATCAGTACCTGCATTGACAGCAGGGCTATTACTATAGAGTTGGAAATTGCCGTTGTTAGCATCAATAAAATAAGGATTGCGGTTAGCACAGTTAGCTTGCGATCCTCCTTCTCCGATCTTCACGGGAGCATTGAATGTGATGCAGTTTCTTACATAAGAGTTGGAACCATATGCAGCGAAACTAACTGTATTGTCACGCTCCTCGGTATTCATGAAGATACAATTGGTGATATGACTCTTGTCAATATTGGCAGGATACACACCACGTCCGTTGGTACTGTTGTAGAATGTACAGTGATCAATCTCAACCGTGCCTTCCAATTCAGCCAAGTTATCGCTTCCGGAATACACGTAAATGAAACGTCCTGTTCCGTTTGGTCCACCATCAAATGTACTGTTCTTTACTTCCAGATTTTTCAACTGCTTCGGTGAAGCTTCCGAATAGATAGCACGGGCAGAGTTTGCGGCCGTGGTTCCCATATGGAAAATACAACCGTCTACCGTCAATTTGTTGATGTAGGGAGCAGCTTGATCAGTGTTGTACACGCGGATAAAGTAACTCGGGAAACCACTGAACTCACAATTTTTAACAGTGATGTTGTAAACCGTAGATCCAGGCACAAGTCTGAATGCTTCTGCCGTTCCTTGAAGGCTGACACCTTGAAGCGTAAAGTCCGCCGTTGGTTCAATACGACAGCCTGTCAATGTGACAACCGGTTTTGCGCCATCGGCTGCCTTGACGGTAAGAGCTACCGCAGGTTTGACATGAGACGTCTCGGTGTATTCTCCAGTTGAGAGAACAAGAACGTCACCTGCCGCGGCATTGGCGACAGCACTTCTCAATGTTCCAGAACCCGGAGAAACATTGACCGTAGTTCCGAAAGCAGTTAGGATACCTAGTCCTAATGCCAGAAATACAGAAAAGATTTTTTTCATAACAATACTAAATTTTATAGGTTAAAACAAATTGTGCTAGTCTATTTACGGGATCATAACTTTCTTTGTCTTACCACCTACGACGATGATATAGGTACCCTGATAGAGATGATCCATGGCATTAGTTACATCCTTGCCGGTATAGTCGTAGATGCGCATACCCTTAGGACCGCTAATTCCATTTTCGGTGACAACTACTTCCTCGATACCCTCGAATGGTTTCTCGGTAGCAGTAAAGGTGGCGGTATAAGTAGCCTCACCCGTTACTGTCTCGACCTCAGGAGTCCAACCGCTGAAGGTGTAAGTATAGGTATCGTCGTCAGCTTTTGTCGGGGTATGGCCATTATACGTTGGCATTGTACCATAGTTCCACTCGCTGCTCTGCAATACTTCTCCATCCTCATTCTGGAAGGTGATGAGATAGCTATTAACTTTCTCCGTAAAGATGGCAGTGTAAGTAATATCCTTCGTAACGACCTCTAACTCTGGAGTCCATCCGCTGAATGTAAATGTATATTGAGCAGTTGGCTCCTTAGTAGGAGTGATACTCTGATACTCAGGCATTGCGCCATACTTCCAGGTACTATTCTGCACTTCGGTTCCTTCCACTACAAAGATCACCGTGAACAGTTGTCGGTCGTAGTAGATATTAACTTCAGCCAAGCCATCAGCAGTAATCACTTGTTGCTCGAAGGACAAAGCAGTGAAGCCTTCGTATACCAGTGCAGATGCTGCAGTCAATTGGCCAGTAACGCCTGTCAGAGTTTGCTTATCTGCCAGAACCTCGGTATACTCATCATTGTCCACGTTTTGCTGCCAGTGGCGTACGGTGTAAGCAATACCATCGTTTGCGCTGAATTGAGCAGTGATAGTCGTATTGCCAGAGATTGTGACAGTGGTAGTTGCATCTGTACTGATGACATTGCCATTCTCATCTACCCAACCTTCGAAGCTATAGCCATCATTCGGAGTTGCCGTAATCGTTACTTCTTCGCCATAAGTATACTCGTCTTTCTCCGGAGTAGCACTTACCGTTCCTTGCGTAGGATCGGAAGTAGTGATAGTCACGCCACCGAAGGTCTTTGGTGTGGCAGTAAACGTGGCCGTATAGGTTGCTTCACCCGTTACGGATACGATAGAAGGATTCCATCCACTGAATGTGTAGGTGTAACCTGCATCTTCATCCTTAGTAGGAGTAGATGGTGCTTCAGGCATTGTTCCATACTCAACTTCCTCTGTCTTCAGCACTGAACCATCCTCGTTGAGGAACGTAATTGTGTAAGAGCGCAGTGTAGAAGTATATGTAGCCATATAGGTAACATCTCCCTGGACAGTTGCTACCTCAGGAGTCCAACCAGCAAATGTATAAGTATACTGCTCGTTGGAAGCCTTGGACGGGGTTTGACCATGGAAGCTTGGCATTGCGCCATATTCTACGTTCTCGTCTGTTTCTAAGACAGTACCATCTTCGTCCTTCCAAGTAACTGTATACGTATTCACCGTACTATTATAGGTTGCCGTGTAAATAGCTTCGCCCTCCACAGGAACCACACTTGGTGACCATCCCGCAAACGTATAGGTATACTGTGCAGTGGATTGCTTGCTAGGCTCCGAAGGAGCAACAGGCGTTGTGCCATATTCTACTTCTTCGGTCTTCAGTACTGTGCCATCTTCATCTTTCCAGGTAATAGTATATTTGTTCAATACACTACTGAATGTAGCCGTATAGGTTTGGTTAGCCTTCACGACATCTATAGCAGGAGTCCAGCCAGAGAAGGTATAGGTGTACTGTGCATCCGGCTCCTTGGTCGGATCAACAGGAGCAACAGGCATTGCACCATAACGCAGAGTCTCCGTCTTCAGTACACTACCCTCAGATTTGAAGGTAATAGTGAATGTTTGACGATCGTAGCGGATAATAACCACTGCTTCACCATCACCGGTAATCGTAGTTTGAACAACTGTTTGAGCGGTGAATCCTTCGTACGTCTTAGGCTCTGCAGATGTTTGCGTGCCAGTCGTTCCATACAATGTTTCACTCTCATATTCAGTATAGTCATCGCCTACGAGGTCTTGCCACATGTGCTTAACGATATATGCCGTGTTGGTATTTGCGACAAAGACTGCAGTGATTGTAGCATCGCCTTCAACTGTGTATGTAACAGAAGTCTCTGTGCTTACTGTATTACCATCAGCATCGGCCCATTCGCTGAAGGTATAGCCTTCTTCAGGAGATGCGGTTAGCGTAACCTCTTCACCGTATGAATAAGTATTTTGTTCAGGAGATACACTGATCGTTCCACCTTCTCCACTAGAGAATGTAACGCCCGTGTACGTATTCCTATCATAATAGATATCTACTATTGTACCACCATTTGCAGCAATCTCCACTTGAGAGAATGGTTTAGCCGTAAAGCCTGTGTAGGTCTTTGGCATAGCAGCAGTGAGAGAACCCGTAGCACCAGTTTTCTGTTCTGCCTCGTGCAAGGTGTAACCATTGTCATTGAGGTTCTGCCACAAGTGGCGAACGGTATACTTGGTATTACCTGCTGCAGACCAAGTGGCCGTGTAGGTTACATTCTTGTCAGGCATCGTCGCATCTACTGCAGGATTCCAACCGGCGAATGTATAACCTTGCAGTTCAACAGTCGGAGCAACCAGCGGTGTGCCATATTCGGTCAGACCAGCAGGAGTATAACCTGTACCAGTGATAGTACCACCATTCAGATCCCAGGTCAGTGTCCAACTGTTGATAGTCCATTTAGCAAACAGTTCTACATCGCCTGTCACTTCGTCTGAAGCAAAGTTCCAAACAGTAGCACAACCAGCCTCACGATACCAACCGCCGAAGGTGTAACCCTCGACATTGCTCATCGTCGGTTGAGTTGCATAGCTGCCATATGCAACACTCTGACTCATAGGAGCTGTACCGTGACCATTGGCATTGAAGCTTACCGTGTAGGAGTTCTTCGTTGCGGTGAAGACTGCGGTGTAAGTAGCATCGCCTACTACCGATACGATAGTCGGTGTCCAACCTGCGAAGGTGTAGGTCCACTCAGCTGTATTCTGTTTGGTGGCATCTTCGTGAGTAGGAACGACACCATAAGCAACTGTCGTCTGGTCGATGAGACTACCATCATCATTCCTCCATGTGATGGTGTAGGTGTTAACGGTGCTGGTATAGGTTGCCGTATAGGTTGCATTGCCTGTTACTGCGCTCAGAGCAGGACTCCAACCGGCAAACGTATAGGTGTACTGTGCAGTAGAAGCCTTACTTGGATCTGCATGAGTTGGCATTGCACCATAAGCAACTGTCGTCTGGTCAATGATACTACCATCATCATTCTTCCAGGTGATAGTGTACTCATTTACTGTGCTGGTATAAGTAGCCGTATATGTTGCATCACCCGTTACCTCGGTCAGTGCAGGACTCCAACCGGCGAAGGTGTAAGTGTACTGTGCATCCGGATCCTTACTTGGATCGGCGTGAGTTGGCATTGCACCATACTCTACCGTGGTCTCGTCGATAGTACTACCGTCTTCATCCTTCCAGGTGATAGTGTACGTTTTAACAGTGCTGGTATACGTAGCCGTATAGGTTGCATTGCCTGTTACTGCTACGATAGCTGGTGTCCAACCGGCAAAGGTATAAGTATACTGTGCCGTAGGAGCCTTGCTTGGAGCTGCGTGACTAGGAACGACACCATAAGCAACCGTCGTCTGGTCGATAACAGTACCGTCATCATTAAGCCATGTGATGGTGTACGAGTTAACCTCCTGGTCGAACTGAGCTGTGTAGGTTGCATTACCCGTTACCGTGACGATAGTAGGACTCCAATTGCCATTGAACGTGTAGGTATATTGCGGCGTGGCCGTCTTAGTCGGCGTTGTGCCGTTATACTCAGGAGTTGCACCGTAACGTACGTTGATATCCGTTTCGATAGTCTGGTCGTCACCATCCTTCCACGTGATAGTGAAGGTCTGACGATCGTAGTAGATATCTACTACGGTACTACCGTCTGCAGCAATAGTCGCTTGCGAGAAGGACTTGGCTGTGAAACCGGTGTATGACTTAGATGTCGCTGCAGTTAGCTGGCCCGTAGTACCCGTCTTGTTCTCTGTCTCGAACAAGGTGTACTGGTTGCCTGTCAAGTTCTGCTGATAGTGTTTAACCGTATAAGCTGTGTTCGTATTAGCAGTCCATTGAGCCGTGAAGGTCAGGTCGTTGTCAGGCATCGTTGCAGGAACCGTTGCTCCCCAATTGGCGAAGGTATAACCCGTCTTGGTCGGAGTATTCGGCTGAACGATGGTAGTTCCGTAAGTCACATTGCCACTCGTGTAATTGCCTGTCAAAGCATCACCATCGGTGATCCAAGTTAGTGTGTGGGTATTAACTGTCCATTTAGCGTAGAGAACTAGTGTTCCGGTTACTCTATCCTGATTGAACCTCCACGCATTGGTGCAAGCAGCCTCTTTGTACCAACCGCCGAAGGTATAGCCTGTTGCGGTCGGAGCAGTAGGTTGAGTTACCTTACCATTATATGCAATGGTTTGGCTGGAAGGTGCTACGCCATGACCCTGAACATCGAAGGTTACGGTATAACTGTTGGTAGATGACGAGAACTGAGCTGTGTAGGTCGTGTTGGCCGAAACAGTAGTAATCTCAGGGCTCCAACCTGTGAAAGTATAACTATATTGCGCTGTAGAAGTACGAGAAGGCGTTGCACCATCGTAGCTAGGCGTTGCGCCATAACGTACGTTGAGGTCAGTCTCCAACGTAGAGTTATCGTAGTTATTCCAGGTAATGGTATAGGTATTTCTGTCGTAGTAGATATTGACTACGGTGCTACCATTAGCTGCAATTGTTTGCTGCGAGAAGGACTTAGCCGTGAAACCAGTGTATGTCTTGGATGTTGCCGCAGTTAACTGACCCGTAGTTCCTGTCATGTTCTGACGATCGGCTACAATCTCGGTATAGTCATTGTCATTGAGATTTTGCTGCCAATGTTTAACCAGATAAGCCGTGCTGGTATTAGCAGTCCACTGAGCTGTGAAAGTCAGATCGTTGTCAGGCATTGTAGCAGGGACAGTAGCACCCCAGTTGGAGAAGGTATAACCCGTCTTGGTCGGAGTATTCGGCTGAACGATGGTCGCTCCGTAAGCCACATTGCCACTCGTGTAATTGCCGGTCAATGCATCACCGTCGGTGATCCAAGTCAAGGTGTGGGTATTAACCGTCCACTTAGCGTAAATAACTTGAGCACCCGTGATAACATCCGTATTGAAGTTCCATGCATTGGTGCAAGCGGCCTCTTTGAACCAACCGCCGAAGGTGTAACCTGTTGCGGTCAGGTTGCCCGGGTTAGTCACCTTGGCGCCATACTCAACCGTTTGGTTGGATGGAGCGGTGCCATGACCTTGAACATTGAACGATACCGTATAACTATTGGTTGTTTGTGAGAACTGAGCCGTATAGGTTGCATTACCCGTTACAGCCACTACATCAGGACTCCATCCAGAGAATGTATAGGTATACTGTGCGGTGGCGGCACGAGTAGGCGTTGCGCCATCGTAAGTCGGTGTCGCGCCATAACGTACATTATTGTCTGTTTCTAGCGTAGCATTATTATAGTTCTTCCATGTAATGGTATAGGTCTTGCGATCGTAGTAGATATTGACTACTGTGCTACCGTTAGCGGCAATAGTTGATTGCGAGAAGGACCTAGCCGTGAAGCCTGTGTAGGTTTTAGCAGCGGCCGCGGTATTTGCGCCTGTAGTACCAGTCATATTCTGACGATCAGCAACTACCTCGGTATAGTCATTACCAACAAGATTCTGTTGCCAATGCTTAACTATATAAGCAGTATTGGTGTTTGCAGTCCAGAAAGGATAAAGAGTAATAGCCGTGTTCGCCGTGTAAGTACCTCCTAAATCATACGCTTTCGCACCGCCATCGGTAGTACTCCACCCCGTTTGAGTGTAACCCGTGCGAGTAAACGTGGAAGAAGATAACGTGAAGTTAACGCCATAGGTCTTAGTGCCAGAAGCGATGGAACCAGTACCGTAAGCGCCCGGATTATAAGAAATAGTATATGTATCAGGCGTGAATTGTGCGAAATAGGTCACATCGCCAGTCGGAATAGTAGCCGCAGTGATTTGCGTGCCACCAGTTGCTTGTGTGAACCATCCGACAAACGTGTGGCCCGTCTTAGTTGCAGATGGCAGAGTTCCAATAGCCTCACCTGCCGTAACAGTCGTTGTCGCGGTTGCGCAAGATCCACCATTGGTAGTCGCATTCCATGTGACAGTGTAAGTCGAAACAGGAACTTCGCATGCCAAAGTCAAACGTTTCAACTTCGGTTGGCTATATGGATAAGCATTGCGAACCATCAGCACATAGTTGCCAGTCGAGAGACTACTCAGATCCCATTGAGTGGCTTGCTCATATGCTTGCGAATCACCTGTAGTAGCAGCGCTGACTTTGGTAGTAGTGAATTCCGCAACCAAGTTGTTTCCACTAAACAACTGCATGATATATTGGTGTCCGTTGGAACAACTGGTTTCTTCGGTTACTGTGTAAGTAGTTGGGTAAAGGAGATTGACTCTCCACGCAGCCCAACGATACAGGTTTGTCGCATCTGTTGGACCAAGGTCGAAGAAATCATTGTTGGCGCCATAATAGGTCATGTCTTCGCTGACAGAACCCATATTGGCCTTATTCAAAGTGTTAGGCAGATCAACCGCCGTGCCAGACAATTGTGGAATCGGCAAGAATTGTGCATAGTAGGTTACATTGCCTGCGGGAACAGTTGTCTCATCTACCGGATGACCTCCTGTAGAACTATCAAACCATCCTATGCAGACATAGCCAGACTTTGTTGCTGTTGGCAGTGTGCCTAAAGGATCGCCCGTATCAATTTCGGATGTTGCCGTTGCGCAAGATCCGCCATTGGTAGTTGCATTCCATGTAACAGTGTGCGAAGTAACTAAAGCCTCACACTCAAGTGTTATACTCTTGAGCTTAGGTTCTCCCCACTCCAGACTATCCTTTACACGCAGAGTGTACACGCCTGCAGGTACACTGCTTAAATTCCACTTAGCGGTTTGCGGGAAAGTTAAATCCTCTGTAGTACTTTGGCCCCAAGTAGCTGTAGTGGTGTATTCGGAAATAACATTATTTCCGCTCAGTAATTGTAGTTTATACTGGTGTCCGTTCTCATAATGACCTATTTCCGATACGGAGTATTCTGCTGGATAACTCAGATAAACAGTCCAATCGGCATATGCAGTTGGAAATTGTGTACCTGTCGGGTTCAGATCAAAATAGTCGGTGTTGTACCATACCATGTCGTTACTTACGGCAGAGTGGTTTGCTTTGTTGAGTGTAGCAGGCAGTTCAACGGCACCACTTATGGCTGTTCCGTTCCATGTCACTGTGACAGTCTTGCTTGTTGCTCCACCTCCGGAGACTGTAACAGTGGCACTGCCGCTGCCTGTAGCCGAAGGAGTGAGCGATAACGTGACTGTCGCTCCGGCAGTCGCAGCGGATTGCGTAATGCTAGCAGGAGAAACGGTCAGAGCAGGATTGTTGCTACTAACGGTCACACCGCTTGTTAGGTTAGCTCCATTAACAGAGAATGTACGTGTAGCAGTCGTCGTTTGCATCACATCGCCAAAATTGATAGAAGTCGGCTCTACAGTCAACGATGGAGTTGAAGGCGTATTGGTAATGATGATACTTGCCTTCAGGTCGTTCATACCAGTAGAGGCAACCCAAACGTTGCTATTGGCAAAACGAACTGAATAGGCGGAATTGGATGCCAGAGAAGAGTATGCATCCGGCATGTGCAGATAAAGTTGGTAGGTACCCGTTGCGATATTCGATGGCAAAGTCAGTTCTTCGCTGACAGTGGAAACTACTCCATTCGGTTTCCATGAACGCGGGTCTGTTGAGAGCGGAATAGAATATGTATGGCCGCTATTCTTCAATACGATATAAGCCGTACGTTGGTTGTAAAGAGGAGCATAGCCCACATTCTTAATCTTCATATAAACTGACATCGTTCCACCCGGAGCAGCTTGTGAGGTGTAAGTACCATTCATGAGCGTGAAGCGGTAGCCCAAGTGAACACGAAGCGAGTCGTATGTCTTCGGAGTACTGTTGCGCCATACATTCGTCATGGCCTCGGCATAACCCTGGTTGATAAAGGTATAGTGCAAACGACTGGATTCGCGGACGGTATTGTTGTACGAAGCCTTGGTCTGCGCATTCGTCGTGTTTGTTTCGTTTGTTTCACCACCATTTGGCACGTAGAGCGTTTCTTGTGCTAACCACGGCTTTTGGATTGCGGTATCAGAATAGGTACCTTGGTCTTGGCCACCATAGAGGTAAGCATCGTTATGGTGTCCTAGACGCGCTTTGGCCGTATTCTGATAAGCCTCGGAAGCCGTTAATGCAGTTGTGGTGCTACCAGTTCGGCTCAAATAATCAGTCTTGAAGAGCGGAGTACGAATCAAAATATAACGGTCAGAAGGAACGCATTCCAACAACTTAGTTACCAAACTTCTACGGTTAGCGTTACTCATATCCGTGGCATGGTTGCCAAAGTTGGTAGAATAGTACCACTCGCCCCACGAACCTACGAATCCGGCTTGGAAGCAGAATATCACATCGGCATTGGCTTGCCATTTGGCTTTCAGTTGGTCGATGTGTTGCTGTACATAAGTCCAAGAAGCATCTGACTGAGAAGAGTTAGCATTATAAGCATAGCGGACGATACATTTCATACCCCTACTGCGCAATTCTGCCATATCTTCATCAAAGGCATTGATGATTTGGCTCGGCAGAGTAGCAGTAGTCTTGAAATTATCGAGGTAGTACACTATCAGAATCAACGAACCTTTCTCATTGGCATGCGAAGTCAACTCACTTGTATTACCCTTGACTGCGTATGGAGAGTTAGCCGTCAGAACCTTTTCGTAATGATAATAGAACCCACGCTCAGGATTGGCGAAGATAGATTTATCGTAGGTGTAGGTTACCGAATTGCCCGATGGGTCAGGATCTGGTATCGGATCCGGATCTGCAGGCAACTCGCCAACGTATTCCAGTTGCACGCTCTTTAACTTAGGCTGAGACCACTCGTATATATTAACAACGCGCAATCTATACTCACCTGCAGTGAAAGAGCTCAAGTCCCAAGTTCCATCGTTGTAGGTACCTGTATAAGCGCCCATCCGCACACAATCATGACTAGACAGCACGGTGCCTTGGGCATTTAACAACTGTAACTGCCATTGATGGCCATTGGAGCATGCACCATCTTCGGTGACAGTATAACTTCCCGGATAACGGAGATTGATACTCCATTCCACCCAAGTGTCGGTGTTGGGAGCATCACCGGGACCGAGATCGAAATAGTCGGTGTTGTACCATCCTAAACCGCTGCTCTTGTCTGAGTAGTTAGTTTTGTCCAACGTTGCAGGCAATTGGACTGTTACAGAAAAAGCATGAAGGAAAAATACTCCTAATACGACGAAAAGTGAGAAAAGTCGTTTCATGGTGGTGTGAGTTAAGTGTGAATAATGAAATTATTTGGCGCAAAGATAGCAATAAAAACACACATACGCACGCGGAAAAATATTATTTCGAAACATATACGTACATGCAAATTTGTTTCGGATTTTTAATTTGCTCAGAATGAGTCATTTACGTCTGCAACGAAATAGTGAGAATATTTTCGTAATATTTCGGAACTAACATATTCTATATGTCAGGTGATTGTCTCGATAATGTCTCGTGATTGTCTCGGTAATAAAATGACCATATATACTACGTATATATAATTATGCAGTTTTTGACAAACAAAAAAGCAGGCCGTGAAGCCTGCTTTTAGTAGTTATTTGAAGTGGTTGATTAGAGTTTCTCGCCCAGAGCGTTGTACTCTACACCATTCTTGCGAATGATGAGTTGGCCATCGCGGAAGAACTTCTCAGCCTTAACAGCAGAGTTAACGTTCTCTACACCTTCTGTAGAAACAGGAAGGATGGCAGACAGTTTAAATTTCGTAGCTGTAAAGCTTGCGTCACGCTTATCAGACCAAAGTACGATAGAAGTACTTTTTGCGGTCAATTCAGTATAAGTCTGGCAATCTTCACCCATTGCTACGAGATCAATATTACTGCCACCTGTAACACCCTCAACTGCGACACCATTGCAAGCTTCGATCGCATAGATGCGCACTTTCTCACCTACAGTTGTCGGGATAATCACTTTACGCTTGTTTCCATTAGGTTGGATATACTGCAGATAGGTTTTATAAGCAACCGTTCCATCGTTCGAGTTGGAATACCAGAAAGTAATGCCACCCATAGTAAACGAACACTCTGTGCTAACTGCAGCACCATCAACTATATCAGCTTTGTCAAGCTTAATTTCGTACTTATGTGCTGTTGCATCCGTTTCATTCAATAAAATATTGTTCTGATTTTGGATCAAGTTTTGATCGTGAATCTGATCTCCTAAATCTTTACCACGAGCATCAAAGCCAGTAAAAGAAGCTGCGTTAACAGTCATAGCAGCAAAAACAGCTGCAAAGAGGAAGAATTTCTTCATAATTGTTGAGTTTTAAAAGTTAATATTGTTGTTAATTGTAAAGTTCATTTTACAAATTCGGTGCAAAAGTACTACATTTTTTCGAAACAAACAAGTATTTACTGTCGAAAAATGTAGATTTTTTGCATTTAGTCTACTGCGTCCGGATCTTTGCCGTTGTAACGCACATTCTTAATCTTCTTGTAATCCTCGATAGGCATTGGCTTCGGATTGATCTGGCAGTTAACGAAATTGATATCTTCGGCATTCTCCAGTTTGATACCCTTCTTATTGCCAATAATCATGACATTATCGAAAAGGATATTATGAACTGGTTTGCCTTTAAGTCCTTGGATATCAACGGCTTGTTTAGATCCCACACAAGTAATATTACGGAAAGTAATATTCGACCAATCGGGGAAGAAAGCGTCCTTGTTGTCACTATCGGTTGCGCTAACGCCCGCACCTTTGTCGGCATAGCCCGAAGAGATAAGGAAGGCCGACTCGCGGATATCCTTCATGATAATATCGTAGCAATAGATATCTTCGCACCATCCACCACGTCCCGGAGCCGATTTGAAACGGCAACCTATATCCGTGCCCTCGAAACGGCAATCCTTCACCACGAGGCGTTGCATGCCACCAGAGAACTCAGAACCGATGACGAACCCACCGTGAGCACGATAGACGGTATCGTTGCATATGAGGAAATCGCGCTGAGGTCCCGCTGCTACGCCTTTCTCGCCTACTCCGCCCTTCATACAGATACCATCGTCACCACAAGAGATATTGCAATTGACGATAAGTGCCACCTGGATATTGCCCGGGTCCATAGCATCGCCATTCTGCGCCCAATGCGGACAACGGATGTTGACACCATCGATAATAAGATTCTGGATGCGCGTAGGAACGAGATGGAACTTAGGCGAATTGAGCAGATGGACATTCTCTACCAACACATTCTTGGAATCGGTAATGTTAACCAAATGAGGACGCATTTTCTCCTGAATAATCGGGTCTTTCGCGATATTTGGGATTCCGTACTCTTTGTTCAGATTGAACGGATACCAGATGAACGATTTCTTGCTATTCCCATCCGGTTTTTGGACACCGCCCATTGCGAGGAACTCATTCCATTGGTCTTCGCTCACTTTTTTCTGCTTAACCGGGCGCCAGTAGATACCTTGTCCATCGATAGTACCACGACCTGTAATGCCCACATTCTCCAATTTGGAACCGTAGATAAGTGCATTACACTTCTTGGAACCATCACGTAGTGAATCCTTAGCCTGGACATAGAGTTCCTTATTGGTAGAGCCCAAGATAACTGCATTATCGGCCAAATGCAAATCGACATTAGAAACCAGTTTGACAGGTCCCGTAAGCCATTTGCCATCAGGCACGATAAGATGACCACCACCTTGTTTCTCCAGGTGTTTAAGTGCATTAGCGAAAGCCTCGGTACAATCGGTTTGTCCATCGCCCACTGCACCAAAATCGGTGAGCGCAACCGTATAGTCGGGGAAGACAATCGGCTGAACATGCTCAACGGGGCAAGGCAGATCGGTATAGTACTTGTCGTAGGGATTTTGCGCCATTACAGCCGCGCTGACAAGCGCCAAGAGAGGTAGTAAAATTCGTTTCATTGTGTATTGTTTTGGTTGTTCTCAAAAATATTAGAACAAATCTTGTACCAAACTATTCAGATAGACCTCAAGATTGGTAAAATCCTTATCCAAGGTATAGAGTTTTCCATCATTGTAGGAATTCTTATCCAGTCCATTTGCATCCTCCCACTCATCGGGCATGCCATCGCGATCGGTGTCGAGTGGCGGTTCCGCAGAATTGAGAGTCGGGTAACCTCCAACATCATTAGGAGTATCAATAAGTCCACCTTTGCTCGGATTGTCCTTATTGCTTCCTGTCTTGGTGGAAGAAGTAACTGTTACGCCATTGCGCACAAACCCGTTAGTATCACTAGTACGCACCTCGTTGACGATACGAGTATCAACTGCATCGCGATGGAGCGAACATCCCGCTTTGGCTAGTACAGTTTCATATGCATCTGTGGCTGATTGCTCATTACGAAGAACCGTCAACCCGTCAGTCCACCGACTTCCTGCCTTACATTGTGCAAGTTTACCGGATTCATCTGGGTTAACTCCTTTCCAGTTATCAGCCGTCACTTCGCTCGAACCATATACATAATTACCAACCACATAAAATTTACCCGGTTCAACTGTGCCGCCTGGATCTTTTCCACAATAGTCACTACATTTAGTAGTAGGATTGACTATACGCTCTTTTTTGCTAGTAATAGGACCGTATTTGTAGTAATTGTTGACCATATTGATATGCCTTCCGCCTGCTCCTTTGTTCGTGCCTTCACCTCCATAAGCGGAATTCCCTCCCCAATTGAAAATTACATTATTGACATGATCGATCGGTCCCGCACATTTTTTATTCACATAATCATGGTCAAAACGCGGATTACGACTATTGTGATGCGCCAAAAGGTTATGATGGAAAGTGGCATTCGTTCCGCCCCAGATTCCTCCATATCCATGCGCTCCCTTGACATGAACAGAATTGTTCAATGACTCAGAGATGATGCAATACTGCAAGGTAAAATCGGTATTGCCGTAACAACTGACACATTCATCCGTACTCCACGAGAAAGAGCAGTGGTCGATAAGGATATTCTTGCGCTCGTTGATAGAAAGAGCATCGCCCTCTACTTGGTTCTGGTCTCCCATACGGAAACGCATGAAACGGATAATCACATTACTAGCCTTGACCACCACCGGATAACCAGCAACACAAATGCCATCACCAGGAGCCGTTTGGCCTGCAATAGTCAAATTACCGCTAGGAATATCCAATTGACTCTTGAGATTGATGGTTCCTGCCACATCGAAAACGATGGTACGCGTTCCGTCCATCTGAACAGCCTTGCGGAGCGAGCCAAACACAGGCTGACCTGTAGTAGCATCGCGATCATCGGAAAGTGTTGTGACATGAACAACAACTCCTCCACGCCCTCCAGTAGTATACGCGCCACCACCTTCGGCCCCGGGGAAGGAAAGTGTTTTCTTCTCTGGTTGTTCTCCTCCCCCATTTGTTTTACAAGTTGTTAGACACAGAGGAATGCAAAGCAAGCAAAATATGAATTTGTTAATTGCCATACAAATAATCATTCCACAGCGAACCATTTGATGCTGCTATATTCACATCAAAGATTGGCCAATATTGATGCATGTCAATATCTGTTCCTTCTTTATATAAGTACCATTTAGCCGGAGTAATAATATTTGCTTCATCCTTTGTAAAGAAGGCTTTGGCTATCCACCCGTTCTCTTTGTCAAAGTCAGCAGGGCGAGTAGCATCCATATCTAATCCAACGAATCTATCGAACACAAATCCAGGAACACCTTGTCCATAAGAATCGTCACGTGTGTAGTGGAAATATACAGAGTCCGGACGTCCCGCGTAGTCACCTGTATTATTTTGTAGATCATAGACGGCTGCTTGGGCTGCTTCGAGTTTCTCTCTGAGTAGTCCCCAACGCATCAAATCGTATTTGCGGATATTCTCGCCGCAGAACTCAAATGCACGTTCGTCCACAATTGCCTCAAAGGTAAGCGGTTTGCTTGCTAAGCCTGCACGCTCACGCACTTTATCAAAACATTCTTGCGGATTAATTCCGTATAATTCACTTGGAGCATTACCTTCTTTCGAACCGATAGCCGCTTCGGCAAACATTAAAAGGATATCGGTATAACGCAATACTGGCATGTCTATTCCGTCTTCATTTCCAGAGAAAACGCGCTTCATCCATTCCACACGCAGTTTTCCACAGTAGAGTTGGCTAACATTCGATTGCTTTTGATAGACTTTTGGGTCAGAAGCCGCCACACCAGGGAACGCAATTGCAGGATTTGATGCAGTACCAGATCCATTATCGCACTCCCATGACCATGGTAAGATAGTTACATCTCGTCGTAAGTCCGCCTTATCATATTGATAATAGAATGTCGGAACAATCCATATCATGGCTTGCGTCTTAGTATTGTTCTTATCTGAAGGTGCATAATACTTGGTATTAATCAATTTGCCTTGACATTTATCAGACATCTTGTTTCCAGTAAGAGCTAGTACTTGTCCACGCGCTCCATCCAAGAAAGGCAATGCCCATATCCATTCTGAATTTGCGTAGTCGGTAACATCTTCACACAAATCTTTGAAGATATCCTCAAATTTTGGTTTGAACTTAGCTGCTTCACTGCTATTGTTAATAATCTGCGCACATGCCCATACTGCCTCCTGGTAAAGTTCTTGACGTTTGTCAGCCTCTTTTACGTTATACTGGACAGAACAAGCACTCGTTCCGCCTTCTGTAAACACATTAGGGCGCATTGCTAAGCCTGCATACATCATATCCATACGGGCCAAAAGACCAAGTGCGAGTGCCTTACTTGCACGGCCTGTAAAATTAGCCGCCTTGCCAATAGGTATATTACCGGACCATGGCATCAGACGTGCCGCTTCTTTTAGGTCAATACGGAGTTGCTCGAAGACGACATTACGGTCTTGCTTCTTGGTGTAAAGCACTTCTTGATTATAACCATTGAACGACTCGAAACTGGCAGGAACATCTCCCCATAACTTAATCATCTCGAGATAGCAGAACGCACGGAGTGTTAATGCCTCGCCAAGAAGATACTTGAACGTAGCATCTGTTGTGTCTGAATGGAGACGAATACCATCAATCACCACGTTGGCACGCTCGATGGCAGAATTAAGGTACGCCCAAGGATCCTTACCATCAGCCGTAGAAACATTACCTATAGCACCTGTAATGTTATAAGCCGCATACTCAGCACTCTCCGTTTTTGAGCAATGCTCAATATCAGTGTTCATAGCCACATAACCACCACAAAGACGATTACGGAAGGACTTGTCCTCGCCGAAAGTATTATAGATGGCACCTATAGCTTGCTGAGTGAGGTCGGCAGACTTGAACACAGCCTCATCCATTGCTGATGGAGACTCAGTTTCAAAGAAATCTTTCTCGCATGCTACGAGCGAGAGAGCCAAAATACTTAAAATAAAATATCTTTTCATAATAATGAATGTTTGCTGTGTTAGAACTGAATATTAAGACCTACATTTATACCGCGACTCTTAGGATAAGCCGAGAAGTCAACACCCGGTGTCAACGGATTCTTGCTCGAACGAGTATCTACCTCCGGATCCAGCCCGGTATACTTGGTTGCACAGAAGAGATTCGTACCCTGTACGTAGAGACGGATATTGCTAATAACCTTTGTCTTCTCCATCCACACCTTCGGTAACGAATAACCGAGAGTCAGTTGGTTCAGACGCAAGAATGAGCCGTCTTCCAGATCCTGATCCGTAACCACGAAGTGCGACATGATTGGACTATACGTGTTGGCTCCTTTGTCCGCATTCATTTGGTCTAGTTGATTTGCAAAGGTGGTATATGCATCTCCGTAGACAAAAGCACTTGGAGCATATACATCTGGCATATACTGGCCTTCTTTCGAGAACAACGAGTAGCGGTCATTGTAACTCATAGCCGAAATCAAGTTACGCATCTTGGTTTTCTCAGTAATGGTAGTATACTCCATCTTCGACAGGTTCAGAATCTTATGGCCAAATGCGAAAGTAAAGTTAGCAGCCAAGTCAATCTTACCCCACTTGTCGCCACCGATATTGAAGTTCAGGTTGAAACCACCGGAATGGGTTGGAACGGTATTACCAAGGACTTGTTTATCCTTCTCGTTAATTTTACCATCACCATTTATATCCTTGAATTTTATAGAACCTGGGATTGGCTTGTTGGTCAAGAAACTATTCTCATCATAAGTAGGCACACCACTGGCTACTACCCAAGGATTTGCAACTCCTTGTTCATAACTTTCAAAATCAGCTGCGGTATAGTAACCATCGGTTACGTAACCTACCACGTTACCCACCGGTTGTCCTACCTCAAGCAAGAATTCTGCAGTAGTCAAGTATTCTGTTGACCCGAAACAACTGGTTTGTGCCAACATCGAAGTAACATTACCCAAGTCCTGAACACGGGTTTTGTTAAACGAGATATTGCCATCCAAGGCAAGGTAGTAACTCAAACTCTTGGATTTCTTGTCCAGTATGATTCCCTTGATGGAGAATTCCATACCCATATTGCGAGTAGAACCAATGTTTTGATACTGAGAGTTGTAGCGAGCGGGCATCTTCTGAAGAATAATCAGGTCCTTGGTGGTGTTCCAATAAAGATCGATTGTTCCCGTTAAGCGCTCGTTGAAGAATCCATAGTCGATACCGAAGTCACGAGTAATAGTTGTCTCCCATTTGAGATTTGGATTAGCAGCAATCTTGCTACTTCCACCGACCACAAGAATATTACTTGTTCCTGCACCCATATCGATGTAGGTCATTTGCTGTGACAAGAAATCAGGATGCAAGTAACCCAGGTCTACATTATTATTACCCGCCATACCGAGAGATAAACGGAACTTCATGTTGCTCAACCAAGATGAGGCATCTTGCATAAACTCCTCATCGGACATACGCCATGCCACCGCGCCGGACGGGAAGTATCCCCATTGGTGTCCTTTAGCGAAACGTGTGGAGCAATCCGCACGGAATGTTCCAGTAATATAGTAACGTCCCTTGTAATCGTAGTTAGCACGGGCCAAGAACGACAACTGGTTGTCACGCGGATTGATATAGTTGGTAAATTCCGAATAAGATGCTTGACCCATATAGTTAAATATCTCGCCATGCAACACATCGTAGTTTCCTTTGTAGCCAAAGCCCATTTCTGTTTGCGTAGATCCCTTGCGAATAATTGTTTCCTCACCTACCAACACGCTCACATTATGGTCGCTATTGAAACTCTGCTTCCATTCCAGAGTGTTGTGGTTGGTCAACGTGGTACGGAGTTCGTCAACCACTTCTATTTGAGCGGTTCCGCCTTCTATTCCAGGGCGGCCCGTATTCTTCGAGAAATAAGTGGTCGGACCATAATAACGATCGGTCGTAATATGACGATTCTCATAACCCATGTCAACGCGAGCCGTGAAGTGCTTAGCAAACTTGTAGCTCATGTACCCCTGAATATTCCACTTCTTGTCCAACTTCAGTTTGTAGTTGTCGCGAATAGTGGTCAACGGGTCATAGAGAGAACCAAAGGTCTCATCTGTATCTTCCGTGCCATCATCTTTTGAGAGCAAGGTTGTCGGAGTGTAAACTACGCAGTTACGAAGACGCGACTCAGTGGAAGTACCGTTATCCTTGATGGCATTCGAACCAGATCCAAGCACCTCAGTACTGGTATAACGGGTTGTAAATCCAATGGTAAAGTTCTTAAATGGTTTAAACTTGGCTTTACCAGAAATATTATTACGGGTATAGTTGGATTGCTCCATAATCGCCTTGTCGTCAATACGATTGTAGGAGAGCGTAAAATTGGCATTCTTATTACCACCACTGACACTTACCGAATGATTGGAATTGAATCCTGTACGGCCAAATGTACGATCTTGCCAATCGATGAATTCATGACGACTTGGATCTGCGTACTCTTCCAAGACAGAAGAAATAGAAGAGTTCTCTACCTCAGACGGATCTTTGTACTTAGTATCATTGTATAGTTTATCGAAGTACGCATAGAAATTGCTACGCAGAGCAGACAATGAATTGTCCTTCAGGTAAGCCCACTCATATTGCATCAGGGCAAACTCCTGAGGATCCATCACATCGTACTTCTTGGCAATCTTCTTCCATCCCACATAACCGCTATAGTCAACGTGGAAAGTCATCTTATCGTCATCCGAATCAGAATCTTTGGTAGTGATGATGATTACACCATTTGCACCCTGGGCACCGTAGATAGCCGTTGCTGCAGCATCTTTCAACACGTCCATCGAAGCAATATCACTCGGCGCAATGTCGGCAATACTACTAACTGGCATACCATCGACGATGTACAACGGGTCGTTAGATTGAGTCAGGGACGTTCCACCACGTACACGGATTTTGACATCTGCATCCGGACTACCTTCCGTGGTCGTTACTGTCACACCGGAAAGTTTTCCCTGCAATGCTTCTGCGGCACTCGTTACGGGTATATCTTTCAATTGCTCGGCACCAACCGAAGCCACCGAGGTAACCACATCGCGCTTTTTGGTTGTTCCGTAACCGGTAACCACCACTTCCTCGAGCACTTCGCTGTTTTCTTGCAGCACTACATTTATCACGTTTCCGGTGATGGCCAATTCTTGTGTCTGCATACCGATGTAAGAGAAAACAAGCACTTTGGCATCGTCGGGCACGTCGATAGTATAATTACCATCGAAATCCGTAACAGTACCTAGCGTGGTACCTTTCACAACCACCGAGGCAGAAATGATGGTCTCGCCCGTGGCATCCTTAACTGTTCCGCTAATCACACGCGCCTCGACAGCCACACTTAGAACAAGTGCGACGCCCAGCATCATGGTACGGAATACACTGAAATTCAGTTTCATAAAAGAGATTTGTTGTATAAAAGATTAAATTATTTGGCCTTAATACGGCGCAAAAGTACAACAAATACTCTATATGTATGTGGAAAAATTGACGGAAATAATACCGGAAGACGCTTTTTTGCTAAATGCAGTTGTCAAAACGGCTCTGCATAGGTGCAACCTTCGCGCCAACGAGAACAGCCGTAACGTGTATTACCTCGTACGATAAGGCCCTGACGGCAGACAGGACAAAGCATGCCCGCCTTGTTGGCCTTGACATCACGCACCACGCCCGTGGTCATCTCTTTGAGTTCGTCCAAGAACTGTTGGGCGGTATATTCGCCGCGCTCTATCTCACGCAGTTTTTTCTCCCACAAGCCAGTCAGTTCGGCCGACTTGAGCAATGGAGAAATAATGGTGTGTATCAGGTCTATACCCACCTCTGTCGCACGCAGCGATTTTCCTTGCTTCTGAATATATTTGCGTTGGTATAGTTTCTCTATGATTGCGGCACGCGTAGACGGGCGACCTATACCGTTTTCCTTCATCGCCTCGCGCAACTCATCGTTCTCGACTGTCTTACCTGCAGTTTCCATGGCTCGCAGAAGCGTGGCCTCGGTGTAGTATTTAGGCGGCGTAGTTGTTTTCTCCTTCAGTTGCGGTTCGTGTGGGCCTGATTCGCCTTCAACGAAAGCAGGAAGTGACTTGGCGTTCTCCGCTTCTTGTCCCTCGGTATTTTCTAGTGTCTCCACCGGTTCCGGATCTCCCTCAAAAACTACACGCCAACCGGGTTTGAGCACCTCGCGACCGGTCACCTTGAAATCGATTTCACCTGCCTTAGCCAGTACCGTTGTATTGCTGACTTCACACTCGGGATAGAAAGCTGCAATGAAATGGAGTGCCACCAGGTCGTACACTTTCTTCTCATCTGCAGTCAGGCCTTCCGGACGCATGCCCGTAGGAATAATGGCATGGTGGTCGGTTACCTTTTTGTTGTCGAATACCTTTTTCGACTTAGGCAGCGAACCCGCACCTTTCTTGCCATCCGCTTTGAGACCAAGCAGAGGTGTTACTTGCGGAAAATAATCCTTGATTCCTGCCAATGTGGCGGGAACTTTAGGGTAAATATCGTCGCTCAGATACGTAGTATCTACACGCGGATAAGTTGTCACGCGCTTCTCGTAGAGCGATTGAATCAGTTGCAGTGTTTGTTCGGCCGAAAAAGAGAATTTCTTGTTGCAATCTACCTGAAGCGAAGTCAGGTCGTAGAGTTTAGGCGCGAATTCGGTGCCCTTCTTTTTCTCTACCGAATTGATTACCAACGGTTGGTCCTTGATGCTATCTACCAGTTCTTGGCCTTGCTCTTCGGAAGTAATGGCCCCCCTTCCGTCTAGGGTTTCCCCCGTTTCATCGGGGGCAACCGTCACCACAGGAATCTGTGCACTGAAGAGTGTATCGCGGTACATTGTCTTCAGTTCCCAATACGTACGCGGCACAAAGTTCTCTATCTCTGCCTGACGTTTGACCACTAGGGCCAAAGTAGGTGTCTGCACACGTCCCACCGACAAAACTTGCCTATCACGCCCTGTGCCCTTTGCGTACCTTATTGTATATGCGCGCGTGGCGTTCATACCAAGCAGCCAGTCGCCTATAGCACGCATCAAGCCTGCCTCGTAAAGATGTTGGTATTCCGATTGGTCTTTGAGGGTCTGAAATCCTTCGCGGATGGCATCTTCGGTCAGCGAACTAACCCACAGACGCTTGACAGGACAACGGCAACCCGCTTTCTGGTACACCCAACGCTGAATCAACTCTCCCTCTTGGCCCGCATCACCGCAGTTGATCACCTCGTCGGCTTGTTCTATCAGGCTCTTGATGACGTTGAACTGCTTGTGAACGCCTTCATCGCCGTGCACCTTGATGGAGAATCGTGCAGGAATCATCGGCAGCGAGCTGAGACTCCAGGCTTTCCATTGGTCAGAATATTCTTGCGGATCAAGCAACGCGCAGAGGTGGCCGAATGTCCAGGTAACCTGGTATCCATTGCCTTCGAAATAGCCGTTTTTGCGCTGATTTGCACCAAGCACCTTGGCTATATATTCACCTACCGAGGGTTTCTCTGCTACGCAAACGATCATAGGAATGAAGGGTTAGCGGTTAGGGGTTAGGGGTTAGAGGTTAAGAGTTAGTGGTGTAGCCGTAACCGTAACCATAACCCGCGTGCGAAGTCTTGACACCATTCAGCACACACGTCACGCGTTTCATGCGTTGCTGTTCGATAATCTGATTGATGTAATCAATCATTTCTGTCGGTGTGTACTTGTAGCGGCAAACGAAAAT
>DBVU01000044.1:0-20012 GCA_002308195.1 Bacteroidales bacterium UBA1256
AATATCACTTCGTCCATCGGCATGGGCAAGGTGGATTGGGTGAATGAGACGTTCTACCGTCGTTGGAGCAAAGATATTTATAATCACGTGCGTCACGTGCATGTTCCTTCTAAATTCATGGGCGGCATGATCGCCGAGCGTGGTTATACAGCGAAGATTCACCCGATTAGCAACGGTATCCAGGACGCGTTCATGGAAGCCGGCGAGCGGAAAGCGCAAGCGCGGAAGACGAAGAACGAGGGCCCGAAAGACATCTTCAAAATCATGATGATAGGTCGTCTGAGCCAAGAGAAACGTCAGGACGTGATTATCAATGCCGTGCAATATTCGAAGTACGCCGATCGTATCCAACTTGTTTTCGCTGGCAAGGGTCCGGAGTATGAGAAATACGTGGAGTTAGGCAAAGACCTCAAGCACCAACCGCAGTTCATCTATGTGGGGAGAGACGAGTTGATTGAGAATCTATTAGATACGGATTTGTACGTACATGCAAGCGATATGGAAAGCGAAGCCATCAGTTGCATCGAAGCATTTGCAACGGGTCTGGTGCCGGTTATCGCCAACAGCCACGTCAGCGCGACACCGCAGTTCGCTTTGGATGGTCGCAGCCTCTTTATCCCCGGTGACCCGAAAGACCTCGCACGGGCAATCGACTACTGGTTAGACCATCCGGGAGAGCGCCGCGTTATGGAAGAGAAATACCGTCTGGCAGGCCGTGATTACAGTCTGGCCGCATCGGTAGAGCAATTTGAAGATATGTTGAACCAAGAAATGCAAGAACATCATGAAACGCGTACTTCTAATGAGTCTCATCGCCCTGTTCGTCAGCGCGAGAGCTTTGGCCACAGATTACGTCGCGTTGCCGCACTTTGGTAATACCGACAAAGGACTGTTCGGATACACGGTGGGGAAGGGTAGAATGTATTTCGACATCACGCTTCCGGGCCTGAGATCCAATACGCTGATAGACGTCGGAATGGCAATGGCACGAATGCCCGGTGTCATAGGAATGGCCCCCAGATGGTTCACAATGTTCAGCCCAACCGCCTGCCCGTACAGCGAGTTGTATGCCGCACCGAAAGGTGAATCAGCCATTATGATCACATTTAGAATTTACTTTTAACACCATTACAATTATGAAAAATCAAGCTATAGCGGGCGTACTGACCGCACTCACAATAATCACATTGCTATTTGTTGCTCTCAGCCTTTCGGCCCAAGAGCGAGTGGAAGTATTGAGTGATTTTGAAAGTTGGAAAACTAAGCAAATCAAGGAATCGTCGCTTATCGGCGGCAAGACAAAAACACTCTACAAATTAGGCGGCACATGGGACTGCAGTAACGCGCATGCCAAGGCGATGGGAGTCGATAAAGTGTCTGTTTCCGTTCGCCCGGAAAAGCGAGGAGAGGGAACCTGCTGCCGCATGGAGAGTACGCTGGAAACAGTGAGTGCTATCGGAATCAATTTCAAAGCACTCGCAACGGGGGCTATCTACACCGGTAAGATGATTGACGTGGTGGGCATGAAGCAAAGTTCTGATCCTAACTCTGCTATCGATATGGGAATGCCATTCACCGGTCGGCCGAGTGCACTGATACTGGATTACAAGGCGCTTATCCAAAACCAGACTGCGGTCTATGCTCCCGCCAAGACACACGTCAAGGAGGTAGAAGGCCGCGACGCGGGACAGATAACGCTGATTCTGCAACACCGATGGGAAGAGAACGGCCATGTCTATGCGTATCGCGTGGGGACTATTCAAAAGAAAATCACGCAATCAACCGATTGGCAAAATGATTTCCGCCTGCCGATTACCTATGGCAAATCAGCCGTAGTTCTAACCAGTAATCGCCACAAGACGCATAACAGCAAAGGAGAGATGGTGTGTATCGAGGAATTGGACTACCGCGGAGACCTGGAACCGACCCATATCATCATTCAGATTTCGGCAGGCAGTATGGCGCCTTTCACCGGTTGTCCGGGAAATATAGTTTGGTGCGACAATGTCCGTTTGGCTTACGATAATAGCGCATTAGCTCAAGCAAAATGAATAATCAGAGGTATTACATATTACTTTTAACGGTGCTTTGCGTGCTTCCTTTGGCGGCGCGCAAACGGCACTCCATCCACATAGCGCATGACTATCAATCGGTGGTGGTCAATGAGGACAGCACAGTCAGTTTCTGCTATTGTGGCGCGGGCAAACAGGTCTATCTGCAAAGCGATTTGCATTATGCGGACAAGGACAGTAGTCGTTATACCGACCGAACGCGTCGTATCCGGATGCACAAGCAGAGTGATGGGTGTTTCCACGTTACAACACGCCCCATTCAGCCCGAGACCTATACCTATTGTTTTCGCGTGAACGGCAAACGCAAACCGGATCCGCTGAACAACGATACCGCGTGGCAGAAAATGCACAAATGGAACGTGGTGACGGTGGGTGGTTCGGAGCAATCGGATATCTACCAGCAGTCTGCGCAGCAAGGCTCGCTGCACCACCTGTGTTGGTACAGTAGCGCGGAGGGATTATGCAGAAGGGTCAATATCTATTTGCCCGCTGCGTATATGGCCAATGACAGTCTTCCGGTGCTCTATCTGATTCACGGTCTGAACGGCTACGAGGGTTCTTGGACAGAGCGCGGACGCGCGATACAGATCTTGGAGAATCTGGTTGCAGAAGGTAGGTGCGAGCCCATGATACTGGTTATACCTGATGTCAATTTTGGTGTACACGAAGACCGCCCGAGCCACCACACCTTGTGGAACAACGTATTCCATTATCCGCGTTTGTGCCATGACCACGATATCGAAAAAGCACTTCTGGAACTGATTCAGATGGTCGATACCACCTATCGTGTTTCTGCTACGCATTATATCGCCGGTTTCTCTGATGGTGCGCGCCTGGCAGCCAATGTGGCGAATATGCTGCCGGGTTATTTCTCCTCCGTAGGTCTGTTCTCTCCGGTGGTGTACAAAGACCAGCTGCCCAATGACTCATTACAGATATCTTATCATATCTACACGGGCAAGCGCGATATGTTTCATCCTAATGCGAAGCGTTTCTGCCGCCGCCTTAACAAAGAGCAAGTGCCGCACGAATATACCGAGACCATTGGTGGGCATACGTGGCGTAACTGGCGACTGTTCTTGTCAGATTTCTTGACTAAACTATAGGATTATTCTTACGGCTAATAGGCAAAAAAAAGAGGACTTATTTGTCCTCTTTCTTTTTGTCTTCGATTACTTCGGCTTCTTCGATCTTGCTGTTGCGGTCAGGTAGTGGAGCCGCGGGCATGATGATGAGCAGAATGATATACAGCAGAATGCCAGGGAAAGCCGCACTGAAGATAGATAATGCTGCGTAAGCAACACGAATCAATGTAGGGTCTACATCCCAATACTCGGCGAATCCGCCGCAAACGCCTGCCAGCAACTTGTTGGCACTGCGTGTCAGTTTCTTTGGTTGAGCCATTTTGTCAGTTATTTAGAGTTGTTAGTATCTAGAAAATACACTACAAAAATTATACCATTATAGGCCTAAATGGATTCGAAAACGCATTGCCCATTCTATTTGTGGTGATACACTCCAAATGGAATATAGGTCGCATACGCGCAATATATTGCCAATACCTATTCCCACTTCCGCATAGAATTGGTGGCCTACCCCCATCCCCTCCCTGAAGGGAAGGGTGGATTGTGTATTGTTGAATGTGTAATGTGTAGAAAGGTAGCCGTAGGCGAGTTTGGTCTCGACGAGTTCGCGCAGATGCAGCCATCGAATACCCGGAATCAGATTGAACAAGATGCCTTGGCCATTCCATTCGGCATGAAGTGCCACGTATTTGTCAGCCATCAGTTCACCGCCATGTAGCAGCGTAAAGCGATATGGGTCGTAGGCATAGCCTTGGTTGCCCGATGCTTGCCAAAGCATAGTAGTTGGTACTTGTCCGAAAATAGCACCGCCCTGCAGCGCATATGTCAGCGTCCCACCCATTCCCAGTTGTGCGTGCTGGGTGAGCAAGAAACGCAGGTGGGCATAGAGATGGGACGTAGCGGGCAGCGTAGGGTCGGTATATTGCCAGTGGCCGATTTCGGCACCGAGATAGAGGACAGGATAGCGGGACGAATAGGCATAGCGGCGGAGGAAATAGCCATCGTATTTGCGTTCACCCCAACCCAGTCGGACGATAGCCGAAAACGACTGATAGGCATAAAGCGGCGATTGTCGATAAGCGGCAGGCCAGAGTTCATTGTTCCAGCCGGCGCGAACATAGAGATGGCTCTCGACAATCGGAGACCAATCTGCCCACCAGTGTAGTTGCGCTTGCCGCTGACGCATGACCGTGCTGACGCACAGAGAGTCGCGGTGGAGCGCCTCGAACGCATAGGCGGTGAAATCGAAATTGCCAAAGCCCATACTGTTCTCACGCATCAGTCGGTCAAAATCGTCTACCTCAGACCAAACATAGTGGTCTTGGTATTCCGCCTGCAAAATATTCATTCGCGGCGTAGGCAAATTGACCGATATTCGTCCCATTCCTTTCACCGCCCTATCTCGGAAACCATAGCCTACAGAAGCTTCCAGCGAAACCGTTTTGGACATCTTCTCGTTGGTGCGGAACGGCAATCCGATATGTACGCCTTCGTGCTGATTGACCTGAAGGATCTCTTCTATGTGACCGATGTCAACCGGCGTTCCCGTAGGGATATAGCCTGTGATGGCGATAGTGGCGAACCATTTGGCCGCTCGGATAATGGGCAGCGAATCTAAGGCGGCAAATGCCGCGCTGTCGGCCGCGAGATGGTCGGCCGGAGCAGAGACGGAATCAGGTGCCAAAGCGGTCGTTTGAGCTATGCTGTGTTGCTGGTGATCAGGAGAGACCAGGTGGTTCTGCAGCAGGAGCGTAGGGAAGAGATGGGACGAGTCGCCCAGCACGGCAAAATCGAGGATAGTGGATATATGTTCTTCCGCCAGCGTATTATCCTCGGCCATGGTCTGGGAAATATGCATATGGCTGAGATAATTGACCCCACTCTCGGACGGCACATAGGCACGAATTGAACGCAGCGCGTAGGTGGCGGTATCGACAGCCAGTTCGCCATTGAAAGTGGCGTAGAAGGGATTGCACGTGCGGAAACGGATGATATAGCAGGCATCGACCGAATCGGCCAGGTAATAGCGGTAGTAGAGGTTGCCATTGGCCGCCAGGGGCGAGAGGAAGGAATGGTCCATCAGGGGAATATTGTTCTGATAGAAATTGATATTTCCCCATCCTCCGAGCAGTGCCGAATAGTCGGTTTGGCTGAGTATGAGCGCTTGCGTCTGCTGGTCGTTAGCCGGAATCATCTGCTTGCCTTCGAGTCGGAAAGACTGGGTCTCGCGGTAGAGCGGCAGAACATAGGTGGAATCGTCGCGCTGGAGCATGCCCGCCTGGAGGCTACGCCAGAGGGCGCGGCGCAGATGACGGCGCGAGATATCGGAGATATAGAGACTCTGGTCGTGCTTGACAGTAGCCGAGAGTTCGTTGTGGAGGGTGCGGTCGTTCTGCTCACGGTGGGCGCGTACTTCGCGCAGGATAGTGAGCGCAGGATTTTCGCCGGGCGTGACGATGACCTCGTTAATCACGGCCACGCGTTCGCGCAGAGCCACCTGCATGCCCGCCATAGCACCGGGTTCGATATCATAGCGCTGGGTCTGGAAACCCACGGCGGAGAAGACCAGTTGGAGCTTGCTCTTCAGGTCCACGCGCAGGGCGAAAGCGCCCGTCTCGTCGCTAGTGGTGCCGACTTTGGTGCCGCGGAAATGGATATTGACATTGGGAATAGGTTCGCCGGTGGTCTCATTGACGATATCGCCCACGATGATGGTCTCCTCGGCCAGACAAGCGAGCGAGAAGAGACTCAGCAGCAGAGCGAATATGTGGGCGCGGCGAATCATTGATTAGCAGGATGGTAGCGTAGGACCGCTTTGCGCAGGTCTTGCACATCCAGGTGAGTATAAATCTCGGTGGTAGCCAGATCTTCGTGGCCGAGCAATTGCTGGATGACACGCAGGTCGGCTCCGTTCTGCAGCAGATGGGTAGCAAACGAATGGCGCAGGGTATGCGGCGAGACGGTCTTGGTGATGCCTGCATCGGCACACAAACGGCGCACGATAGTGAAGACCATAGCTCGCGTCATCGGCCGTCCGTAGCGATTGACAAAAGCAATATCCTGGGACTCGGGTTTGAGCGGCCAGGTGCTGCGCTCTTGCATCCAATAGCCGAACCACTCTTCTGCGACCGGAGACAGCGGAACCAAGCGCTGCTTGCTGCCCTTGCCCTCGATGAGCATATAGTGTTCGTCCAGATAGATATGGCTGAGTTGGAGTCCGACCAGTTCGCTGACACGCAGTCCGCTGCCGTACAGCATCTCCATCATAGCGCGGTTGCGATGGCCCTCGTTGGTAGAGAGATCGATAGC
This sequence comes from Bacteroidales bacterium UBA1256, assembly GCA_002308195.1. The sequence continues at coordinate 6,467 of DBVU01000044.1, forward strand.
CGCCATCATACGATTGACCTCATCGAGCGTCAGGACCGTAGGTAGGTGTTGCGCCTGCTTGGGGCCTTCCAGCAGTTCGGACGGATCCTGGTCGATCAGATTCTTGTAGAGCAGAAAGCGGTAGAAAGAGTGGATAGCCGCGATGAAGCGTGCTTGGGTGGCCGGAGACTGAATATCCCGGAAAGCAATGAAGACAAATTCCTGCAGCTCTTCGAACGAGAGATGGACGATATCGAGATTGTGCTCGTCGGTATAGGCGCGCAACTTCTGCAGGTCCATTTCGTAACCGGTGACGGTATTGAGCGAATAGGACCGTTCGAGCCGAAGATAAGTGTGGTACTGGCGGAATATGTCGTCTGCGCTTTTCATTTCTTGTAGGGCTGGAGTTTGCCTTGGAAATGAGTCTCGTAGATAGCTTTTTCGCCGTAGGCGGAAGTGTAATAGAGCGTAAACTTGAGATCGCGCATGTGATTGGCTGCGTCGCTGACTACGACCGTGCCCGAATCGAGCATCTGAACATCCTTGAGCATGCCATCTTCGATATAGAGCAGGTAGATACCGACCGGCGTTCCCTCGAACTCTGCACCCGGCAGGAAAGTGAAGGGCTTGATAGAGTCAGACGAATGGTAAGTGCCGTTCTCCAGCAGCGAGTCAGGCACAAAAATATCGGACAGATACAGGTTATAGCCCGTTCCCTGCATGCGATGCTGGGAGTTGAGCGAGAGTCCGTCGCTATAGAGATCGAGTGCTACTACGGCATACGGCACAGAATCGTAGCAATGGCCGTAGATCTCCTGATAAGCCGAGGTATATTCCTTCGGCATGGTAGCACGTTTTTCGCCTTGTTGTTTTTCGCAGGCAGTCAGCACAAAGGTTGCGAGCAGGCAGAACAGAATAGTCTTTTTCATTTCTCAATCTTGAGTTTATAGGTTGGATACCAGGCAGCAGCGAAGCCGAGAAGGAGCACGATAGCTGCGACCAGTAAAATATCAGTGGGTTGCACCGCCACCGGGTAGGCGGAGATGATATAGTCGTTGCCATTGCCGAGCTTGAGCCATCCGAAATGTTGCTGGCCTAGACAGAGTAGCACACCGATAATGAGTCCGCAGAGAGCGCCGAGCGACGAGATGAACCATCCCTCCCATCGGAAGAGGCGGCGGATAGTTTGTTCGTTAGCACCGAGGTGCGAGAGAATCCGGATATCTTCGCGCTTGTCGATAATGAGCATGCTGAGCGAGCCGATGATATTGAAACTAGCGATCAGCAAAATGAAGACGAGCAAGAGGATGGTCAGCAATTTCTCGATGCGCAGGATGCGGAAGAAATCGGCCTGCTGCTGGTAGCGATCGAGTACCACATAACCCGGTCCGAGCGTTTTGGCGATTTGCTGTTTGAGGTGCTTGACCGAAGCCAGGTTTTGCGGCTGGATACGCAGGGCTGAGGCCGTATGTTCGTCGTAGGAGAACAGGCGTTGGGCCAAACCAATATCGACGAGCATGAAGCGGTCGTCGTACTCGGTCTGATTGACCGCAAAAGTGCCGGCGATAAACGCATACTCGTGGCGCAGCGACAAGTCCGGACGGAGCATGTTGACTGTGCCGGTTCGCTCGGGCGCGTAGAGATGGAGCGCGCCGGTGAAATGGGCATTGATACCCACCTGCGCGGCCAGTCCTCGACCCAACACAGCGCGGTCGAAAGCGCCATCGTAGACGCAGAAATAACCATCGGTGATGATAGAATCGATATTGGCCGTTTGCGCAAAGAGCGAGTCCACGCCGATAATCTGTGCGGGCGTCTGGTGGTCTTTGTAGCGGATCAGGGCCGTTTCCTCGATCTGGCGGCTGACCGTAGCTATCTCAGGCATGGCGTAGAGCGAGCGGATAGGCAACGTGTCCGTGCGGAGCGTTTTGCCTTCGGCGGGTTTGACAATCAGAATAGGGTCAAACTCGGAGAACATATGCTCGACCAGCGTGCCGAACCCATTCATCACACTCAGCACACAGATCATAGCCGCCGTGACGACAGCTACTGCTGCCGCACTAACACCGGAGACGATGTTGATGGCATTGTGTCCCTTTTTGGAGAAAAGGTAGCGCCAGGCAATGTGGAGTTCGAATGTACTCGTTGCGGTTAGTGGTTAGTGGTTAGTGGTTAGTGGTTAGTGGTTAGTGGTTAGTGGTTAGGGATTAGTGTTTGAGCAGTTCGTCGATATGCTCCATGCGTTCGATGGTTTCGTCCAGATGGAAGCGAATCTCGGGAATGACGCGCAGTTGGTGGCGTTCGAGCGTGCCCAGTTCACCGCGGAAATGCGGCGTATTCTCTTCTATCGCTTGCATAGTTTCGGCCACGCGGTTCTGCGGGAAAACCGACAGATAGATATGAGCTATGCTCAGATCGCTGGATACGCGGACCTCGCTGACAGAGATCAACACGCCCGAGAGCGTGCGCGCGTAGCGAAGAAGAATATCGCTCATGTCTTTCTGTATAAGTCGAGCGATTCGGTGTTGACGAGTTGATTCCATAGAAGATGTTCTTTTAGCAAAATAAGGGAAAGGAGGCTATGCTCTTTTCCCTATATTTGCGTGATAGTTTTGGCGTACGCCTCTAATTAAAATTTGTGGCGACCCTCGTCGGCAACAGTCAGTTTCTTGCGACCTTTAGCACGACGTGCAGCCAGCACACGGCGACCATTAGCGGTAGCCATTCTCTCCAAGAAGCCGTGTTTGTTACGGCGCTTGCGTTGCGATGGTTGGAATGTACGTTTCATTGTTATTTATGGTTTATGTCCTCTCCCGAGGACGGGTTCTAATCGAAAAAAGCGTGCAAAATTACTACAAATTTTTGAAATGACCAAATTTTGTGTCGAAAAAAATGCAAAAAACTTGAAAATAAGGTTTTTGGAGGCCACAATTCTCAGTCGAAAATCTCCATTAGGACGTCGAGAGATTTGGGTTGTTGCCAAGTGTCGATATGCTCGGCAAAATAGTCGCACAAGTGTCGCAAGAGTTCTTGCCTTGCGGTGCGCGTAGTAGGCTCAAGCAGCAGTTCAGGATGCGCCTGTTCATCGATGGCGAAACCGAGTTTGGCGGCCAATTCGACCAGAAAAGCCAGATGGAAATTCTGCGGATGGTCGGTGGAGTCCAGCAACGGAATAGAGCGAGCAATGAAATCGAACATCGCCTCGTCCATCATCGGCATGCGCAAGGTGCGGAAGAGCACTTCGCTCAGGAAAAGCGCGATGGCCTGTTTGTGTGGGTTAGCGGGCGTGGACGCGGGAATATAGAGCAGTTGAGAAGTGCGGACAGAAGGGAGCCTACCCCCGTCCCCTCCCTGAAGGGAGGGGTGATCTCCGGTTATTTGAATCAACGAGAAAGGTGCGTAGGTTCCGGCAGAATGGTGTCGGCCGAGTCCATACACCTTATAGTTAACGCGCCCGCCTGTTCGCGTATAGGCGTGCAGGAGGTGGGCTTTATCGGACTGAGGTTGCAGCGCAAGCACTATGGCATCAGTCGTGTGTAACATGGAGAGAGTCGATCAAAGTGCCATCGCTGATGCGATGGATAGTCAGGTTTAGTGTTGAGTCGTCGATCGTCAGCACGCCGTAAGCGGGTTCGGCAGATGCGCAGTCGGTCGAATAGATCTGCTGCTGCGGTTTGAGTTGGCCGGCACTATTGAGCACGACAAAAGGTGTGTGGCGCATATAACTGTGATCGTGGCCGCAGATGACCAGATCAGCCTGGCTGAGCGGGTAACGGAAAGTGGCGTAGATAAGCGGGCAGAAACGATTCTTACCGGCCGGCAGCACCGGATGGTGCATTAGGACGACCACAAATCGGTCGTCAGCGGTATACATAGCCTGGCGCAACCAAGTGAGTGTGCGCGTGAGGTAAACCAAACGATCCAGCGGATTGGAGTCGATGACGATGAAGCGGAGTCTTGGGAAATCGACATAATAGGTCTCGCCCGGCACCACAGGTCCGTTCTTAGCCTGCGGGAACCAGTCGGGCCATTGTTCGGCCACATGCCTACGGAGTCCCTTGGTATATTCGTGATTGCCCGGACAATTGATGACCGGCAGCAGAGACAAGGGAGTAGGCGCATATTCGCGGAGGAAACGCTGGTAATAGTAATTGTACCCGCGGTCCAGCCAATCGCCTACTTGCGCTACGATTTCCGCATTGGGCACTCGCGCCGCGAGGCTGTCGTAATCGTCTCGGCAAAGTCGATTGTGGATATCGCCTAGCAACAGTATATTTAGCGTGTCCGGAGAGATCGTATCCAGCCATCCTGCGGACGTGGAGACAAATCCCGGAACCGAATCGTCGGCAAAAGTCGGATACGTGCGTGAGAGCGTCTCGCCTGTCCAAACAGGTTCGTCGGGCATGCCAAACCACGCCTGCCAACGGAAGGCACACAAAACGATGCCTGCCGCCAGCAGAAGAGTGGCTATGACTATGTAAACCCACCTACGCATTTAGAAGGGGAGATCGCTGGTGTTGTCGCCAACCGTTGCATCGAACGTGCCGGCTGCTGTCTCGATAGGCTCTGCAATAGGTTCCTGGCTGATATTAACCGGTTGGTTAACCGGAGCAGCGGCAGGTTGAGCAGCTTGAGTGGTATCGCCCTGCTGGATGCGCCAAGCGCGGATAGAGGTGTACCAACGACCGTTGAACTCGCGGCTCTCGATATCGAAACTAACAGTTACCAGTTGGTCCAAATCGCACGGATTCTGTTTGATGCGATCTTCGCCAAATACCTCGAAATGCACTTTGCGAGGATACTGGTCGAGTGTTTCCAAAACGTACGGTTGCACCTTCCAAGGGTTACCGTTTTTGCCAATGCCTTCTTGCACGGGCAGTACTTGTATGATTTTTCCTACAACTTCCATATGAATGTGTAATGTTTAGTGTTTAGAGTTTAGTGTTTAGTGATTAACCTTTGATAGCAGCAACACCCGGCAGCACTTTGCCTTCGATAGCCTCGAGCAGAGCACCACCACCGGTGGAGATGTACGAAACCTTGTCTGCCAATCCGAACTTGTTGACACAAGCTACGCTATCGCCACCACCGATGAGCGAGAAAGCGCCATTGGCAGTAGCCTCGGCAATGGCATTACCGATAGCACGGCTACCATCGCAGAAATTATCGAACTCGAAGACGCCGGCAGGACCATTCCAAAGGATAGTCTTAGCGCCCTTGATAGCATTAGCAAAATTCTTCTGTGCCTCAGGACCAGCATCCAGACCTTCCCAACCCTCAGGGATAGCATTGGATGGGAATACCTTCTGGTTGGCATCGTTGCTGAAGCTGTCGGCGCAAATAGCATCCGGAGCAAGCACCAGTTCTACACCGTTCTTCTTAGCCAATTCCTCTACGCCAAGCGCAACATCCAGTTTGTCCAACTCAACGATAGAACCGCCAATCTCTCCGCCGTGTGCCTTAGCAAACGTATAGGTCATACCACCACAGAGAATGAGTTTGTCCACCTTGCCGAGCAGGTTCTCGATAATACCAATCTTGGAACTAACTTTCGAGCCACCCATGATAGCTACGAACGGACGTTTGATATCGCCCAGGACAGCATCAACAGCGGCCACCTCTTTCTCCATCAAGAAGCCCAACATCTTGTTGTCAGCATCGAAATAATCAGCAATGACAGCAGTCGAAGCATGTTTGCGGTGAGCGGTACCGAAGGCATCCATCACATAGCAATCAGCATACGAAGCCAAAATCTTAGCAAACTCTTTCTGGCGAGCCTTCATCTCCTTCTTAGCCTCCTCGTAAGCAGGATCTTCTTTCTCGATACCAACCGGTTTGCCTTCCTCCTCAGGATAGAAACGCAGGTTCTCGAGCAACAGCACCTCACCCGGTTTCAGATTAGCAGCTTGGGCTTGCGCTTTAGCGCAATCGTCAGCAAACTGAACAGGACGACCGATGGCAGCGCTCACTGCGTCCACGATTTGACTAAGGCTAAACTTAGCCTGCACTTTGCCTTTAGGTTTGCCCATGTGGCTCATGATGATCAGCGCACCACCATTATCCAAAATGTGCTTGAGAGTAGGTAGCGCACCACGAATACGGGTGTCGTCCGTAATCTTGCCGTTTTCGTCCAATGGCACATTGAAGTCCACGCGAACGATTGCCTTTTTACCGGCGAAATTAAAATCTTTGATAGTCATAACAGTTGTATTTAGTTGTTAGTTAATGTTTTACCAATCGATAGAATTGAGGTGGCCCCGATAAACATCGCTGTAGGTTGCCGTCTTGTCTTGTCCACCAAACAGGTACACATCGTTATCGCGCACGATAGCGGTTTGTTTCTGTCGAGCCTGGTAGACTTCAGGCAACTGGTTCTTGGACGTATCGGCTTGCACCCAATTGAGTCCCTCGTCTTCGGAAATCAGTATCTCGCGTCCGAAATAGGTCATCTGGTTGTCCACTCCACCGAACATCAGCAGCTGGCGGTTGTACCAAATAACCGAAATGCCGGTGAGGCTGGTGAAAGAGGGGCGATCGATAGAGAACTCCTGCAGACGATAGCCGTTGTTCTCGGGCGTATGGCGCGAGTACTCCAGATTCCAGCGTGTGTTGAGCGAAAGGCCGTTGTCGGCAAATCCTCCGATGATCATAGCGCGCTCGCGCTGGCTGGCACTCTGGAAGCAGACCGTGGCAAAATCGCTGACAGGGAAGGCGTGACCAGGACGCAATCCGCTGAGTGTGAGCGCATCATTCTCCAGATAGGCCAATTCGTAATTGTTCTCTTCTCCGGTCAATGCCCAAACCAGTTCGTTCCAGTAGAGCAACATCGTGACTACATTGTACGAAACCGCTAGAGAAGTCCAGGTCTGCGCGTCCGTTGAGGAATAGATAGCAGAGCCTTCGCCGTAATAGAGCGTGGTGCCATCGCTGATGATCTGCCTTACTTTGGTGCCCGCAGGCAATCCTGTCGGTTCTCCCAAATCGGTCCATGACTCGCCATCGGCAGACGAATAAGCATGCAAGGCAAAGCCATTGTTGGCAATCATGATAAACCGGTCGCCCAATTCCACTACGCGTTGCTCGCTCTCGTCAGCCGGATAGATCTGCGTGCAGATTTGCGTCCACGTGTACAAATCCGGATCGACCTGATGGACCGTAGGACGAATCTCGTACACTTTGGTGTTGGTTCCGTCCTGGGAGCGGATAGTCAGATAGATAGGCAGTCGACTGAAATTGAGCGTATCGTAACCGGTCAAAACACAAGTTGTGTCCGGCGTCGTAAGTGATGCAGCACCCGGAGTGGCGGCAAAAACGAAACGTGGAACCACCGAATCCAGACGAGTGCCGAACATGATGGAATCTTTGTTCCAAACTAATCCTGTATCGAGTCGCTCCTCTACGGTAAATACCGCAGCTGCGAGTCCCGGCATCGAATCATTCTTAGCAAACGAAAAGCCGGACAACTCCGCTACGGAAGATTTGGCCGTAGTCTCTTTGTTCTTCTCGCATCCACACAAAACCAACAGTGCGAGACAGGTTACTATAGAGAAAAATTGTTTCATTTGATTCAAAAAATATTCACAAATATATTCAAAAATTTGTGTATTTCGGAAAAAAGCAGTACTTTTGTCTCCGAATTGCAAAAATCAGTATAAGATATGTTGTTCAGTTCTCAAATTTATGACTTGCGGATGTTGCTTCCCTGGGTTCGCGCTCGTCGTGACCAGTCAGCGCTTCGCGCGATAGTAGAGCAGCAACGCCGTATTATGTCTCCCGAGGATGTGGAGAAGCAGTCCGCGTTGATTATTTCGCAACTGGAGCAGATGTCTGCTTTTCACGAGGCTCGTACTATTCTTATCTATTATCCCATTCACAACGAGGTGGATTTGCGTCCGTTGTTGAGTCGTTATGAGGGCGAGAAGACTTTCTTGTTCCCAGTCACTCATCGCCACTCGATGGAGGTTCGTCCGTACGATGGCGAGGACATGATGAAGAAAGGTCGCTTGGGTGTGCCGGAACCACAAACTGCTACTTATCGCGGTAAGATAGACTTGATTCTAGTTCCCGGCGTTGTGTTCGATAGCCATTGCCATCGCATCGGTCGTGGTGGAGGTTATTATGACAAGTTCCTAAAGAAACATCACTCAGCCAAAAAGATAGGCGTTTGCTATTCATTCCAACTCAAGAAACACGACGTACCTCATACCTGGCGTGACCAGAAGATGGATCGTGTTGTCACTCCTCAGCAGACCATTGGATAGTCGGTTGACTATCGCGAATACGTTGAATCTCTCTGTCGCTCTCGGCAGAGAGTTTTCTTTCTCCCTTGCGGTAATAATAGATGACGCCGTATAGCTGACACTTCAGCATCTTGGCGTAAGGAAGCAGGTCGCGGTAATGCTCTTCGACCAGATTCCAAATATTCAGAATGATATCGTCTGCCTGGGTACGCAAAGGTTCCAAGTCGCCCTGTACACGCTCGGTGTTTTGGACATGGAACATGTGCTGGCGGTGATGTTCACAGAAGATATCATAATGCACCTTCACTTTGTTGATAGCCGGATTGTAAATCGGGAAACCGCCGTTGGCCATACGTTTCTGCTCGCCCTCGATGATCTTCTTTCCCCATTCGAGCAGATACTCCTCGGTTGACAAATCAGGCACTACATGCTGATGCGGATCGAGTCCGTACATCAGTTTTTGCTCTTTCTTGATCTCGCCTCGGATAACAGCTAAGTTGAGAACCTGGATGAAATGCGAGATATACATACGCGCATTCTGCACGATATGGCGGTACTGTTTGTTCGCATTCACCTTGCTGGTGTAGTTGTCTTTGGACTGCATCACGGTATTCTCGAACTGCACCAGAAAACGCTGTGCTTCGCTCAGCACTTTGTAGGGGATGACCTGCTCGGTGTAATCGGCCTCCTGGGCTCTCTGGATAGCATTCTGGAGTGCGTGTAGTCGCGCTAGATCAGTGTTGGGGAGTCGTCTGTACGGCATAGTATTTACGATTTACGAGTTACTAATTGTTCCGCCATGATGCGTAGGCGGTGGCTGGCTTCATTCTGCGGCAAAAGGTCCAGATGTTGCAATGCGACAGCAGTATGTTGTTCCATCTCTGTCTCGCATACATCTCTGATGCCGAGGCGGTTGTAGATCTCGGTTACTCCGGCGATCTTCTCCGCATTATTATCGGTAGTCATGAGCCATTGTAGCAGTTCGGCCTTATCTTCCGCCTCGGCTGTTTCGAGTGCGGTAAGTAGAAGGTAGGTTTTCTTGTTGCAGCAAATATCTCCTCCGATGGCTTTGCCAAATGTTTTCGGATCACCGTAAACATCCAACAAGTCATCCTGAATCTGGAAGGCGATACCCACGTTGCGGCCATATTCGTAGAGCGCCTGCAATTGCTCTTTGTTCGCTCCGCCCAGATAACCGCCTATGCGCAGCGCGTTAGCCAGTAGCACGGCAGTCTTCAGTTCGATCATCTTCAGATAATCGGCAATAGACACATGGCTGGCATGCTCATAATCTACATCGTATTGCTGTCCCTCACAAATACCGGTGGCCATCTCGTTGAACCAACGCAGCACTTGTGGCAGTTTGTCAGCCGGAATGCCCTCGAGTTGCTTATACGCCTCTATCAGCATTTGGTCGCCGGAGAGGATGGCTGTGTTCTCATTCCATTTGACATGCACCGTATCCCGACCACGACGTACGGCCGCCTTATCCATGACGTCGTCGTGCAAGAGAGTGAAATTATGGAAAATCTCCAAAGCCAGAGCTGCAGAAAGTACGGCGGGTTGCAGGTCTTCATCCAAAGGCTTACCACTAATGAGCTCTGCCGCAATCACAGCCAATGTGGGGCGCAGACGTTTGCCTCCAGAGGCCAAAGTATACTCAATCGGCTCGTACAGACCACGTGGCTCGCGTTGCCAGTCCAGTTGCGCAATAGCTTGGTTGATATCCATCATAGTTTGTTCTCAATTATATCGGTTAACACTTCTTTGATATCGAGTCCGGCAGCTCGTACTTGCTGCGGGATGAAACTGGTGGCGGTCATGCCCGGCGTGGTATTTACCTCCAAGAGATTGATCTTCTCTCCCTCGGTGATGATCCAATCGACGCGGATGATACCTTGTGCACCGATGATGTCGTATAGTCTCAATGTCTCTGCCTGAATCTTATCGCGCAATGCATCGGGAATACGCGCCGGCGTGATCTCGTCCACTTCACCTTTGTACTTCGCATCGTAGTCGAAGAACTCATTGTGCGTTACGACTTCTGTGATTGGGAAGGCTACCGCTTTATCCTTCGTCTTGTAGACGCCGCAAGTCACTTCGGTGCCCTTCATATAGGATTCGCAGATCACTTCGTTTCCCTCTTGGAAGGCACGCTCAATAGCCGGATAGACTTCTTCGACAGTCTTTACCTTGGTGCAACCGAAACTACTACCGCCTACGTTACTTTTGATGAAACACGGTAGGCCCAGTGTCTCTGCGATTTTCGGCGCGTTGGGTAATTTTTGTCCCGCGCGCAGCATCATGCTGTTCGCGATATGGAAGCCGAAATAGGATAGGTAATGGTTGCAAGCATACTTGTTGAACGTGAGCGCGGCAGCTAATACTCCGCAACACGAATAGGGGATATGGAGCATGTCCAAATATCCCTGCAGAATACCGTTCTCGCCCGGTGTGCCATGAATAGTGATATAGGCGAAATCGAATACAGTCTTCTTGCCATTCAGAGTAAAGGAGAAATCATTACGGTCGATAGGAATACCAGGACCAGTGAGGTCGTCGTTGGCCACATCGGCGTTAGCCATCGCCATCCACTCCAAGCCATGCAAGCGAACGACCGTTACATCGTAACGATCTTTGTCGATAAACGAATAGATACCTTTGGCTGAGCGCAATGAGACTTCGTATTCGCTACTGTCTCCTCCGGCGATGATTGCTATATGTCGTTTCATTTCTAGGGCAGTTTACAAAAATCGGGTGCAAATTTACAATTTTTTTTATATATATGCAAATTTTCTGCCCTTTTTTTGACATTTTTACTGCGTAAAAGTGAAATAAGGCCGCAATCGATCGATGTCTTCTGGTGAAAATTCCGGTAAATCGTTTAGTTGCTCAATGTTTTGGAGGCGAATATACTTACGACGTAATTCGTAGATAGCCTTCGCCTGATTGTATCTGAGGTACGGATGACGATACAATTGGTCTGTGCTACAGTGGTTTACATCGAGTGTGCGAATAACTTCAGGATCTGCAATGAAATATTGCAACAATGTATCGAGGTGCAAGTCGGCCAGTGCTTCGTCTGTCAGTTGCAGGGGATTGGAATATCCGCCCAAATCTTCGCGATAGCGAATGATACGTTGCGCTTTGTAAGCCCCAATGCCGCGAATCCATTGTAGCTCGGTAGTATCAGTGTGATTGAGGTCGAGAATGGTGTCCTTTTTGATTCTCTTGGGGTGGTTTAGTCCCACAGAATCGCGCCACAAAGAATCGGCCAATCGGGCGGAATCGTAGCGTAGTTGGCGGTTGGTAGCCCATCGCAAAAAACGAGCGTCATCCACGCGATCTACGGAATCCCGGAAATGTTCCCATCGTGCGTCTTTGGCTGCGCGAATACTATCTCTGCGCAAACTGTCGCGCACTGCTCGCAGGCTATCCGCGGCGAGGAGAGAGTCTGTTTGAATCTCGCGCTGCGGTTGTGGCCACAAAGCAACGAAAAGCCAGGTAAACAAGGCTATGCCGAATAGCACAGCAGCACCAATATATTGTTCTTTAGCTAACATACATATCTTTGGTTCCGTCCAACAAGTGAGTTACTACTTGATCGCCGCTCTGCAGTTCTTCTACCGAACGAACTATTCGGCCATCTTTGGTCAGCAGACTGTATCCCTGCCGATAGATTCGCTCAGGATTGCACGCGAGGAGTCGTTGTTCCAACATCTCAATGCGATGTTTGCGAATCAGAATCTGTCGCTCAGCCGTTTGGCGAAGACGAATGGTCAGTTGCTCGATGCGAGCCATCTGTTCATCCATTCGGTGGATCAACCATTCAGCCACTGCGGTAGGTGTTTTCAGCGCTTGGTGGGCCACCAAATCGAGTACACTGATATCTCGCGTATGGCCGATGCCGCTCAGAATAGGCAGACTAAACTGTGCGCAAACGGCACAAAGAGTATACTGGTCAAAGCAACTGAGGTCGGTGGTAGCACCTCCGCCTCGGATAATAGCCACCGCATCCCAATTTTGGGCCTCTTTTTCGATGGTTTCTAAGGCAGCCAAAATGGATTTCTCGGCTCCATCGCCTTGCATCGTAGCACCGAATAAGGCCGTTTGGAAGGCATAGCCGCTATGCTCCAACTGATTACAAAAATCATCGTAACCCGCTGCGGAGGCGGACGAAATGACTGCTATGCGGCGAATGAGGGTAGGTAAGGATAGCGATTGTTGCGCGTCAAGAAGGCCGTCTGCTTCCAGTTGTGCAATGGTCTGTTGACGTTGGCGAGCCAAACTGCCGACCGTGTAACTTGGATCGATATTGACTATCGAGAGGCTAAGCCCGTAAACCGGGTGAAACTGCACTTCTGTTTCGACTAATACATTCATTCCCGCTTGCAGCGGTTGGCCTGTTTCTGCCTCGAAATAGGTCATCAGCATTTCTTTGTTTCCTTGCCAGCAAGTGGCCCGCACTTTGGCAGCCAGGATATCGCGCTGACCTTTCTCGATGAGTTCGAGATACATGTGCCCGCCTCGTTCGCTGAGGCTACTGATTTCCGCTTGGACCCAATAGGTGGGTTCCAGGCTTTCGAGCAATACATCTTCGATTGCTTCACACAGTTGTGAGAGGGTATAAGGGTTTTTCATCATAATGCAAATATGATACAAAATGTGGTGACTGAAGCGACCACACCAATCAGCCACCAGAGACTTTTGTGCATGGTCAGCCAACCGGTTATCAATGCCGAATAGAGCAATGCTACCATCGCCAGAGAGCACTCGACATACGTCACGCTGCCGGGCAGACTCTCAATCCATCCAACGCTATGGTTCATCAGCCAAGCTAAACCGTAGGTGAGGTAGCCTATGCTTTTTCCAACCAGTGTTCCGCCTAACGCGACCGTAGCTAATCCGCACGGAACCAGCAGCGTAGCCAGAGGAAGGACGATGAGATTGGTTAGCAGAAAATAGTTGCTCACTTGTCCAAAAACATACATGCCGATGGGCAATGTGCCTAATTGGGCAGCAAGGCTGACGATGATCATTCCGACAGTCCAACTTACCCATCGCCCATGCCATGTGTTTCTCCAATCTTGCCGATGCAGCACGCGCTCAAAGTCTCTGGCAAAAATCACGATGGCTGTGGTGGCTGCAAAACTGAGGAGGAAGCCTACGTTCCAAAGGTCGAGTGGTCGCGCCAACAAGATGAGGACTGCCGCAGCGGCAATGGTGTTGACCGAAAATGCTTCGCGGTAGAGGATTCTGCCTATTTCTACGATAGTCAGCATGACCACGCATCGTACCACCGAAGGTGTCATTCCCGTTAGCCAGGC
>DBVU01000044.1:20098-32184 GCA_002308195.1 Bacteroidales bacterium UBA1256
AATCCGTAGATAATACCCGTGTGCAATCCACTGACTGCCAACACATGTGCTGCGCCTGAGGCCTGGAAATGTTGTCTGAGCGCGGGATCCAGATCTTCTTTGTAGCCTAATGTGAGTGCCGCGGTAGTGGCCAGTTCATCTTTTGTAAGCCCGGCTGCGGCTAAGCGTTGGTATAGCCGTTTCTGCAGCGAAGGTCGCGGTGCGGGATTCTGATTGCGCAGAATGGCATATCTGCTCACAAATGCAGTTCCGATAATGCCTTGTCGGCGCAGATAAAGGCCGTAATCAAAATTGCCGATAGAGTCGCCTCGGTGTAATCGTGTCTGTGTCAAAAGGGTGTCGCCTATCTGTGGTGCACTTTTGGTGCTGTCGCGTAGCACATATATCAAAGCGCGTCCTTTGGCAGTTTCTCTGTTGGCCATGACCATTTCTGCTTCGTACCGCCAACATTTCTTGGTATCTCGCGGTTCGCTCTGCACCACAAAAGCATACGAGCACAGACTATCCAACGTTGCACATTCTGTGTCGCGCAACAGATTGATTGGCCAAGACCAATAGTTGCAAATGAGAAGAAAAAGCACTACGGGAACCAGTAGTACCACCATTGGATATGCGCGCAAACGCTCCATTAGGCTTTCATCTGGCGGATAACATCTTCCGGATTTTTAGCGCCAAAAACGGCACTTCCTGCCACGAGGACATCGGCTCCGGCCGCAAATAATTCCGGGGCATTTTGAGCATTCACTCCACCATCTATCTCGATGAGTGTTTTCAGTCCGCGACGGTCGATTTCCGTACGGATGAAGCGAATCTTGTCCATCGTCTCGGGAATGAATTTTTGTCCACCGAAACCTGCGAAAACAGACATTAGAAGAACCATGTCCACTTTGTCCAGATACGGAACAAGTCGTTCCACAGCGATGTCGGGATTGATGGTCAGGCACGTACGGACGCCTTTGGCCCGAATGAGATCCAAGATAGGCAACGGATCGTCCACTGCCTCGAGATGGAAACCAACCGACCATGCTCCCGCATCGCAGAAACGCTCGACGTATTTCTCCGGATGAACAATCATGAGATGAACATCCAAGGGTTTTGTACAGTATTTGCGCATCGGTTCCATCAACGGAAAACCGAATGAGATATTCGGTACAAAAACACCATCCATGACATCTACATGCAGCCAGTCTGCTTCGCTGCGATTGATCATCTGTATGTCTTGTTCGAGGTGGCCGAAATCAGCCGAAAGAACCGAAGGGGCAATGAGTTTCATAGGCGTTAGTCAAAATCGTTGCAAAGATACAACTTTTTTGTGACATGTGCAAATTATTGATTGTTTTTTACACTTTGACGAGTTTGTATCCTTTGCCGCGAATAGCAAGTATGTTGTATCCGATAGGTCGCAAGAAAGTTCGCAAATGGTTGATGAACACTCCTAATGAGCGTGAAGTGAAGGCATTGTCTTCTTTCCAAAGCGAAGCTAAAATACGATGGCGGTCAACGATCTCATCCTTGTGGCGGCAAAGCATCAGTAGCAGTTCGCTCTCACGACCGGAGAGGTGTTGCCCATCGAAAGTCTGGTGAATGGCATCAAACGAATGGCCATCTAAATCGAAAATGCGTTGTTTGCTCTCTTCGTCCTGTCGTACGCGTCGCATAATAGCTTCGATGCGGCAAATCAGCAAGTCCATGGAGAATGGTTTGAGCTGATAGTCATCGCAACCCAATTGAAAGGCTCGCATCTGGTCTTCGCGTTCGCTGCGTGTAGTAAGTATGATAACCGGCAATAATGGTTGGCGATGGCGAATCTCTCGCAATAGGTCGTATCCGTTCATGCCAAGGCCTTGTAGTTCCATCAGAACCAAGTCATGATGCGATTGCTCGATGGTGGTGAGTGCTTCGCGCGCCTGAGAAACCGAATGCGCCTTGTAGCCACGACTACCCAAATAGTCGCAAAGCACAGTAGCTAGACTGATATCGCTATCGATGATGAGTAACTTTGTATTTACGGCCATAGGATAGTTGGATTTGAAAATTTTGTGCAAAATTACAACTTTTTTTGCATATGTCAAAATTTTTGTGTACTTTTGCACCGCAAAAGTTGAACAGATGAGTAAAGTACTGTTAATATCCACCGGTGGAACCATTACGATGGTTCGCGCGAAAGAGTCGGGCGCGTTGGTTCCCGCAGACATGAAGACCTTCAAAGCCTATATGCCGGAATTGTCCGAGGGCGATATTCATGTTGATATCCAAGCGTTTGACCCGTTAGTCGATTCGTCGGATGTAGGTCCGGAGAGTTGGGCAAAGATGGCGCAGATGGTCTATGACAATTACGAAGCCTATGACGGTTTTGTGATTCTGCATGGAACAGATACGATGTCTTATTCAGCTTCGGCTCTCAGTTTCATGCTCGAGAATCTGAATAAGCCGGTCGTTTTTACCGGTTCACAATTGCCCGTGGGTGTGCTGCGTAGCGATGCTAAGGAAAATCTGCTAACGGCCATTGAGATAGCTGCGGCCAAAGACGAAGACGGTAATGCGATAGTTCCTGAGGTGACGATTTATTTTGAGGACCGTTTGTTCCGTGCCAATCGTACTACCAAACGCAATGCAGAGCATTTCTCGGCCTTCAATTCGTACAATTATCCCGCGCTCGCGAAAGCCGGCGTACACATTACGTATCAGCCGCACTTGGTTCACTACTGTGATTCTCGCTTGCAACTGAGGTTGCACACGGCCTATGATACTAATGTTACAGTGCTGAAACTATTCCCCGGCATTCAACCACAGACAGTGAAAGCCATTCTGCATATCAAGGGTCTGAAAGCCGTGGTTTTGGAGACTTTTGGTGCGGGTAATGCGCCTACGGCCAAATGGTTGTACCGCGAACTGAAAGCGGCCGTAAGTCGCGGTATCATCATCGTCAACAAAACGCAATGTAATACCGGTTCGGTTAAGATGGGTCTGTATGCAGTTTCGCTCAATCTGCTGAAAGCCGGCATTATTTCCGGATACGACATTACTACAGAGGCGTTGCTTACCAAAATGATGTACCTATTGGGCGAATTCCCCGATCAACCGGAGAAAGTGAAAGAACTGCTCAATACCAATCTATGTGGCGAAGTAACGGTGGATGAAGCTTAGAAATTAAATGTTTAGAAAGGCAAAGATATGAAAAACTTGGAACCTAAAGGTTTGTGGGAAAGTTTCTACAGCCTAACACAAATTCCGCGTCCGAGCGGTAAGCGCAAAGAGATTGCGGACTTTTTGGTAAACTACGGTAAGGGTCTTGGACTCGAGGTGCTGCAAGACGAAATCGGCAATGTGCTGATTCGTAAACCGGCTAGCAAGGGCATGGAAAATCATCCGGGCGTTATTCTGCAAGGTCACATGGATATGGTGCCTCAGAAGAACAGCGACAAAGTCTTTGACTTTGAGAAAGATGCGATTCAGGCCTATGTGGAAGATAACAAAGAGTGGGTAACGGCAGATGGCACGACGCTTGGCGCAGACAACGGAATCGGCGTGGCTACGGCTATGGCTATTCTAGCAGACAAGAATGCCGTTCATCCGCCATTGGAGGCATTCTTTACCATTGATGAAGAAACGGGTATGTACGGTGCGAATGACCTGAAGAGCGGTTGGCTGAAAGGCAAATATCTGCTGAATCTGGATTCGGAAACCGAAGGTGAACTATACGTAGGTTGTGCCGGAGGAATCGATGCGGAGGCTACTTTCCGCTATCAGACAGTAGATACAGAAGAAGGCGATATAGCTCTGAAAGTAGAACTGAAGGGCTGCAAAGGAGGTCACTCGGGTTGTGATATCCACTTGCAGCGAGCCAATGCTATCAAGTTGCTGTTCCGTTTCCTGAAAGATGCGGTGGCTAATTTTGAGGCACGTCTGGCGTGCGTAGAAGGCGGATCGCTGAGAAACTCGATTCCGCGTGAGGCTTCGGCCATCATCACTATTCCTGCTGACAGTTATCAAGATCTGCAAGATTTAGTAGATCGCTACGAAGATTTGTTCTTGCGTGAGTATGATGGCGTAGATGAAGGAATCTCGTTGGCCGCCAAAGAAGTAGAATGTCCGAAGAAAGAGATGCCAGAGGAGATTCAGGACTGTCTGATTCACGCTGTTACGCTTTGTCCGCACGGCGTATATAGAATGATTCCGGAGATGCCGGATATCGTTGAGACGAGCAACAACTTAGCCATCATTGAGACCAAAGAAGGCGAAGTGAAAGTGATCTGCCTGACTCGTTCGAATGTGGAGAGCAGAAAAGAGGAACTGGCTTCTGTGATTCAGTCGGCTTTCTCGTTGGCCGGTGCCCAAGTGGAGTTCAGCGGAGCTTATCCGGGTTGGAAACCTAATTTTAAGAGTGGTTTGCTCAAGACGATGAAGGAAACGTATGTGAAGGAATTTGGCAACGAGCCGCGTATCGTTACTATCCACGCGGGTTTGGAATGTGGCATTATCGGCGCTAAATATGATGGCATGGAGATGATATCTTTCGGTCCGACCATCGAACATCCGCATAGTCCGGACGAGCGCGTTAATATAGCAACGGTGCAGAAATTCTATCGCTATGTACTGGCTGCGCTGAAAGCGTTGTAAGAAGACCAGTAGAGAAAAAAAGGAGCGCCCGAGAGCGCTCTTTTTTTGTTGTGTAATGTGTAAGGTGTTTATTTACTCTTGCGTTCTAGAGCTAGAGGCTCTCATTACAGAGAACCTCTACTATGTGGATATAGACTGGTGACTGTCTCGATTATATCGTACTTATAACGCACTTATATCGCACTTATAACGCACTTATAACGCACTAAATTTGGCTTTCATTTTTGTTAGTATTATATACATAGTATATAATACAGAGAAGCGGTGCATTTTGTTACTTAGAAAGAACTTCTACGGCTTTCTTGGTGATTTCGTCATCACGTTCGAAGAGCGGGAAGAATCCTTCGTCGCCAAGAATATTGCGCACGATATATGCGTTGAGCAGACGCACGATGAGCGGTTTGGATTTGGCAATTTGCGCTTGGTCGGGTTCAATACCTTTCTCCTTAGCAAAAGCCGCAAACTCGCGTGTCAGATCTTGCTTGAGCAAGTAGCGTTCCAACGATTGCCAGTCTTTGTATTGATTCAACTGCTTGCGGTGTTCGTCGGTATATTTGTACGCAAACTGATAGGTGTATGCCATATTCACGCAGCGGTTGTACCACGGTGTATAGAGCGAAGTGTCGCGCCCTACAAAAATATCAGGCATGATACCTCCTCCGCCATGCACGATACGTCCACCCTTGGTGCGATAAGTAGTGGTGTCTGCAAAATGCACACTATCCGCAGAATAGAACTCACCGTGTTCGAAGCGATCGAGCAGTTCTTGCTGATAATCAGTCTGGTCGCCCAGTTCGTACGGCTTCTGGATACAACGTCCGGAAGGGGTGTAATAGCGTGCGATAGTGAGTCGTACGGCACTACCGTCGTCGAAAGGCATTTGTTGTTGCACCAATCCCTTGCCGAACGAGCGGCGGCCGATAATCTGCGCACGGTCGTTATCTTGCATTGCGCCTGCGAAAATCTCGCTTGCAGAAGCTGAGAAATCGTCAATCAGCACAGCCAGTGGCACATTTTTGAATCGTCCGCTACCATCGGCTGCGGCGTCGTAACGCGGATAAGCGCGGCCTTCGGCATAGACTATCTGTTCGCCACGATTGAGGAATTCATTGGCCATGCGAATAGCTTGGTCCATATATCCGCCGCTATTCTCCCGCAAGTCAACGATATAGCTTGTGGCACCTTGCGAGCGCAATTCTGCCAGGGCGGAGATAAACTCGCGGTAGGTGTTCTCGCCAAACTTGTTGGCGCGAACGAAACCAATCTTCTTGCCGTTTTGCTCAATGATAAATTTAGCATCGACCGAATTGACAGGAATATCGCCACGTGTGATAGTGTAGTGGAGCAGTTCTTTGGTTCCTGCGCGTTGGATACCAATCTTCACTTTTGTGCCTTTTTCTCCACGTAGCGAGCGCATCACTTTCTCGTTGTTGATCTTTTTGCCGACAAAAAGGCTGTCGTCCACAGTGATTAGCTTATCGCCCGCCAAAACTCCCACACCTTCACTCGGTCCGCCTGCAATAACAGCGACGATACGCACCGTGTCTTGCTGAATGGTAAATTGCACGCCGATGCCAGAGAACGAGCCTGCCAATTCGGAATTAACCAGTTCGAGGTCCTTCTTAGGAATATACGCCGAGTGCGGATCCAGTTTCTTAACCAGTTCGTCCATCACTTCGTCGGTAATGCTGTCAATATCGAGACTATCGACATAGGCTTGCTCCATCAGTTGCAAGAGTCGGTCCACCTTGGATTGCTCCAGACTCCAACGACCATTCTGATAGACGATGCGTTGTGCTGAGGCTTTCTGAGTAAGCGCTGAGCCGATGAAGATACCCAAAACAACCGCCAAGACGGTCAGGGTAGGGAGAATATACTTTTTCATTGCTGATTTAGGATTTATGATTTCTGATTTTGGTCATTCAAGAACACCACTTCGATTCCTGCGCGTTTGAGCAATTCAACGCCATCCATGATGCGGTATTCTTCGCCGTACACAACGCGTTTGATGCCCGACTGAATAATCAGTTTGGAACACTCCAGACACGGACTGGCTGTGACATAAAGCGTAGCTCCATCAGACGAGTTATTGGAGCGTGCCACTTTGGTCAAAGCGTTAGCCTCGGCGTGTAGCACGTACGGTTTGCTGACGTTATTCTCGTCTTCGCAGATATTCTCAAATCCCGAAGGAGTGCCGTTGTAACCATCGGAGATAATCATTTGGTTCTTGACCAAGAGCGCACCCACCTTGCGGCGTACGCAATAGCTATTCTCCGACCAAGTGCGCGCCATGCGCATGTACAAGTAATCGCGTTTGGTTTGTTTGTCCATAAGTTAGATTTATTTGATGATTTTGATACGACCTTGCGGTTCTGCATAGTCGTTCGATATATGACCGCCCAGATTTTTTTCAAGGAATTCCACGAAGATGTCTCGGTAAAGTACATCGCCACGCTCAATCACTTTGCAGTTCTTCAGCATGTCGTAGAATCCGCCGCCTGTGACGCAATAGTCGATAGTCCCCACAGTGTAAATTTTGTTCGGGTCAATGGGTTCGTATTCGCCGGTAGTCTTATTGAGAACTTCCACGTCGCTAATCGAATGATCGGCCACGCGGGCAGTGAAACGGAGACCGGAAACTTGCGGGAACGAGCCATCCTCGATAGGCAGAGCACTAGTGCACTTGCGCAGCAAATCGATGATGGTAGCTCCGCTCGCCTCGACAACCCACAGATTGTTGTCATAGGGCAGCATATCCGTGATATCGCCATAGGTCAGATCGCCTGCTACTTTCTCGGTACGAATGCCTCCGCCGTTGGCCAACGCAATATCGGCACCGGAGATGATTCGGTAGGCATCGCATATAATATCGCCTGCGTTGGTTTCAGCCATGCGCACTTCTTGCTTGCCGGCCGCATTGAGGATACGCAGAGCAACATCGCTGTGGCAAACTACGCGCTGAGTCTGTTCGCGCATCAGATATTCGATGCTATCGGTTACCCATTTGACGCGCTCATTGCGCTCGGTCAGCGTATTAACCGGAATCAGTTCGGTACTCAGTTTACCGTTGCGGATGATGAGTCGGCCGATATTGGCGAACTTGGTTCCTGTTTCGGTAATGATAACCGGCAGACCGGCTGCATTGTGCACAGTGTCTTGCACTACTACCGAATGGGTGTGGCCGTCCAAAACGGCATCGATACCCGTGGTGCGACGAATCAGTTGATGCGAATCAACGCCCGTCTGGTTAGGATCTTCGCCTAGGTGAGAAAGAACTATCACGTACTTCGCGCCTTTCTTGCGCGCCTGGAGTACAGTGCGTTGCAGCACATCGAAGAAATCTTTTTCGCGCAAGTTGTAGATCTGCTCGTCGCCATTCATAAAGGCCGCCGTCTCTGTATAGAGAGCCGTTGGTGTTGTGGCGCCGACAAAAGCAATCTTGGTCTTGCCGAATTTCTTGATGACGAATGGTGCATACACGCTTTTCTTGCAACCCGCCTTGTATAGGTTGGCGCTAACGACGGGTGCGCCGATATACTTCAGCAAATCAGCCGAATGGGCGATAGGATAATCGAACTCGTGGTTGCCCAACGTGATGACATCGTAGTCGACTTCGCGCATGATGTCTGCTACGTATTTGCCTCGCGAAAGTGCTCCCGCAGCGCCACCCTGGACAAAATCACCACTGCTGACTACCGCCACAAAAGCCGTATCGGCCGTGGCATCGCGCAGACCGGCCAACACCTGATAACCATGAATGGCACAATGGACATCGTTTTCGTACAAGATGACGATACTCTGTTTCTGTGGCTTTGGCGCAGCCCATACAAACTGGCCAAACAAGAATGCCAGAGTCAAGAATAGATAAATCTTTTTCATTGTGCTGATTTTTTGAGGTTATTATTTCGTTTTGTTCAGTAGTTCTGCTGCGAACTCGTTGACATTAACTCCATCAAACGTGCCGCTAGACATCATCAGTAGCGCGGTATTGGTATAATCCAGAGTCCGTAACTGGTCTTGCAACGCTTGGCTGTCGGTGAATACTTCCACATTTTTCGTGCCAAACGCATTGCGTACTTCGTCCGCCGTGATAGGCGTGAGACGTTTATGCTCAATCACCTTCGGATTGAAATAGACATAAGCGATATCTGCCTCCTGCATACATCCTTTGTATTGCGGCAGGAAATCGGCCATCAGGCTGGAGAAAGTATGCAATTCCATCGCAGCCACCAATTGCTTCTGTGGATAGCGTTCACGCACCGCGTTGACAGTAGCTTTGAGCTTGCTAGGCGAGTGGGCGAAATCCTTGTACGCCACGCTATCGGCTGTCTCGCAGATTTTCTCCAAGCGATTGCTAGCTCCGGTGAACGTGCTGATCTCGCGGTAGAAATCGTCAGGCGCAACACCGATGCTATGACAAGCCAACATAGCTGCTTGCAGATTCTGCATGTTATGTTTGCCGAAAACCTGCATCTCTACCGGTCCATCGTACGCCTCATAAGGAACGCAGACGATGTCTTTGCGAGCATGCTCGGCTATGTTGCGCAGATTCTCATCGCCCTTGTAGTAGATAAATGTGCCGTTGGGTTCGAAACTATCGACAAACTGGCGGAAAGTATCTACGTACTGCGGGAAGGTGGGGAAAACATTGATGTGATCCCATGCAATGCCCGTCAGAATAGCCACGTGCGGATGATACCAAAGGAATTTGCTGCGCAAATCCAGTGGACTAGTTAGGTATTCATCGCCCTCGAACACCGCATATTTGGCCGTGTCGCTGAGGCGTACCATTCGTTCGAACCCCTCAATCTGCGCGCCAACCATATAATCGGCTTCGATACCCAAACGGTTGAGCACATACAGAATCATCGAAGTGGTCGTAGTCTTACCATGACTGCCACCTACCACGATGCGGATTTTGTCTTTGGTCTGCTCGTACAGATACTCGGGAAAAGAGTAGATCTTCAGTCCCAGTTCGCGAGCTCGAACCAACTCCGGATTGTCCTCGCGGGCATGCATGCCAAGGATGATGGCATCAATATCCGGAGTAATGCGCTCCGGATGCCACCCCATCTCCGCGGGCAATAAACCGGCATCGCGTAAGTGCGTGAGAGCGGGATCGAAGATCTCGTCATCAGAACCGGTTACTGCGTACCCCTTCTTACTGGCTACGGCTAATGCCAAGTTGTGCATCGCCGCGCCACCTATGGCTATAAAGTGGATTCTCATGCAAACAGTTTTCCGAATTCGGCGTGCGAGATGGCTTTCTTCTCAACCTTAGCTACGCCCTTCAGCGCTTCGTAGATTTTGTTCTCTGCTACGCGCTCAACGATACCACGCAGTTGGTTCTCCTGCTTCAACATATCGTTAGCATACTGAGTCAGGTACTGATCGTCAACGTGCATCAGGCCGTATTGCATAAATTGCATGCGAGCTACTTCTTTGGCGTAAGCCTCTACGTCCTCTTTCTGTACATCGACATTGTATTCCTTCATCAGTTGGTCCTTAGCCAAGTGCCATTTCAGTTCTTCCAACATCTTCGGGAAATCTTTCTCGAGTTCGTCTGCGGTCATCTTTTCGTTGGTTGCCAATACCCAACGTTTCAGGAAATCCTCTGGGAACGATACATTCTCCATCTTCTTCATGATGGCCTCTTTGGCATCCAAACCAAATTTGTATTTGCTGTCCTCGGCCATGTTGGCTTCGATTTCGGCTTTCACTTTAGCACGGAACTCTTTCTCGGTCTTAGGAGCGTCCTGACCATACACTTTGGCGAACAACTCAGCATCGATCTTAGCTGCTGCGTGGCGGGTGATCTCTTGAATTTCGAATGTAAAATCGCTCTTCAGTTCTTGTGCCTGTTCCTTGGAGATTCCCAACATAGAGCTGATTTCTGTCTCGTGCTCATAGGCCTTAGCCGGGTTGAAGGTAACTACATCGCCCTTCTTTGCACCGAAGAATTTCTTCTGCTGCGTTTTCTGCTTCATGTATTGCGGGTTGAGTACGGCATTCTCTTTTACGATTTCGCCGCCCACCTCTTTGCACAGACCTTTCACGATATCGCCTTCGGCCACTTCTTCTGCGGGAACATAGTCTCCGAAACGCTCGCTGTAACTCTTCACTTGGTTCTCTACCATCTCGTCGGTTACCTCAATCTCGTATTCGGTCAGTTTGTTTTTTGCGGTCAGTTTGGCATCAAACTCTGGAGCCACTGCGATATCGAACGCAAAGGTAAACGTGTCTTGCGTATCCATGTCGATAGTCGGAGTCAGTTCGTTGTTTGGCAGTGGATCGCCCAAGATTGCCAATTTGTTGTCCTCGATGTGTTTTTGCAGGTTTTCGCCTACCAGTTTGTTCAACACGTCGGCCAGAATACCCTTGCCGTACATTTTCTTGACCAGGCCTACAGGCACCATCCCCGGACGGAATCCCGGAACCTGTGCTTTCTGGCGAACTTGTTTCAGTTGTTTGTTGACTTCTTCCTGATAATCAGCCGGCTCTAGAGTGAGCGTGATAACGGCTTTCAGGTCTTTGATTTCTGATTGTTTGATTTGCATAATATATAAATGTTAGATTTTAATTTTCAATGAAAAGAGTCTTTAGACTCTGCCTGCGCGTTTGCGCTCCAGTTCATCGAGAATGATCTTGCGGATACGCATAGCGTGTGGAGTAACCTCTACGTATTCATCTTCTTTGATGTACTCCAACGCTTCCTCCAGACTCATTCTGACAGGTGGCGCCAAAACGGCTTTGTCGTCCGACGATTTGGTACGCATGTTCGTCAGTTTTTTGCTCTTGGTAACATTGATGACGATATCGCCTTCTTTGGCATTCTCGCCGACCACTTGACCTGCATACACTTCCTCTTGTGGATCGATGAAGAATTTTCCGCGGTCTTGCAGTTTGTCCAATGCATAGGCATAGGCCGTTCCCGCTTCCATCGCGATAAGCGAACCATTGTTGCGTTTCACTATCTCACCTTTCCACGGTTGATACTCCAGGAATCGGTGGGCCATGATAGCCTCGCCCGCACTCACGTTCATCACGAAGGTACGCATACCCATGATGCCGCGGCTAGGGATAGTGAATTCCAGATGTACGCGGTCGTTCACCATCTCCATCTTGGTCATTTCGCCTTTGTGGGTCGAGACGAACTCGATGATTTTGCCCGAACACTCTTCCGGCGTATTAACAGTCAGCATTTCCACAGGCTCGCATTTCACGCCATCGATCTCTTTAACGATGACTTGCGGTTGACCTACTTGCAGTTCGTATCCTTCGCGACGCATGGTCTCGATGAGTACGCTCAGGTGCAGCACACCACGACCGTACACGCGCCAACTGCTTTCTTCTGTACCTTTCTCTACGCGCAGCGCCAGGTTTTTCTCCAGTTCTTTGTTCAGACGGTCTTGGATGTGACGACTGGTCACGTATTTACCATCCTGACCGAAGAAAGGACTGTCGTT
>DBVU01000044.1:32193-40858 GCA_002308195.1 Bacteroidales bacterium UBA1256
GGCTCGTCGATAGCAATCGGCTTGAGTGCCTCCGGATTCTCTGCATCGCAGATAGTGTCGCCTATCTCGAACCCATCAATGCCAATCATGGCACAGATGTCGCCGTTCTTCACTACATCGGTCTTCACGTGACCCATGCCGGAGAAAGTGTGCAGTTCTTTGATTTTGGTCTTCACCATCGTGCCATCTTTCTTGGCCAGTGTTACCATTTGACCATCTTTGAACTCGCCACGATGAACGCGACCGATAGCTATTCGACCTACGTAGCTGTTGTAATCGAGACTGGTAATCAGCATCTGTGGTGTTCCCGGATTCTCTTCCGGAGCAGGGATGTACTCCAGAATAGCGTCCATTAGGTCGGTCAGGTCGGTTGTCGGTTTTTTCCAATCCAGAGACATCCATCCGTTCTTGGCAGAACCATATAAGGTTTGGAAATCCAGTTGGTCGTCTGTGGCATTTAGATTGCACATCAGGTCGAATACTTCTTCCTGTACTTCATCCGGACGGCAGTTCAGTTTGTCCACCTTGTTGATGACTACTATCGGTTTCAAACCGAGTTCCAGAGCTTTTTGCAGCACAAAACGTGTTTGAGGCATTGGGCCTTCGAATGCATCGACGAGCAGCAATACGCCATCCGCCATGTTCAGCACACGTTCTACTTCGCCTCCGAAGTCGGCGTGCCCCGGAGTGTCGATAATGTTGATTTTAGTACCTTTGTACTCAATCGCTACGTTCTTGGCTAGGATGGTTATACCGCGTTCGCGCTCCAGATCATTGTTGTCCAGAATCAGTTCGGGTTTGCCTTCTCCTGCGCCTTCTTTAGCTTTTACCACATTCGCCGTGTATAGCATTTTGTCGACCAAAGTCGTTTTGCCGTGGTCTACGTGCGCAATGATTGCTATATTTCTGATGTTTTGCATAATCTGATTGTTTGTATGGCCATATTTAGCCAAATTAAAATCGGGCGCAAAAGTAGTAAAAAAAAATGACATACGCAAGAGCGTATGCCAATTTTTTAGAAAAATAAGTATTTTTTATCGATACTTAGTATCTTGGACGTCCGGGTTGAACGGCATCCATCAGTTTGTCGTAATCCGATTTGAAGCGGAGTACATCGCGCAACGTGTAGTAGTTCTCCGGATCCTGGCAGTACGGATAAGCGTAGCGCAGGAAATCCACTTTGCGGTCTTCCATTGTGAAACGGTTGGCCATACGAGCTAAATCGTTGGTGCAGAAATGACCTAGAACAACGCAGAGTTGAGCGATCTCCATACGTTTGTCATCGTACGGCTGTTTTTCCAAAACCTGGAGAACCATCTGCATTTGGTCCGGTTGAGCGCAGATGATTGGCTTCGGTGCAGGACCTTGAGGTCCTGGCTGATGGCCTGGGTGATGACCCGGTTGATGGCCTTGAGGACCCGGTTGTGGACCTGGGTGAAGAGGATCGTGATGACCTTGTTGTGGATGATGCTGAGCAGGAGGATTCTGCTGCGGTGGCTGTTGGCTGTGATGATGCTGTGCCATGCCGTAAACAGTGGCCATACTAAGCATCAATACAAAGAATAGTTTTTTCATACCTGTAGGTGTTTTTGAATATATTAGTGCTGATTTTACTTTCATTCGCAAATATCGCTGCAAAGTTAATACTTTATTTGGACATATGCAAATATTTTTGTAAAATATTAAACAAAAGGGCACGATTCTTAATCTCTGATTGTGTCTTTGCAACAATCGTGCCAAAGGTGTTTTGACCGGTTGCGGACAAAAAATTAGGCCAAATATTTGCGTATGTCAAAAAAAAGCAGTACTTTTGCGCCGCAAAAGTCCGAAAACAAAATAGCAACATGTATTTAAGTACACTTAAATCGAAAATTCACCGTGTCAAGGTGACTGAGGCCAACCTCGATTATATCGGTTCAATCACTATTGACGAGGAGTGGATGGAGGCGGCCAATATCTATGCCGGCGAGAAGGTGCAAGTGGTGGACAATACCAATGGCGCGCGTCTCGAGACCTATGTTATTCCCGGCAAACGGGGCTCCAAATGTATCTGCATCAATGGTGCGGCTTCTCATCTTGTCCATGTAGGTGATACAGTTATTATCATGGCTTATGCGTTGATGACGCCCGAGGAAGCCAAATCATTCAAACCGGCGATTGTCTTTCCCTGATGCCTTTTTTTGAACTACATAGCGAAGCGAAGGGTGTCGGGCCGAGAGCGGGTGTGCTACACACTGATCACGGAGACATCCTAACGCCGATTTTTATGCCTGTTGGTACGGTCGGAACCGTTAAGGGAGTCCATCGTACTCAACTGGAAGAAGATATCAAGGCGCAGATTATTTTGGGCAATACCTATCATCTGTTTCTTCGTCCGGGCACGCAGATTTTGCGTCAAGCGGGCGGATTGCACAAGTTCGAAGGATGGAAGCGCCCTATCCTGACCGATTCCGGAGGATTCCAGGTCTTCTCGCTCACCGACATACGCAAGATGAACGAAGAAGGTGTCCGTTTCAGTAGTCATATTGATGGTCGCAAACTGATGTTTACTCCTGAGAATGTGATGGATATCCAACGCGAGATTGGTGCTGACATTATGATGGCTTTTGACGAGTGTTGTCCGGGCACGGCCGATCGTACGTATGCCAAAGATTCGATGGACCGCACGCATCGTTGGTTGGACCGTTGTATCGCTCAGTTTGACAGTACCGACAATCTCTACGGATACAAGCAACATCTGTTCCCTATCGCACAAGGTTGCACTTATTCGGACCTTCGTCAGGATGCCTGTAAACGGCTGCGTGACCTAGATCGCGATGGCTACGCCATCGGTGGACTGGCTGTAGGAGAACCGACGGAAGTGATGTATAGCATGATTGAGGTCTGCAACGATATTCTGCCGCAAGACAAACCTCGTTACCTAATGGGCGTGGGTACGCCTTGGAATATACTGGAGGCCATTTCTCGCGGAGTAGATATGTTCGATTGCGTGATGCCTACGCGTAATGGCCGTAATGGCATGATTTTCACGTGGCAAGGTGTCATGAATATGCGCAATAAGAAGTGGGAGGACGATTTCTCGCCGCTTGATCCGTACGGCACCAGTTTTGTAGACTCGGCTTATACGCGCGCCTATGTTCGCCACCTGATTCATGCGGAAGAGATGTTGGGACTGGAGATTCTCTCAATCCATAATCTGGCGTTCTATTTGGATTTGGTGGGCCAGGCTCGTCAGCATATTTTAGCCGGCGATTACGCATCGTGGATGGATAGCGTGATGCCAAATATAACCAAAAGGTTATAAGTAAGTAATTAGCGTTTGGAATCGTGGGATTAAAATTGCTTGATAAATATATTATCCGGAAGTTTCTCGGCACATTCTTCTTTTCGATTGTGTTGATTTTGTCTATCGCTATCGTCTTCGATTTGACAGAAAAGATGGACGATTTCTTTGAGAACCAGGTTCCGCTCAGCGAAATCATCTGGGATTATTATATTCCGTTTTTGCCCTACTACATGAATATGTTCAGCTCGCTGTTCATCTTCATTTCCGTGATATTCTTCACCACCAAACTGGCGGGCAACTCAGAGATTATCGCCATGCATGCCACAGGCATGAGTTACCATCGTTTGATGGTTCCTTATGCCATTTCTGCCACTGTCCTTTGTGTCTTGGCTATCGTGCTCGGCGGATGGGTTATTCCGCGTAGTTCAGAGCGTATGCTCAATTTCACGGACAAGTATGTCGAGCACTTCACTTCTGTCAGCGCGCGCAATGTGCAACTGGAGGTAGAACCGGGCACCATACTCTATATCGAATCATTCCAAAAGCACTCGAATGTAGGTTATCGCTGTTCGTTGGAGAAATTCGAGGGCAAATCGCTCACGTCGCGTATCATTGCCGACCGTATCCATTATGATTCGCTCTTCTGTTGGCATTTGGACCATTATACCCAACGTGTGTTTGAGGGTATGCGCGAGACTCTGACGCAAGGCGAGAATATGGAACTCACTCTGCCCATCACGCCCGACGAGATGTTTATCACGGCGCAACAAGCGCAGCAGATGACTAATCCGGAACTGTTGCATTACATGCAACGCCAACGCGAACGTGGTTCGGGCAATGTGAAGGCTTTTGAGGTAGAGTGGCACAAACGTTGGGCATCGCCTATCGGCGCATTCATCATGACCTTGCTAGGCGTTACGATGTCTAGCCGTAAAGTGCGCGGTGGAATGGGAAAGAACCTGGGCGTAGGTATTGTACTGACAGCCGGCTATATCTTGTTTTCTACGGTCAGCACCACTTTTTCGGTCAACAATGTGATGTCACCTTTCATGGCCGCCTGGCTGCCCAATTTTGTTTTCCTGGCTATTTCTATTCCGCTCTATATCCGAGCAAGCAAATAAAAAAAGGCTCCGTTTTCGGAGCCCTTTTTATTAAATCCAACGTACGTAGCAGAAATCCATGCGGTGAGGTAGTAGTTCGTGGCGCGGATAGAGTCGCAAGCCGAATTTCATACCTCCTGCATAATCGAGTTGGTAGTTCATTTCGAAGAACAGATGACTGCCTTCTGCCTTCACCAACTGGAGTGGCTCTACTTCGTAGAGTTTATCGTTGTTGTGAGTCGAAGTACGTATAGCCACTAGGTCGATACCCAGGCCCTTGTCATTCAGGTCTTTGGTGTCCAGTTCAACAGCTACGCGGAATTTGTCACCTACGTTCATGTTGGCCAATTCTGGCATCTCAACGTGAACCACCTCAATCTCATCCCAGTGGGCAACCATATTCTCTTTCCATGCAGCCAGTTCTTTTGCCACCTTGTAGTTGTCTTGCAGCAACAGGTTGTGGCGCTTAGCCAGTTTGTTGTAGAATTTTGCAAAATAGTCGTCCATCATACGTTTCATGGTGAAACGCGGAGTAATCTTGGTAACAGATTTCTTGATATATTGAATCCACTCTGGGCTATAACCCTTCGAGTTCTTAGCGTAGTACAACGGGATAATCTCGTTCTCCAGGATTTGGTAGATAGTAGCAGCGTCTAGCTGATCTTGGTGAGCCTGATTCTCGTAGGTGCGTTTCTCGGTCAATGCCCATCCGGCACCTTCTACATAACCCTCATACCACCAACCGTCTTTCACCGAGAAGTTGAGCACACCGTTCATTTGAGCTTTCTCGCCCGATGTTCCGGATGCCTCCAACGGACGAGTAGGAGTATTCAACCAGATATCGACACCCGAGATCAGACGTTTTGCCAAGCGCATGTCGTAGTTCTCCAGGAAGATGATCTTGCCCAGGAACTGCGGCATGCGGCTGATTTCGATAATGCGCTTGATCAGTCCTTGTCCACCACCGTCAGCCGGGTGAGCTTTGCCGGTGAAGAGGAACTGGACAGGATAGTTGGGGTTGTTAACCAGTTTGTCCAGACGCTCGAGGTCGGTGAATAGGAGGTGAGCACGTTTGTATGTAGCAAAGCGGCGACCAAAACCGATAATGAGCGTGTTGGCGTTCATTTCGTTTAGCGCGCGCACGATGCGTGCAGGATCTCCCTGCGTCTTCATCCAGTCTTCGCGGAACTTGGCCTTGATATAATCAATGAGACGCTGCTTGAGGCCCATACGCACCTTCCATATCTCGTCTGCAGGGATGTTGTTGTAGTTGCTCCACATCTCCATGTTCGATTGGTCGGCCTGCCATCCGTCGGGGAAGTACTTGTCGTAAACAGCCTTCCATTCGCTGGCTGCCCATGTCGGCATATGTACGCCATTCGTAACGTATGATACGTGCAGCTCTTCCGGGAAATATCCCGGCCATACGGGTGAGAACATCTTCTTGCTGACCTCCCCGTGGAGCCACGATACGCCATTCGCCTCCTGGCAGGTGTTCAGCGCGAATACCGACATCGAGAACTTCTCGTTGCTGTCCTCCGGATTGCTACGACCCATGCCAATCAGGTCGTTCCACTCAATACCCAGTTTCTCAGCATAGCCGCTCATGTACTTGTAGAACAATCCTTCTTCAAAGTAGTCGTGACCTGCGGGAACAGGCGTGTGACACGTGTAGAGTCCGCTGGCGCGAACCACTTCCTTGGCTTCGTTGAAAGTGAGCCCTTCTTCCTGCACCAAGTCTACAAGTCGTTGCAGACCCATGAGTGCTGCGTGACCTTCGTTGCAATGGTACACATCCTTTTTGATGCCCAATTTCTTGAGCGCCAGCATACCGCCTATACCCAACAGGATCTCCTGCTTGATACGGTTCTCCCAGTCACCGCCATAGAGCTGGTGCGTGATTTGACGATCCCACTCGGAGTTGAGATCGTTGTCGGTATCCAACAGGTACAGATCCATACGGCCTACTGCTACACGCCATAGATAAGCGTGAACCAAGCGGTCGGGGTAGGGGACATCCACTACCAGCGGCGTGCCATCTTCGTTTTTCACTTGCGTCAACGGCAGGTTGCTGAAGTTCTGCGCCTCATAATTGGCAATTTGCTGTCCCTCCGGTGAGAGTGTTTGTGTAAAATAGCCATAGCGATAGAGGAAACCGATGGCGGTCATGTCCACGTTACAATCGCTGGCTTCTTTCAGATAGTCACCGGCCAAGATACCGAGGCCTCCGGAATAGATTTTCACTACCTGAGTCAATCCGTACTCCATAGAGAAGTAGGCGATACTCGGTTTTTTCGGGTCTTTCGGGGTGTCCATGTACTCGCGGAACTCGTCATACACTTTGTCCAGCTTCTTCATGAACGTCTTGTTCTCGCTTAACTCCTGCATCTTGTCATAACTCAAGATGTTGAGCAGGACGATAGGATTCGATTGGGCACGATGCCACTCGTCAATATCAATACCGCGGAAGAGCTCCTTTGCGTCATGGTTCCAAACCCACCAGAGGTTGTAGGCCAGTTCCTGCAACTTATTCAGGTTTTCGGGCAGGTTGGCATGGACGTTAGCCTCTTTCCAAACGGCTTGATTGACGTTGCTAACTTTTACTTTCATAAAATATAATTTAGTGATTTTTGTTCATTATTATAAAACGCGGGTGCAAAGGTACAACTTTTTTTTGATATATGCAAAATTTTTTGTACCTTTGTGCGGTTTTGTAAAATAGGGTTTTAAAACGATGATTGAACCTGCTGAAATAGTACGAAGACGAGACATGCGTGAGGTGCTTACTTTCACGATAGATCCCGCAGACGCAAAGGATTTTGACGATGCGTTGAGTTTTTTCCGACAAGAGGACGGTACGATGCAAATCGGCGTACATATCGCCGATGTGACCCATTATGTTAAGCCCGGAAGCAAGACGGATAACGAGGCTTACGAGCGGGGTACAAGTACCTATCTTGTAGATCGAGTTTTGCCGATGTTACCGGAGGAATTGTGCAATGACTTGTGCTCGCTTCGCCCGAACGAAGACAAACTCTGTATGTCGGTTATTTTTACGATGAAATCGGATGCTTCGGTGCTAAGGCATAAGATTTGCCGCACAGTAATCCGTTCGAATGCCCGCCTCAATTACGATGAGGCGCAAGAAATTTTGGTTTCCTGGGGGATAGACAGTAGTTCGACATTGGCTTCGACTGTCGTTCGACCGTCGGTTGACCGTCGGTTGACCGTCGGGGAAGATATTACTCAGGCATTACTTGAACTGAACCGTTTGGCGGGATTGCTGCGGGCTGAGCGAATGGCAAAAGGCGCACTGGCTGTGGAGCAGGACGAAATGCGATTTAAGCTCGATGAAACCGGGCATCCTGTGGATATTTACTTTGAGCAGCCGAATGAGGCGCACCACCTGATCGAGGAGTTTATGCTGCTGGCGAATAGGACCATAGCAGAAGATGTTGGGCGTGGAAGTGGCGGAGTGAGCATGCATGGGAATGGCATTGGTGGTGGAAGTATTGGAGCGAGCGTGCATGGGAATGGCGTGGTGCGTGGAAGTGGAAAGCCTTTTGTATATCGTGTGCACGATAAACCAAATGAAGAGAAACTGGCTGATCTAGCTGATTTTAAGCGGAGAATGGGAGAGAAGGCCTTGCCGAATGTGGTGGAGATGCTAACGATTAGGGCGATGGCCAAGGCGGTGTACTCGACTAAGAATATCGGGCACTACGGGCTAAAGTTTGATTATTATACACATTTTACATCACCTATTCGCCGGTATCCCGATATGATTGTGCATCGGCTGGTGAGTAAGTATATTCTGACGGGAAAGGGCGATACATGGCCTCAGGAGATACTGGAGAATATGTGCGTGCATCTGAGCGAAATGGAACAAGAGGCGCAACAGGCAGAACGCGAGTCAATTAAACATTTCCAAGCATTATGGATGGAAGATCATATCGGTGAGGAGATGGATGGGCACGTGTCGGGCGTGACAGATTTCGGAATGTTTGTGCAGCTGGATCAGTCGCGTTGTGAGGGTATGGTGCATGTTTCGCAGATTTGTCCTGGCGATTATATGATGCTGGACGAGAAGAACTATCGGCTCATAGCGGCCGAATCGGGCAAGACCTATACGATGGGTGACGCCGTGCGGGTGCGTGTAGTAAAGGCCGATGCGGAAAAGGGACAGATTGACTTTGAGTTAGTCGTCTAGTTGAAAGTTTATAAAGAAAAAGGACGCCTTGCGGTGTCCTTTTCTTTTGTTGCGGAGGATGGGATCGAA
>DBVU01000044.1:40950-42068 GCA_002308195.1 Bacteroidales bacterium UBA1256
TCGTTGCACTAGCATTTCGATTGAGTTTTATTTTTTAATCGATAAAAACGCTAGCAGCGCGATGTTTTTATCGAAGAGGAGCTTTCGCGAACCGCTTAATTTACCGAGTAAATTCTTTCGGTGAACGGAAAGCGACGACAAAAGTACTGCTTTTTTTTGATATGTGCAAATTTTTTGGTTAAAAAAGATATTTTTTTCGCCAAAAAAGCAATAAATCCTCTGAAAATTGTTATCCAACGCTGCCTTCGAGGGTGACTTGGAGGAGTTTTTGTGCCTCGACGGCAAATTCCATGGGCAGTTTGTCCATGACCTCTTTGGCATAGCCGTTGACGATGAGTCCGACAGCATCTTCCAGGCCGATACCTCGTTGCTGGCAGTAGAAAAGCTGATCTTCGTTGATTTTGCTCGTTGTGGCCTCGTGTTCTACCACCGATGTGTCATTACCCACCTCGATAACGGGGAAGGTGTGGGCACCGCTNNGCCTCGTGCTCGACGGTCGCGGTCGGGTTGGCTATCTGCATGTCGGGGAAGGTGTGTGCGCCGCAACGGGACCCCAAGAGGAGTGAGTCGCAAGAACTATAGTTGCGTGCGTTCTCGGCATTGTGTCCCATGCGAACCAGTCCGCGATATGCATTCTGGCTCTGTCCGGCCGAAATACCCTTGCTGATGATGCGTGAACGGGTGTTTCGGCCGATATGAATCATCTTGGTGCCAGTATCGGCCTGCTGATGGTTGTTGGTGACAGCTACGGAGTAGAACTCTGCGCTGGAGTTGTCGCCGCGCAAGATGCATGACGGATATTTCCAGGTGATAGCCGAGCCGGTCTCGACCTGAGTCCAAGAGAGTCGTGCGTTTTCGTATGTGATGCCGCGTTTGGTAACGAAATTGTAGATGCCACCGCGTCCTTCTTTATCGCCGGGGTACCAGTTTTGGACCGTAGAATATTTTACCTCTGCGTCGCGATGAACCACGATTTCAACGATAGCTGCGTGGAGTTGGTTCTGGTCACGTCTGGGGGCTGTACAACCTTCCAGATAACTCATATAGGCTCCTTCGTCGGCTATGAGCAGCGTGCGTTCGAACTGCCCCGTATTACCGGCATTGATGCGGAAATAGGT
>DBVU01000044.1:42076-42637 GCA_002308195.1 Bacteroidales bacterium UBA1256
ACACCCTTTGGAATATAGACGAACGAACCGTCGGAGAAAACGGCGGAATTGAGTGCTGCGTAGAAGTTGTCGGACGGAGGGACGACCGATCCGAGGTACTGACGAACGAGATCGGGGTGCTCGCGTACGGCTTCGGAGATAGAGCAGAAAATGATACCTTTCTCAGCCAGCGTCTCGCGAAACGTGGTCTTGACCGANNNCCGAGTCCATGACGGCATCCACGGCCGTGTTGCCCATTAGCGCATCGCGTTCCTCGAGCGGAATGCCCAGTTTATCAAAGGTTTTTAGGATCTCGGCGTCGATGGTGTCGGTCGTTTGTCGTTCGTCGTTGGTCGTTTGATTTTTCGTCTTAGGGGCAGCGTAGTATGAGATAGCCTGGAAATCAATGGGAGGAATATCCAGATGTGCCCAGGTGGGAAGCGGCATGGTTTGCCACTTGCGGAAGGCCTTGAGTCGGAACTCGAGCAACCACTCGGGTTCTTGCTTCTTAGCCGAGATGAGCCGGATGACATCCTCGTTGAGGCCCACGGGAATAATGTCGGTCTCCACATCGGTGGTGAA
>DBVU01000050.1:0-146 GCA_002308195.1 Bacteroidales bacterium UBA1256
GCTTCGTTCATCCTGCCTAAGAAACCTGCTACACTGCTAAAGAACGTGCTGAGCAAAGAGGATGCTGACGTACAGATCGCTTTTGGAGCAAAGAACGCTCGCTTCGAGTTTGGCAAGACCATCATCGTTTGCCGTCAGATAGAGGG
>DBVU01000050.1:280-6847 GCA_002308195.1 Bacteroidales bacterium UBA1256
CAGGATATCGACTTCTCGACCAGCGCAGAAGAGACTATCGCTTGCAGCTACGAGGGAACGCCAATGGCCATCGGTTTCAAGGCTCCGTTCCTGATCGACCTGCTCTCGTCCATCACCTCGACCGACGTTCAGCTGAAACTGGCTGAGCCATCTCGCGCAGGACTTATTCTGCCAGTCGAGAACGAGGAGAACGAGGAAATCGTTATGTTGTTGATGCCAATGCTGCTCAACGACTAAGAGTGATAGTTAGAAACATTTAGAATCAGAAGTTGATGAGTTTTCGTAAACTAACCAACGGGGAGATTGCGCAATTACAGTCGCAAGGCTGCACTGCGAAAGATTGGGGTACGATAGAAGTTGCGCAAGATTTTGATGCGCAATATGTTCAAGATGCCCATTTCTCCGGTCGTGTTCGTCTGGGTGCGTTCCATCGCGAAGTGGAATTGCCCGGAGGACTTCAAGTGCACACGGGTGTTTATCATGCTACGTTGCATAATTGCGAGGTGGGCGATGATGCTCGGTTGTACAATATCCACAACTACATTGCCAACTATCGCATCGGCGCCAATACGTGCATCGAGAATGTCAATGCCATCCTGGTGGACGGCCGCACGACATTCGGTAACGGTGTGCGCGTGCCCGTGATGAACGAAGGTGGCGGACGTGAGATACCTATCTTCAACGAACTGTCGGCCAGTCTGGCTTATATACTGACGCTCTATCGTCATCGTCCGAAGATGATACACGAACTGGAGCGCCAGATAGATGCTTACGCCGAGGCGCAAGCAGCAGAAGTGGGCGAGATAGGCAGTCATGTGCGCATTCTGAATTGCGGAAGCATCAAGAATGTGAAGATAGGCGATTACGCCGAACTGACCGGTGTCAGCCGTCTGAAGAACGGAACCATCAATAGCAATGAGGCAGCGCCTGTCCGTTTGGGTAGTGGTGTGAAGTGTGCCGATTTCATCATCGCTTCGGGCGTGGAGATCGGCGACAGCACGTTGGTGGACAAGTGTTTTGTGGGTCAAGGTTGTATTTTCGACAAGCATTACTCGGCGGGCGAGAGTCTGTTCTTCTCCAACTGTCAGGGTATGCACGGCGAGGCTTGTGCGATTTTTGCGGGTCCGTACACCGTGACGCACCACAAATCGACACTTTTGATTGCGGGTATGTTCTCGTTCCTGAATGCGGGTTCGGGAAGCAACCAGTCGAACCATATGTACAAACTGGGCCCGATTCACCAAGGTATAGCTGAGCGCGGCGCGAAAACGACCAGCGACAGTTATCTGTTGTGGCCAAGCAAGATAGGTGCGTTCTCGCTCGTGATGGGGCGTCACACGCATCACTCGGATACCAGTGATCTGCCGTTCTCGTACTTGATAGAGAACAATTCGGAGAGTTATCTGGTGCCAGGAGCTAATCTGCGTACCGTAGGTACGATTCGTGATGCTCAGAAATGGCCGAAACGTGATAACCGCAAGGATCCGAACCGTCTGGACTGCATCAATTTCAACTTGCTCAGTCCGTACACGGTACAGAAAATGTGGCGTGGACGCGAGATACTGGACGAACTGCAGATGCTGAGCGGCGAGAATACTGAGGTTTACGGCTATCGTAACTGTAAGATTCGCAACAGTTCGCTTCGTCACGGACGTGAACTGTATACTATAGGTATTCAGAAATTCCTCGGTAACAGTCTGATTAGCCGCTTGGAGAACAAACCGCTCAAGACCATAGGTGATGTGCGTGCTGCGCTCAAGCCGGATAGTCCTGTTGGACTGGGCGACTGGGTAGATTTGGCCGGACTGATTGCGCCGAAGAGCGAAGTGAAACGTCTGCTAGACGATGTTGAGCAAGGCCAGGTAACGCTAGATGCTATTCGCGAGCGTTTGGCACAAATGCATGCTAACTACTATTCCTACGAATGGACATGGGCGTTGGAGAAACTGGAGCAAGTATGGGGCTGCAGCGTGGACCAAGTGACGTTGGACCAAGTGCGCCAAACCATCGACCAATGGCAAGCAGCCGTGATCAAACTGGACAGAATGGTTTACGACGATGCACGCAAAGAATTTGACCTGAACAGCCAAACAGGCTTCGGCGTGGATGGCGACCGTGAGCAGGCGGAGGCTGATTTTGAGGAAGTACGCGGTTCGTTCGAGTCCAATTCGTTTGTGAAGGCTGTGCTCGAGCATATAGAACGTAAGAGTGCGCTGGGCGACAAGATGCGCGCAGCGTTGGAAAAAGTGAAATAACACGAACCAGTGAATGCGAGTTTAACCATATTAGGCTGCGGCAGTGCGAAACCGACCAAAGATAATTGGCCGTCGGCTCAGCTATTGGACATTTGCGACAAATCGTTTCTGATTGATTGCGGCGAAGGAGTTCAGCTGACGATGCAGCAAATGGGTCTGCACACATCGCGGCTGTACAATATCTTTATCTCGCATCTGCATGGCGATCACTGTTTCGGTCTGATTGGTTTGCTCTCAACGCTAGCGATGCTGAAGCGCACGCAACCGATGCATATCTACGCGCACGGCGACCTGGAGAAACTGATGCGCCCGTGGCTGGACTACTATTGCCAGGATTGTTCGTACGAGATCATTTTCCATACCATCAATCCTCGTCGCCACGCGGTTATCTACGAAGATCGTACGGTCAAGGTAGAGACTATTCCGCTGAAGCACGGTGTGCCATGCTGCGGATTCCTCTTCTCGGAGACGCATCGTGTGGCGCGCGAAGAGGGCGGATTTGACCATGTGACGAAAAAACGGTACGCTTATTGTGCAGACACACAATATAGCGAGAAGATAGTGCCGATCATTCAGGGTGTGGATCTGCTTTATCACGAATCGACATTCCTGGATGATATGTCTGTTCGCAGCCGAATGTTCAAACATTCTACGGCTCGTCAGGCGGCCACGATAGCGCAGAAAGCCGAAGTGGGACAATTGCTTTTGGGTCACTATAGTGCGCGCGTGGAGAATCACTCGTTGTTCCTCACTGAGGCGCAAGAGGTTTTTCCCAACGTGCGACTGGGCAAAGAGAGAGAAAAGATAGAATTCTGATATGGCGAAGTCGACGATACAATATGTATGTTCTTCCTGTGGGGCCAAAGCTCCTCAGTTGCTAGGCCGTTGTCCGGTCTGCGGAGAGTGGGGAACCTATGAGGAAGAGGTAGTAGCCGCAACTCCTAAACGCGGTGTGGCTCCTCGTTCGATAGGCGACACCAAACCACAACGTCTGCAAGACGTAGTGGCGACCGAGGAAATGCGCATAGACATGCATAACGGCGAACTCAATCGCGTGTTAGGCGGAGGATTGGTGCCGGGCAGTCTGGTGTTGCTGGGCGGTGAACCCGGTATAGGCAAATCGACCCTGGCGCTGCAAGTATTGATGCAACTGGGCGAACGCAAGACGTTCTACGCTTCGGGCGAGGAGAGCGTGCGTCAACTCAAACTGCGTGCAGAACGCCTGGCGGGGGATGCGCAGAATCTGTACATCTCTAGCGAGACTTCGTTGGAACGCATACTTGAACAAGTCAAAGACTTGGAGCCAGAAGTGGTGGTAATCGACTCGATTCAGACTATCGGAACAGAAGCTATCGAGGCGTCCATCGGCAGTCTGAGCCAAGTACGCGAATGTGCCGCACGTATTTTGGAGTTCGCGAAGACACGCAATATACCCTTCATCCTCATCGGCCATATCAACAAAGAAGGTTCGCTGGCCGGACCGAAAGTACTGGAACACATCGTTGACACGGTGCTGCAGTTTGAGGGCGATCAGCAATATATCTACCGCATCCTTCGTGCGCAGAAAAACCGATTTGGCTCGACTGCTGAATTGGGTATCTATGAGATGCGCCAAGAGGGTCTGCGCGAAGTGACCAATCCTTCGGAATTGTTGCTCTCGACCGCTCGCGAAGGACTCTCGGGTATCGCTATTGCTGCGGCGGTGGAAGGTATTCGGCCGCTTCTGATTGAGGTGCAAGCCCTCGTTTCCTCTGCTGCCTATGGCACGCCTCAACGCTCGTCTACGGGTTTTGATGGTCGCCGACTGAATATGTTGTTGGCAGTGCTTGAGAAACGCGTGGGATTCAAACTGCTGCAGAAAGATGTGTTCGTCAATATTGCAGGTGGATTGCGTGTCCAGGATCCGGCTATCGACTTAGCCGTATTGGCCGCAGTGCTGAGCAGCAATATGGATCTGGCGCTAGATGCCTCCACTTGCCTTTGCGGCGAAGTGGGCCTGGCGGGCGAGATTCGTTCGGTCAATCGTATCGAGCAACGTATTGCTGAGGCGCAGAAACTGGGCTTCAAGCGCATTATCATACCCGCCGACCATAAGATAGATACTAAACGTTACCAGATAGAAGTAGTGGGCGTTCGCAAAGTAACCGATGCATTCCGCCTGCTGATTAAACAGAATGGCTAACCGACTGAAATATAGTTTGATGCTCCTACTCATGACGATGAGCATGGCGGTGTTTGCGGACAATCGTCCCTACCTGTGCGAAATAGGCTTGCAGGCGGGTTGCGGTTACTATGTCGGCGATGCTACTCCGCACATCTTCATGAATGTACGCGAAGCGTACGGTGTCCATTTCCGCTACAAGTTTACCCAACGCTGGGCGCTACAAGCCAAAGCTTCGGGTCAGCGCATTGCCGGTTACGACTATACTATTCGTGGCGAGAAACTGGATACACGTTGGACCAACCAACTGGTCAATATAGATGTGATGGCGGAATTCAATTTCTTCCGCTTTGGGGCATCGAACAAGTACGACAAACGTATCAAACCGTATACTCCGTATATATTCCTTGGAGTAGGAGCCAGTGTCTATGGTGCAGATGCATCCAATCGCCCTACTTTTAGTAGTGTGGCAGCCTATGTGCCACTGGGCATCGGATTTAAGTGGAAATTCTCCGAGTGGTGTGGACTGAATGCCGCTTGGCAACACAATATCTATATTGCCGACGATCTCGAGAGTCGAGAGACGCTCGACAATAAGCATAACTTGAACGGATCTAACTGGATGAACTGCGATGTGGTAGGTCAGCTGACAGTAGGTATTGTGTTTGAGTTTGGCAAGGCATCTAAGGAATGCCGCATATGTAACAACAACTAAGATGAGTTATAAAGAACAAATAGATTCCGCACGCTTGCCGCGCCATATTGCCATCATCATGGATGGTAACGGCCGTTGGGCTAAACGCCAAGGTTTGGCGCGTATGTTTGGCCATAAGCAAGGTGTGGAGGCGGTACACAAGATCACGGTGGCTGCTACCGAGTTGGGAATTGAATACCTGACGCTCTATACTTTCTCGACCGAGAACTGGAATCGTCCGAAAGAGGAAGTGGATGCGCTGATGGTTCTGTTGGTGGACACTATTGCTAAGGAGACTCCTACGCTGATGAACAATAATGTTCGTCTGCAGGCTATTGGCGATCTGGATCGTCTGCCTGAGACCGCACGCGAGAAATTCCAGAACTGTATCGAGCAAACCAGCCGAAATACGGGCCTGACCATGGTGTTGGCATTGAGCTATTCGGCTCGTTGGGAGATTACGCGTGCGATGCAAAACGCTGTCCGTTTGGCGCAAAAGGGCCAACTGCGCGCCGAAGAAGTCAACGAGCAACTGGTTAGTTCGCTCATGACTACGGCCGAGATGCCTGACCCGGATTTGCTCATCCGAACCAGTGGAGAATACCGTATCAGCAATTTCCTGTTGTGGCAATTGGCTTATAGCGAACTGTATTTCACCGACCGCCTTTGGCCGGAATTTGACGAGGAAGAACTGTACAAGGCTATTGTGGATTACCAGAAACGTGAACGCCGATTTGGCAAAACAAGCGAACAAATAAAATAGTGAAACGACTACTTAATATATTTATCCTTCTGTTCTCTGTCCTGGCCCTATGGGCGCAGAGCGAGAGTATAGTGGTGGACACTACCTCTTCTGCTGCTATCGATATGCCGGCTCCGGAGATCGAATACACCCTCACTCGCAATACGTACGAGATTGCCGGTATCGAGGTGGAGGGTGCTGATAGTTACGAAGATTTTGTGTTGATCGGCTTCTCCGGACTCGCCGTGGGCGATAAGATCGAGGTGCCGGGCGACCAGATCACGAAAGCCATCAAGCGCTTCTGGAAGCAAGGCCTCTTCTCTTCGGTTAAGATTCGTGCGAAGAAGATTGAGGGCAACAAGATCTGGCTGGTTATCGACCTGGTTCAGCGTCCGCGTGTCAGCGAAGTGCGCTACGAAGGACTCAAGAAGAGC
This sequence comes from Bacteroidales bacterium UBA1256, assembly GCA_002308195.1. The sequence continues at coordinate 6,567 of DBVU01000050.1, forward strand.
GAGAAAGAGGATGTGGAGGTCAAGGTAGGTATTCGTCAGGGATCGCAGATGACGCCTAACCTGGAGGACCATGCCAAAACAGTTATCAAGAAATATCTGGCCGAGAAGGGTTTCCACAATGCCGAAGTCACTGTCCTTCAGCAGAATGACCCGGATCACCCGGGCTATGTGCGCGTGCTCTTGGCTATCGACAAGAAGGAGAAAACCAAAGTCGGCAAGATTTACATCACGGGCAACGAGGCGCTGACCGACCGCCAGATCAACAAGGCGATGAAGAAGAC
>DBVU01000076.1:0-3785 GCA_002308195.1 Bacteroidales bacterium UBA1256
CTATCCCAGAGGAGGAAGGTATAGAAGAACTACAATGTGGCAACGGAGAAGGTTCAAAAGTCATTGAGAACGGAGTTCTCTACATTGAACGCAATGGACGCACCTTTACCATCCAAGGGCAAGAAATAAAATAGACTATCACAACAACACCATATTAACGCCTTGCACGGCAGTTGTGAGCCGAGCAGGCATAAACATTTGTACGTTTATACAATATGATTAAAATTCAATTCCCGGACGGATCTGTCCGTGAGTATGAGAGCGGCATCAACGCTCTTCAAATTGCTGAGAGTATCAGCAGTCGTTTAGCTCAAGATATCCTTGTAGCAAGTATTAAGCAAGCAGACCAAGATTGGCAAATTGTCGAACTGAATCAACCGATTGAAACCGACTGTGCAATACGTTTGCACAAATGGGAAGATGCAGAGGCCAAACACGCCTTCTGGCATACCAGTTCGCACTTGATGGCCGAGGCATTGCAAGAACTTTATCCGGGCATCCAATTTGGTATTGGTCCTGCCATAGAGAACGGATTCTACTACGACGTAATGCCTCCAGAGGGACAAGTAATCAAAGATTCAGATTTCCCCGCCATCGAAGCCAAGATGATGGAACTGCGTGCGAAGAAAGAGTCGCTAGTGAAACGTGCTATCAGCAAGGCTGATGCGTTGAAAGAATTCGGAGCAAAAGGTCAGAGTTATAAATGCGAGCTGATTAGCGAACTGGAAGATGGACATATTTCGACATACACGCAAGGTGCGTTCACCGATTTGTGTCGTGGTCCGCACCTCTTGAGTACAGAGCCAATTAAGGCTATCAAAGTGTTGTCTTGCGCGGCCGCTTACTGGCGTGGCGATGAGAAACGCCCAATGATGACACGTATATACGGTATTTCGTTCCCGAAAAAAGCGATGCTAGACGAATATCTGGTATTGCTAGAAGAGGCCAAGAAACGCGACCACCGCAAGATAGGCAAAGACCTGGAACTGTTTATGTTCAGCGACATGGTGGGCAAAGGTCTGCCAATCTGGTTACCGAAAGGAACGGCATTGCGCCTGAGACTGGAAGATTTTCTGAAGAAAATACAGAAACGCTATGGTTATCAGCAAGTTATCACTCCACACATCGGTAGCAAGAGCCTGTATATGACTTCCGGCCACTGGGATCACTACGGTAAAGATTCGTTCCAACCGATTACAACTCCGGAAGAAGGCGAAGTATATCTGCTGAAACCGATGAACTGCCCGCACCACTGTGCTATATTCAAGAACAGTCCTCGTAGTTACAAAGATTTACCATTCCGTTGCGCAGAATTCGGCACGGTTTATCGCTATGAGCAATCAGGTGAATTGCACGGTTTGACACGTGTTCGCTCGTTCACTCAGGATGATGCGCACATCTTCTGCCGTCAGGACCAAGTGAAACAAGAGTTTATCCGCGTGATGGAGATTATCGAGATAATCTTCAAAGCATTGGATTTCAAGGAGTTTGAAGCACAAATCTCGCTTCGTGATCCGAATAACCACGAGAAATATGTAGGTTCGGACGAAGTATGGGCAATGGCCGAGCAAGCCATCATAGATGCATGCAAAGAAAAGAATCTTCCTGCAAAAGTAGAATACGGTGAAGCCGCTTTCTACGGTCCGAAACTGGACTTCATGATCAAAGATGCGCTAGGTCGTCGTTGGCAATTGGGAACCATCCAAGTGGATTACAACTTGCCAGAACGTTTCGAACTGGAATATACAGGCGAAGACAACCAAAAACATCGTCCGGTGATGATTCACCGTGCTCCGTTTGGAAGTATGGAACGCTTTGTGGCCGTACTGATTGAGCATACCGCCGGTAAATTCCCATTGTGGCTGACTCCGGATCAAGCGGTTGTGCTGCCTATCTCTGAGAAATCGAATGAATATGCTTGGAAAGTAAAAGAACTACTTGAACAGCAAGATGTTCGCGTCATCGTAGATGACCGCAACGAGAAACTGGGCCGTAAGATTCGTGACAACGAACTGAAACGAATTCCGTATATGCTGATTGTTGGCGAGAAAGAGGCAGAACAAGGACTGGTTTCCGTTCGTCAGCAAGGCGCAGAGGAAAAAGGCCAAATGAGCATCCAAGAGTTCGCAGACTATATCAACAATACTGTCAAAGAACAAATGAGCGCATATTGATATGAAACGCGCACTCCTAATCATCTTATGCATCGCATGTGCAGGGATTTATTCCCTGCCTGTGATGGCATGGGGGCAAGAAGGACATCGCATCATCTGCAAAATTGCCTATGACAACTTGAGCAGAAAAGCGAAGAAAAATGTAGACCAGATCCTTGGCAAACAAGGCATGATCTACTGGGCAAACTGGCCCGACGAGATCAAAAGCGATACGATCTATCCGGACAGTTATGACTGGCACTTCCAAGATTTCGCCGGAGGTATGAGCGACAGTCTGGTACAAGACGCCTTGATCCATTACCCCGCAGAAGGAGGCAATCTGTTTCGTGCGTTGGACAGCTTGACAAATACCATCAAAGATGGTAAAGGCGATGTACACACGATGCGATTTCTGGTACATCTGTCCGGAGACCGATACTGTCCGATGCATATGGCGCATATGGATGACAAAGGAGGTAACATGGTGCGCATGGCTTGGTTTAGCAAAGAATCGAACACCAATTTACACGCTGTTTGGGACACCAAACTAATTGAGTCGCAAGGATACAGTTTCTCCGAATACGCGGAAATGCTGGAATTGCGTTATGCCGATCGGCGAAAAGAGATTCTCAAGATGAGCGATGCTGAACTATTGGTGCAGAATTATCATCTGACAGAGGCCATATATGAGTATCAACAGAGTTGGGACGGAAATACCTACCACTATATTTATCGTTGGCACGAACCGATGGAATGGCAACTTTATGTAGCCGGAATACGGTTAGCGAAGTTGCTGAATGAAATATATAAATAAGAATCATATACCATGAAAAAAATTCTTTTAGGCATAATATGCCTTGCTTGTTTGGCTGTGCCGATGTTTGCTGTAGATATGCAAGCCCATATGGGTAGCACAGAAGCGCAAGATGCCTACACGACTTATATCACTAAACAAAATGCCTATTACACCGGCAATTATAGTCACGAAGCACTATATGCGTTGAGTGGCAATGACCTATTCGGTGCATTGAATACGCTAATGGGGAATACTAGTCAAATAGGTAGTAGTCGTTTTACTTATAGTTCCCTACGCGACGAATACAAGAATGTTGACAAAGATTTGAACACTTCTGGAAAAATCATTGGCTATTACGATGGTTGTAGCATGAACGGCACTTGGGATGGAGGAGCGACATACAACCGCGAACATACTTGGCCGCAGTCGAAAGGAGCGGACAAAGATATTGCGATGGGACATGATATGCAATCTGTTCGTCCAACGAGTGTGGCGGTAAATAGCGACCGTGGAAATACCGCGTACGGCGAATCCGGAAGTTATTATGACCCAAATGATGTGAGCATTAACAACTCGCTTTATGTTTCAACTAATTTGGGTTCGTATCGTGGCGATGCGGCTCGCGTAATCATTTATGATTATATTGTTTACGGTGAAGCGGGCGGGCATAAGAACAGTTTATACAACGGGAATGCCCAATTGCTAAGCAAACTAGGTGCAGGCGGCGTTTTTGAGTCGATTCCTGTTTTGCTGAAATGGCATATGTTGGATCCGGTTTCGTTGACAGAGATGGTGAGAAATGATGGCGCGCAAGCCTATCAAGGAAATCGCAATCC
>DBVU01000076.1:3888-18425 GCA_002308195.1 Bacteroidales bacterium UBA1256
ACGCTCAGAGATGGTTTTTACGCTTATCTGGGAACGAAAGATGACAGACCAAGACAGAGCGACATTGTGGTTACAGGGGCAAGTTATACTTACGATGAAAACAACGGTCGTCTGAAGATATACAACGTGACCGGGGCCGTGAATATCACCGGACCTTACACCTCGATGGAGAAACCGGAAACAGACGAAAAAACAACGAAGATTATCCGTAACGGACAAATACTGATACTCAAGAATGGCAAAACGTACACTACTCTTGGCGCTTTGGTTGATTAGTGTCGTCGGCACCACACTGGCGGGAACTAATCTGCAGATTTTCTATGACTTCGGCAGTTTAGGAACCGCATGCGAAAATCAGCGGAGCAACCGAATGACGACTACTCTGGAACTGTTCTATGGCGATCCATGGGGCAGCACTTTTGCCTTTGTTGATTTTGACTATAATATCCATCCGAATGATCCGCAAAATACACCATTTATGGCCTATGGAGAGATTGCGCGGTGTTTGAATTTTTGGTCACAGACGAAGGCCAAAGACCTGAGTATTCAGATTGAGTATAATGGCGGTTTGGGTTTGTATCGCGTGGGAGATGATATTCATGGCTATGCCATCAATCATGCGGCATTGTTGGGCCTGAATTATTTTCTGCACACGGAAGATTACAAGAACACTTTTAATCTAGAATTGCTGTACAAATATATTGTGAACGACCAAAACAAATGGCACAACCAAATACCGCTTCAGTTCACATTTGTTTGGGGTTGCCGCGATTTTTGCACTGCGCCAGGATTGACTTTCTCAGGTTTCCTAGATATCTGGGGCGAGCGAATGGGCGGACAACAGTCATTCGTTGTGCTGACAGAACCGCAACTATGGTATAACGTAGGGCAATGGTTCAAATGCCCGAACCTACACATTGGAACGGAAATAGAGTTCTCGTACAATTTTGCGGGAAGCGGATGGATGGTTAACCCGTGTTTGGGTGTCAAATGGTGCTTTGATTAAGGAAAGTCGCCCCCTTCACCCTAAAAAAAGGGAGAAAGGATTAGCGGGTTAGTGGTTAGGTATTAGTGGATTTAGGTATGAAAAAAGGTCTATTGGCATTGAGCCCCATTTTTGCATTGGTGGCTTTATTAATTGGTTTTTCGATTTATTATCATGGTGTAAGTAATGCGCCACTATTATTGATTTTTCTACTGACAGCGATTGTGGCGCTTATCAGCACTCGCGGCGAGAAATTGATAGACCGCATAGCGATTTTCTCTTCCGGCGCAGGAAGCAAGAATTTGTTGCTGATGGTCTGGATATTCGTTCTTGCCGGTTCTTTTGCTGCTACAGCCAAGGAAATGGGAGCTGCAGAAGCGATGGTGGATATGACCCTTCGATTGCTTCCTGCGCGATTTGCGTTAGTAGGACTTTTCCTTGCATCGTGCATCACATCGCTGTGTATGGGAACGAGTGTCGGTACTATTGTTGCATTAATGCCTATTGCCGCCGGTTTGGCAGAAAAGACAGAGATGGCGCTTCCGATGGTAGCCGCGGCAGTAGTCGGCGGAGCATTTTTTGGCGATAATCTCTCATTCATCAGCGACACAACGATTGTTGCGACACAAACACAAGGCTGCAAGTTGAGCGATAAGTTTCGATTTAATGTATTGATGGTTTTGCCTGCGGCGCTGATTGTGAGTGTGTTATATGTTTTTATGGGTAGCGAAGCGACGGAAATCAGCAGCGGAAACGGAGTCGGTTTTTGGAAAGTTATTCCCTATTTGATTGTTCTTGTCTGCGCAGCAGCAGGAATCAATGTGCTCTTAGTGCTTGTTTTCGGAAACCTGCTAACTTGTGTGACAGGAATGCTTGACGGCAGTTTTGAATTATTGGGCTGGATAAACAGTTCTCTTCAAGGCGTGATGGGCATGGCCGAATTGATTTTGATATCAATGATTGCCGGCGGTATATTTGCGCTTATCAGTCATAACGGCGGATTAGATTTTGTGATAGATCGTATGACACGGCGCGTTAAGACTCGTGCAGGCGCAGAAATGAGTGTTTGTTCATTGGTAGCTTTTGCGAATATTTGTACGGCGAATAACACGATTGCTATTCTATCCGTAGGAGATATCACTCGTCGTATCTCGGATCGATTTGAAATAGACCCGCGCCGAAGTGCGAGTCTATTAGATACAACATCTTGCTTTGTGCAAGGAATTTTGCCTTACGGAGCCCAATTGCTGATGGCGAGTGGTCTTGCAGGCATCAGCGCCATGAGTATTGTTCCGTATTTATACTATCCGATGTTACTAGCGCTTGCCGTTTTGACAACTATTCTTACCGGTGCTGTTCGCGCAAAAGGTCGTTCACTGTCTTCACCGGATTGAATGTAGAAACCGGTACTTCAACGAAAATAGTATTCCAACGGCTCATTGCGCCATTCCAGAGGCCCGGAAGTTCGAGTGCCAACAACTCTTTGCCGTCTTTCGATTTATTAGAGATAAATCCGGTTTGCGGATCAACGTACTTAGGCAAATCAAACGGTTTGCCTTCGTAATCGCGAATAGCGCATACCAAATCCACCGGATTGAAGTGAGTTGATTGCGCCATGAGTGCAGGATCGCTAATTTGTGTCGATTCGAGAATTTGGCGAGAGATAGAGCCGTCTGCTTCGCGAACGAGGAACGGTCCTCCGCCAGGTTCGCCAGTATTCTTCACCACTCCACATACACGAATTGGTCGGTTGAGTTTAGCGCGCTCTTCATCGCTCAGATTAGGATCGCGGAGTGCCTCAAAAACGCGTTTTTGCTCGGTAACAAGAACTCCTGCAAGAATCTGCTTATAGCGAATAGTATCTTTCTTTAGGCGATCGGGAACGACATTGTCGATATTCTTGATAAAAACAATATCTGCATCTTGTTGATTGAGATTCTCAATCAATGCGCCGTGTCCACCCGGGCGGAAAAGCAGTTTGCCATCCTTGGTTCGGAAAGGCGTGCCATCGGGATTGGCAGCCAATGTGTCGGTGCTAGGAAGTTGTTCAGAGAAGGTAACATCGTAACGCACTCCATATTTGCTCTCGAAGCGCTTCAAATTTTCGGCTATGTGCTGACGGAACAAAGGCAGATGATCGTGGCTGACAGTAAAATGAAGGAATACAGTTGGTTTTTCTCCGTTTTTGGATGGAGCGGCGCAATATAGCGCCCCTTCTACCAGATGTTCCAAAGCAGGAGTACGCGCTCCATCACGATATTTGTGGAAAAGCAAAAGGCCTTTCGGCAGTTCGCCATAATGCATATCTTTGAGCAGATAACGTACGGCTTCCTGGCCTTCTTTTCCTGCCAAATAAGGTGCAAATGCGAAAGAGTCTTTGTGCGCCAAGAAAATCTTGATGAATTCGGTTTCTACGCCATCTTCCAAATACTGGAAAAGATCTTTGAACATACGACTTGCAGCGCCAGAGGCCGGAACGAATTTGAGGATTTTGTGTCCTTCTGCGAGATAGTTCTGCCAAGTAGCGATGTACTGCTCTTGTTCGGCACGTTTAGGGGCGAGGATTCCATTTTTAACACTTGCCGGAGCGACGATATCCAAAGCGGGGAAACCTTGACGGAAATGCTCCAGTTGCTGTTCCGCTTTCTCAACGGAGATGCCATGAGCATGCAATTGCTCAAGATCTTGCTGCGTGAAATTGTTCATGATTGTATCGATTTTAGATTTTTAGGCGTTTTTCGGAATGTGAGTGCAAAGATACTATAAAATTTTCATGTATGCAAATTTTGTGGTAAAAAATGAAATGATTTTGCACTTCGTCGATTAGTCAACCGGTTCGATTCCGTCTCGATTATATCGCACTTATAACGCACTTATAACGCACTTATAACGCACTAATTTTAGTATATTTTGTTGCGTGTATTATATACATAGTATATAATACTGAATGTTTACGTATTTTAAAGAAATCAAAGCCTATTTGTTGGTTGAGGATAGCATAAATAATATTTTTAATAAAAATATTTGCACATGTCAATTATTTTTTGTACTTTTGCAGCGAATTTATTATACTGCTAGTTATGGGCTTTCCGAAACGGGGATATTGATATTTTTGAAAAATAGCAAAACCTACAACGCTCAGCGTTGAGATTCGCTAATATATTTTACTTTTCATTTAACCAATAAAAAAAAACAAACAAAACACAATGAGGAAACTTTTTTTAGGGCTTATTGCCCTTGTACTCACGGCCTCGCTTTATGCGGGGACTAGAACCGCAGAAGAAGCAGCGGGAATTGCTGCCTCGTTTGTAAACAATCAGCCTGCACTTCGCAAGGCGCACAAATCGGCACAGAGTGCTGCCACGATGCGTTTGGCATACACACGTCAGAAAGATGCATCGCAGGAAAATGCGTACTACATTTTCAACCGCGCAGACAATGCAGGTTTTATTATCGTGTCAGCAGATGATCGCACCGCAGAAGATGTGCTTGGATACTCGGATGGCGGAGCTGATTTTGACATCAACAACGTAAATCCAAATTTACGCTTCTGGCTCAACCGTTATGCAGAGGAGATTTCGGCCATTAACCAAGATCCGGAAGCAGCAAAACAGCCTCGCAAAGCGAAACAAGTGACAGCCATCAGTCCGCTTCTCAAGAACAGCAATGGCGAGGAGATTACTTGGTATCAAGAGGCACCGTATAACAACTATTGCCCTGTTGATCAACGCGACAACACACGCAGTTTGACAGGATGTGTATCCACAGCGACATCGGCAATTATGTACAAATGGCAACACCCGGCAAAAGGGCACGGTACGCATTCGTACACTTGGAAAAATTGCAAGAACGACAATTGTACCCAATATTGGACGAACACCATAACTTCCAATTTCGACACCGTCACATTCGATTGGGCCAACCTGCTTCCTGCATACGATGGTGTAAGCTATACAACCGCTCAAGCGAAGGCAGTAGCATCGCTGATGTACAATGTAGGAGTTGCCGCTAATATGCAGTATGGCGGTGATGAAAATGGAGGATCAGGCGCATGGACAGACGATATGGGTTATGGACTGCAGAACTATTTCGATTATGAATTCGACAAGTTCATTACCATGTATTCAGAGAATGACTATGGAACAGCCGCAGTATCTCCCGCAGAATATAGTGTTACCTCAGCTCAATTCACTGCCTATTTCAATGCCGATTTAGAGGCAGGTCGTCCTATTCTAATGGGTGGAGAAGATACCAATGGCGGCGGTCACGAATTTATTTGTGACGGTCGTGACGCAAATAACAAATTCCATATCAATTGGGGTTGGGAAGGCAGTAGCAATGGTTATTTTGCTCTCACATCGCTAAAACCCAACACAACTTACAACTTTTCGACTAACTTAGATGCTCTGATTGGTTTGCGTCCTGCTGTTACACTGCCAGATGCAAACGTAGATTGGTATGCTGATGGTGTACTGTTCGACCAGACAGTCGCTACCGCAGGTCGCTTGAGTTTCCCGACCAATACTCCGAACGACTGTGCCAGTGGTAAGAAATTTATGGGTTGGACCTCTGTGGCTAACTATGAAAGCGAGGATACTGCTCCGACTTATGCAAAAGTGGGTGACTTGATTGAATCAGACGCAACCTTCTATGCTGTTTATGCAGAGGAAGAAATAGGCGGCAGCACGCCTGTAACGTCAACGCTGACCATGTCGGACTATCAAGCTCCGGACGGCGCATTCGGAGACTTTACCTTCGCAGCAGACAAAGGTTCCGGAGCTAGTGATCCCGCCTATAACGGGACTGGAAAAGATGCAAGATATTATGCAGGTAACACTCTGACAATCAGTAGCAATAAAGACATGACAGAGATTGTTTTCAATCTCAGCTCTAAAGGTCTGAACCGTCTGGCTCCTATCACCGCGTCTGTAGGTACAATTGCTGCACAAGCTTCCGGTGACACCAAAGTGACATGGACAGGAAATGCACAATCGGTAACATTTACTGTAGGTGAAAAAGCGGACTACGGAACAGATGGTTCCGGGGCAGCCGGACAATTGGATTTCACTTCTGTTGCTATTACTGCAGGTGGTGGCACAAGCTACTACGATTATTCGACCGAATGCGGAAGTGGTACACCGACATATTACACCATCCGCTTCTTCGACAATGGCTCGCAAGTTGGTGAGACACAGACTGTACAGAAAGGCCAGCAAGCAACAGTTCCGGCAAATCCGACGCCTGCGTGCGAAGCATACACATTCGTTGGTTGGTGGACATCCACACTCGATGCGAACAACACAGAAGCAAAGAGTTGGATCACCAATTTCCGTGCGACCAAGGATCAGGACTACTACGCTATTTATAGCTTGACCGAAGATGGTGGAGAAACAGTTTTGACCGACAATTATGCTAAGATTACGGCTACGACAGATTTGACGACCGGCAATTACATCGTAGTAGGTTACAAGACCAACTATTACGCAATGAAGAATGCCATAAAATCGAGTTACTATATTGACCAGCAACAAGTAACGCCAAATTCGAATAATGTCATTACCACAACTGACGGTAACATCATCTGGAAGATTACGGTTGAAGAAGATAGTGTCACCTTCTACAACGAAGCCATTAACAAATATCTGTATGTATACCAATCCGGAACACATTACAATCTCAGTTTGACCGATGGCACAACAGATATCAAATTCACTTATTCAGTAAGTAGCGGTAGTTGGGATTTCATCTCCACCACGTTCACCGATCGTCATATGGAGTACTACGGAAAATACAGCGAGTTCACCACACATACTGCTGCAGGTGATCCGATTTATCTGTACAAGCAACAAGAAGAGACAAGTGGTACGACATACTACTCTTCTGTACTTTCCTGCACAGGAACAGACGTTGAGAACAATGAGGTTGAGGCCAACTTCATGAAGATTCTCCGCAACGGACAGGTGCTGATTATCCGTGACGGCAAGACATACAACGTACTAGGCATACCCGTACAATAATGAAAAATATAGCATTTATCATCAACCCGATTTCGGGAAGTAAAGACACGCAGAATGCCAAGCGCAAACTGCCTAAACTCATCATGCAAACGTTGGACCAATCGCAATGGTTGCCCAACATCTCGTTCACCGAGTATCCTGGTCATGCCACAGAAATGGCATACCAGTTTGCTCGGATGGGCTTTGATGCCGTAGTAGCAGTAGGCGGAGACGGAACAATCAACGAGATAGCTCGTGGATTGCGCGATTCGCAGACTGCCTTGGGCATTATACCTATGGGCAGCGGCAATGGGTTTGCGCGCCATTTGAACATCCCCATGCGACCAAACAAAGCTATTGAGATGATTAATCATAGCGAGCCTATCAGTGTGGACTATGGTTTGGCGAATGGCAATCTGTTTGTCAGTACCTGTGGCACAGGATTTGATGCAGTCATTGCAGACCATTTTGCAGGAAGCAACAAACGAGGATTTGCCACGTACTTCCAGAACATCCTGAAAGACATTTTCAGTTACACTCCTCAGACTTATCATCTGGTGGGAGATGGACTGGACGTGACGCACAAGGCTTTCCTCATCACGTTTGCTAACGCCAACCAATGGGGATACGAAGCGCTGATAGCTCCGAAAGCCAGTGTTCAGGATGGGTTGATGGATATAATGCTGATGTCCAGTCATGCTATCCTGGGCAGCGCAAGTCTCGCCTTGCGTCTGTTTGCAGGAAGCATTGACGACAGTCATTTCATGAACACACTGCGGGCAAGAGAAATCACCTTGGAACGCGAAGAGAATGGTCCGTTCCACCTGGATGGAGATCCAATAGAGATGGAGAAAGATATTCATATTCGCATTGTTCCGGATGGTCTAAGAGTATTGGTAGAAAAACGATTCTAGATATGCAATTAAAAATCATCAACAAGAGCAATAATCCGCTCCCGAAATACGAGAGTGAGCAAGCCGCGGGCATGGATATTCGCTGCAACATCAGCGAACCAATCACTTTGCAACCGATGGAACGCCGCTTGATTCCTACGGGTTTGTTCATCGAATTGCCTGCGGGATTTGAGGCGCAGATTCGTCCGCGTAGCGGTTTGGCACTCAAACGCGGCCTGACAGTTCTCAACACACCGGGAACTATCGATGCTGATTATCGCGGAGAAGTGGGAGTTATCCTGATTAATCTAAGTGGAGAACCGCAAACCATAGAGCCGGGAGAGCGTATTTGCCAAATGGTTATCGCACGTCATGAGACACCGGAAGTAGTAGAAGTCAGTGAACTGACTGACACAGAACGTGGAGCAGGCGGATTTGGCCATTCGGGAAGAAAATAAGTGAAAAATTGGAGGTACATACTGATTTTAGGAGCGTTGTTGATGGCGATGCCATCGATGGCTAAAAAGCCCGTTCAGCAAACGTTATCGGTAGAACGTCAACAACAGTTCTCCTACTATTGGTATGCGGCCAAACAAGCTATCACCGAGGAGCGTTACGCAGATGCGTTAGTCTTGTTGGAATTTTGCCAACAGATTAATCCAAACGATGGCACAACGCTCAATATGCTCGGTATCATCTACGATGCGCTTGGTCAGAAGGATAGAGCGTTGGATTTCTTTCGGCGAGCCTACGAAGCGGATCCGCGCGACCAGTGGCTTCACTACAGTAATGCGTTACTGAATCAGCAGACCGAAGATTCGCAGCGACAAGCACAAGCAGTCATGGAGAGATCGCATAAGATCAACCCAAAAGACGAGAATCTTCTTGAACAACTGAGACGAATCTATGTGGCTGAGCGCGAATGGAAAAAATGTCTGAAGATACAAGACGAAATTGATGCCATCAAGGGATACGATGTCTATAGTGCTTTCAACCGGTCGCACGCATATAGCATGATGCGAAAGCCGAAGAAAGCTTTAGCAGAAATAGACAAATATCTGGAGGAGGATGCCACCAACATCAATTTCCTACTCTATCGACTCGATATATTGGAGCGTCATAATATGTCGGTGGAGGAACGGTATAAGACTTACGAGCAGATACTTTCGTACACCTCCAATATGTCTGTACTCAACAATTACGCATGGTTGCTAGCCACGCGCGGAGGAGACCTTCGCAAAGCGGAGATGATGAGCATGAAAACCATCCAAGAGGAGCCGAACAATCCTGTCTTTTTGGATACATACGGGTGGATTCTCCATCTGCAAGGCAAAGACGATTTAGCGCTATTCTATCTGCAAAAAGCACTCTGGAACGCAACTGCCGAAACCAAAAGCGAGATAGAAACACATATCAAGATGATTAACCGAAACAAGTGAAAGTCTATCCATACATAGTATGTTTGTTGGCGGCTGTGCTTTTGGCCGGATGTGGTGCGAAGAAGAAGGTGGTTAGCACCGAGCCGACCGTAAGCATTGAACCGGAAATTCCTTCATGGCACACATGTGTCATACAGGGCGCCAACATCGTTGTTGAAACTGATGAAGACAGGCTAAGTGCGAATGCCAACATGCAAGTGGTGCGCGACTCGATGCTGATTATCAGCGTTATGCCTATGTTGGGAATTGAGATGTTGCGCATTGAGGCCACCCCACTACAAATTACAGCCATTGATAAGGTTCACGGCCGCTATGCGGTGGCCACATATAGCGAGATAAATAATCGCCTAACGCCTTCCCTCAATTGGGATGTACTACAACAGATATGCTCGGCAGAATTGCCAACCGGTAGCCCAAAAGCACGAATGCGCTATAGTTTTGGTCCAGAGATTATTGACCTGACAATCACGTATCCTGAACGGCAACTAGATGTTCCTGTTCGCATGACGAATGCCCGACTGGACAAATATACACAAATTGATATTAGCAAATGGCTCTAAACAAACACATACTCATTATCTTGGCGTTGGCACTTTGTCCATTGTCTGTTATGATGGCTGCAGATAATGTCAAAGATCTGCAGAAGAAGCAAAAGAAACTGCAGGCGGAGATTGAGCAAACCAACAAAATGCTCAAACAGACCAAAAAGGACGAAAGTGCTACACTCAACAAGTTGCAACTTATTGGCGAGAATATCAAGACCCAGAAGCAGCTCATCAACACGTTGGACAACGAGATCACTGCGCTGAACAGCGAAATGAATCGTCTGACCTCAACGCGTGATTCGTTGCAGCAAGTGCTAGAGGGCTACAAGAAAGACTATGCACAGATGGTCAATCAGAGTCATTTTGCTCGTGTGCAGCAATCGCCATTGCTATTCCTGCTCAGTAGTGATAGTTTTCAGCAGTTAGCTCGCCGTGCGCGCTATTTACAAGAATTTGCCCATTTCCGTCAAGAACAAGTTCGTCGTATCGAACAGACTCAAGCGGAAATTGACACGCAGAACAACCTATTGCAGGAAAACAAAAACGACAAACAGGCCACACTGGCCACTCGCAAACGCGAACAGGAGAACCTGAAACGCGACGAACGCAAACAACAGACTATGCTCACGCAGCTTAAGTCGAAAGAGAAAGACCTAAGCAAAAAACTGCAGCAACAACAGAAGAAAGTAGCTGAACTCAACAAGAAAATTGATGACATAGTGCGCAAGCAAGCTGCGGCAACCAAGAATAGCCTAACCAAAGAGCAGAAACTTGTAGCGGGCGGATTTGAAGCCAACAAAGGCCGTTTACCTTGGCCTGTAGAGAAAGGTATGATTAGCGGTCATTTTGGAAAACAACAGCACCCTGTTTATTCGCAAGTAACCATTGACAACAAAGGCGTTTATATTCAAACCACTGCAGGCAGCAAAGCTCGGGCAGTGTACAAAGGAGAAGTAACTAGTTGTTTCATGGTGGCCAACACATACGCGGTGATCATTCAGCATGGTAATTATCGTACTGTATATTCCAACTTGAGCAAACTCCAGGTAAAACAAGGAGACAAAGTAGAGACGAAACAAGTGATTGGCACTATCTACACAGATGCCGAACAAGACCAGAAAACAGAACTCTATTTCCAAATATACAAAGACAGAGACATTCTCAACCCTGAATTATGGATAGCAAAATAATCATATTTTTACTCGCTGTGCTTTCCCTGGCCGGTTGCAAGGAAAACAAATGGATGGACTGGAAAGTGCAGAATGAAGTCTGGCTGCAACAAAACAAACGTAACGAAGGCGTGCAAGTCACCAGTAGTGGGTTGCAATACAAGATTATTGCCGACCCAACGCCTAGCGATGCATGTCCCAACAGTACTAGTACTGTTGTTTGCGACTATACAGTGCGACTAATTAATGGCTATCAAGTGGATGGAGGTCATGCTACGCTGAGTCTCAGTAGTTGTATTCCCGGCTTTACCGAAGGATGCCATCTGATTCACAATAACGGCGATATCGAACTTTATATTCCTTGCTATTTGGGTTACGATTACCAGAAATATCAAGAGGACGATGCTGCTAGTGCTGAAGGCTATGGTACCGAAGGTACGAGCAGTTATATTCCACCCTACTCTACGCTTATCTACGTAATTCACTTATGCTCCGTTACTGGCAGTTAATAGTATTCGCCTGTTGCTCCTTGCTCTTTAGTTCGTGCGAAGATACAACTTTTCAGAGTAGCGTGCCTCGCTATCCTGTGCGATTGACTATTGACACCAAAGTGGGCGATTACGTGCATTTTGTTCCTACTGCCATCAACACCTACATCACTATCGACCGCGATGGTTATCATTATAACGAGCATACATTGCCGCTAAATGCAACTGATATGTACGGTTATGCGGGAGTGGTAGTTTATATCAACAATTCCGGTGGATACGATGCGTACGACTTGTGCTGTCCCAATTGTGCTTCGTTGCGCCAGGCGTGCCTGATAGATGGCATCTGGGCTATTTGTCCGCATTGCGGAGAACATTATGACTTAGGCTCAGGAACTGCCGCGCCACAGAAAGGAATCGCACACGAATATTTGTTGCGATTAAAAATCATGAATTCAGATGGGCGCTTAACCATCACACAATAATTATGATCACTCGCGAACAACTCATATCGCTTGGAACGCTTCGCCGACCTATGTTGCGCGAGTTGCCGTCTTTCGTTTTTGCGGTGCGCGATGGACTATTCGTACCTTATCGCTCGGAACAGGCTATCGAATTGCTGGGCGAAGAGGTGTTTGTTCTTCGAACAGATGTGCAGCAAGATGGCGAAGAAGTTTTCACGTGGCAAGATTTGGTGGGTTACCAATTGGTCGATGCGGAAGATGGCGAACTGGGAAGTATTGACTATGTCGATGAATCGACACTCAACACGCTAGCCACACTCAATAACGGGAAACTCATTCCTTTGCACGAAGATTTCATTGTCGAAATAGATACCCAAGCGCGTATTTTGCGCGTCAATCTGCCGTTCTCGCTATGAGTCATACCAAACTCACAACTGCCGAAATGAATCGTCTCAGCGTGGACGATTACCGCCAAGTGGACAAACTGCCACTAGTGGCCGTTTTGGACAATGTGCGCAGTCAGCACAATGTCGGAGCAGTCTTTCGCACCGCCGATGCCATGCGTCTGGAGCGAGTGGTTTTGTGTGGTATCTGTTGCTGTCCGCCTAATCAGGAAATTCATAAGACGGCTCTCGGCGCAGAGGAAAGTGTCGATTGGCAATATTTCAACAATACGCTCGAGGCAGTTCATGCGCTTAAGGCTGAAGGATACGCTGTTTTTGCCATCGAACAAGCGCATAACTCAATCACACTGGAAGATTTCGCGGAGCAACTTCCGAAGCGCAAACTGGCAGTTATTTTCGGGCACGAAGTATTTGGCGTGCAGCAGGAAGTGATTGACCTGTGTGATGGTTGCATCGAAATTCCTCAATACGGCACCAAGCATTCTCTCAATGTCAGCGTAACAGCGGGCATCGTTCTCTATCGCATATGCAACGCCCTCCGCTAACATTATTATCTCCGGCCAAAGACCGACAAGTGGCTCACGCGGCTATTCAGGCGGGCGCAGATGCCATCTACATTGGTGCGCCTATGTTTGGGGCGAGAGAGAAAGCGGGCAATAGTATCGCCGATTTGGAGGAAGTGGTTCGCGAGGCGCACACCTTTGGTGTGCAAGTCCTTGTGACGCTCAATACCCTTTTGCACGAAGATGAATATTCTGTTGCTATACAAATGGCGCATCAGTTGTACGAAATTGGCGTAGATGCGTTGATTATTCAGGATTTGCATTTGCTCGATTGCGATTTGCCACCCATTCGTTTGCACGCGTCCACACAGTGCGACAATCGCACGCCCGAACAAGTGGCACATTTACGCGACTTAGGATTCAAACGTGTTGTGCTAGCTAGAGAACTGAGTATCAACGAGATACGCGCTATTCACGAAGCCGTTCCGGATATCGAACTCGAGGCATTTATTCACGGCGCATTATGTGTCAGCTATTCCGGACGATGCTTTATGAGCGAAGAACTGACCGGACGAAGTGCCAACCGCGGCGCTTGCAGTCAGATGTGCCGAATGGCGTACGACCTGTTGGACAAAGACTTCAATGAAGTCCTGGACGATAACGGGCAACCTATCCACCAACGATATTTGCTTTCTCTGCAAGACATGGATAGAAGCGCTTATTTGGCCGAACTCATCGATGCGGGAGTGACCACTTTCAAAATCGAAGGACGGCTCAAAGACGCTGATTATGTGACGAATGTAACGGCATATTACCGAGAAAAAATCGATTCACTCATTCACTCATTCACTCATTCTCTCATTCATTCTTTTACGCCTAATCCGGAGAAAACATTCCACCGCGGAGGAATCGATTATTTCTTGCATGGCCGAACAGAACACATGGCCAATTTCGACACGCCTAAATCCACTGGAGAATATATCGGCGAAGTGATTGATATTCAGGGCAATAGATTGCACGTACGACTCCAAAATGGTGTCACGTTGCACAATGGTGATGGGCTGAGTGTCGGCAACGAAGGATTTTCGGTCAACGGAGTTGACGGCAATCTGGTTAGGGCAAACAAAACGCTAAGCACTAACCCACTGACTACTAATCGATTGTACCGAAATCTAGACGTAGAATTTACCAAATCGCTTCATTGCGAGCGGAAGATTCCCGTGGATGTGATTTTTAGCGAAACAACAAATGGTTTTCGTCTGCAGATTGGTGACAAAACGCACGAATTTTCTTGCACAAAACAACCTGCCAACAATCCCGAAAAAGCGATACAAACTATTCGCACACAACTGTCCAAACTCGGCGATACACCTTTTGTGGCGCGGAACATACGCATCGAAAGTCAACCCTATTTTATTCCAATTAGCACCCTAAACGAATGGAGAAGAACGACCATCTTATGATTTGCCGCTATTGTCTGCTCCACGAGTTGGGACATTGCCGCAAGACCAATCCTTATCCTATGGATAAGGAACCGCGTTACTTACGCCTACGAACGGGCACAATGGTCCGGTTGACTTTCGACTGCAAAAACTGCCAGATGCTGATTGACAAAATGTACTCT
Organism: Bacteroidales bacterium UBA1256; assembly: GCA_002308195.1. The sequence continues at coordinate 18,399 of DBVU01000076.1, forward strand.
GATTAAGATTTTGTTCTATTTTCCCGT
>DBVU01000101.1 GCA_002308195.1 Bacteroidales bacterium UBA1256
ACGAGCGAGTTATTCTCAATCGACTTACAACCACGCAGATTCTCATCGGGAGTCTGCGTGTTGTTTTCTGCCCAATGGTAGAAGACCTGCATGTAATACGGTGCGCAGACCGCGTAAGACGGTTTTGTCTCCGAGGGAGCAGCGGTGCGGTTGATGGAGTGCCCTGTCGTACTTGCGTTCTCGCTCCAGAAACCGCGGTTAGACCATGTCTCCTCCACCAAGCCTTCTTTGGTGCCCCAGTTGACATAATCGCCGTTTCCCAGATCCTCCGGATACCAGTAACTGATTCCATCTACGTTGCTCAGCGGTTTGAGTGCAGAAACAAGGTCGTTCACAAAGTTATATTGACCTTGCTTCGAGCACGGCCACACATCGCGGGTGTCATAGTTCACACCCTCTGACGGCCAGTACTGGAAGTTATACGCGCACTCGACGATATGCACGCGCTTGTCCGGGAAGTCGGTTGCCAACTGCTTGACGGCCTTCACCAGATTGTTCTTGTCCTGTTTGCTCTTCACCTGCTCATCGGTCAGATAGCCGTGCCAGAAAGGATAGTAACTCAGGCCGATGATGTCATAATCCACCTCGCCGTCAATCAGCTTCTGGTAGTAATACTTGTTATAAGTGCTGTTGCTCGGCCGGTCCGTATGAATGATGATCTGTGCCTCGGGACATACTTCGCGAACGGCGTTACACCCAGCGCGCAGCAAGCCCAGATAGCCGTCCCAGTTGTCGCCGCTTTTGTTGTAAGGATGTACCTGGATATCGCATAGGCCGTACATGATCTCATTGCCTACCTGCACAAGGTCGGGCGTCGCACCCGCTTCCTTGAGCGCTGTCAGTACCTCGCGCGTGTATTTGCCGAGCGTGTCAGCCATCAGCGAGTCAGAGAGTCCTTTCCATGCGGCCGGCGCCTGGATATGGCCGGCGTCTACCCAACTGTCCGAATAATGGAAATCCAGTAGGAAGTATGCACCCGCGTCTTTGATACGTTTGCCTAAGGCCTTCACGTACGCTAAGTCCTGACAGATCGCATAATCGGTCTTTTTGTAGTCCGGTGCTTGCTGTTTGGGATCCACGAAGATACGTACGCGAAACGTGTTCCACTTGCATTCGTCAACGAACCATAGGATCAAGTCGTTGATCTTCTGTCCGTTCACATCTTTGTAACCGGAACTGTATTCTTCGAACTTTGGCAACATCGATATGTCGCCGCCTACATAGCGTGTCTGCGCGTGCACGCACATACACACGAGCGCAATAATAAATAAGGTGTATTTTCTCATATCGGCTACAAAAGTACTATTTTTTTTTGATTCGTGCAAGTGTTTTTAACATTTTTGCTAAGTTTAGTTTGCAAAATACAGAATTTTGCCCTTTTTGCTAATTTTTTATTGCGTATTTAAGAAAAATGTAGTATCTTTGCCTCGATTTTCGTACATTTGCAACGAAAAACAGAACAAATGTGACATTTTGTATATCAAAATACAACATTTATTACAAATTAACTCTATTATTAACAAAAATCTTTAAGGTATGAAGAAATTTTTCTCTATCCTTTGCGCTTTCGCAATTGTGTTTAGCGCAAACGCAGCTCAATTGAGCAAGAAAGACATTCTTGCCGGCAATGCTGCTAAGAAAGAAATTCGTTCGCAACACGTTTCGAACGCAAAAGTTTCTACATTCAAGTCCTTCACTACCACAACTGCTACTGTAGCTAAGGTTGCTCCGCAAACCAAGCACGGTATCGAGGGTAAGGCTGTTGCAGGCGTAGAGAAGAAGGTCGTTAAGAACCTTCCGACCAACGCACTCAAGGCTAAGAAAGAGGCTATTAATCTCTCTTTCACTTCTGCAGATGCTGAAATCAAATGGAATGATTACTGCGCAACAGAAGGTTGGTGGCAGATTAATGCAACTGGTGAAGATTACGTTGTAAATCTTTCCAACAGCTACAGAGAAGAAGCTGCCGGCGAGTACGCTTGGGAAGACATGGATGCTACTTACAGTTGGGTAAGACCGGTTAACGCAACAAGTGGCACTCGTTTTACTGATGGTTCTTGCACGGTAACTGTTTCTGAAGAGGCAGTTCTTGTTGTTGGTACGTTCACCGGTGAGGATGGTAACACCTACAACATCTCTATTACTTATGAGGCAACCGTTTATCCGGAAGGTGGTGAGTTCGAGTGCGACGAGGTTACGTTCTCGTACTATTCTTCTGACGGCGATGCTTGGTACAAACTGACTGTTGCTGAGCCGGAAATGACCTTCCGTTTCGATGTCATAGTAGGTGAAGGTCTTGAGGACGTAAAATTGGATTCGACCTACACGCTGGACGACATGATCGCTAAATACACCTATGTTTCTCTGGGTGATGCCAAACTGGCCTTCAAAGAGGTATCCTTCTTGAAGAGTGTTAATGAGGATGGTTTTGATGACCTCAATGTTACTGCAGTAGATGAGAATGACAACACTTGGAAACTGCATTATGCTTTCCCGGCTGCTCCTGTGGCTGAGAAATTCGAGACCATCACTGCTGAAGTTGCGCTGACCAAAGAGGACATCTTGTTCTGGACACAGTACACCTTCGCGGGCGCTGATGAGGCAAATGCTATCGTTCTGCAAATTATGCCGGATGACTCGTTCTACGGCACTTGGGAGGCAGGTAAGGATATCACCGGTGCTGTTACTCCGCTCAACGGCGTTGAGAGTGAGATCTACAGCGGTGAGGTTACCATCGAGCAGAATGCAGAAGGCTTCAAGATCACAGGTAAAGTACTTTGCTGGAATAGCACCGAGTACACTCTTGACTTGACTTATACGATTCCTGATGCTACTCGTCAGGCTGACTTCACGCTCGCCGGTCTGGAGGCTAATATCTTCGACGGTGGTTGGCAGTTGAGCGGATTTAACGCAGACTCGACTGAGTTTATTACTATCGCAGCTTTGTCCGATGAGGTTTCTGGTAACTATACCGAGGCTAATCTCTATGCTGATTATAGCTATATCTACACGGGCCTCGAATTTGACGAGGAAGGCCATGTTGCTGCAGGAACTGAATTCACGCTCCTGAAAGCTGACCTGAATGTTACATTCAATGAGGCAGATAGTACACTGACTATCACTGGTAAGTTCCGTGCTCAGAATGCTGACGATGCAACGGATATTCCTGAGTTCACGCTCGCTCTGAGCGGTCGTATTCCGACTCCGGAGGTATCTGACATGACCTTCGAGTTCGCTGACGAAGAGGAAGGTATCCGCGTTACTCCGTCCAACGATGACGATGCTTGGGACTGGTTCGTTGCTGATGAGGCTACGTTTGAGTCCTACGGTGCAGAGTATATCGCTGAGACAATCTACGGTAAATATGGTAACACTCAAGCTGTAACCGGTGAGCAACTCCTTTCGTTCGAAGGCGATCTCGCAAACTATCTGACTGCAAGCGGTACCTACTACCTCGTTGTATGGGGTGCAGGTGCGCGCGAGATAACTACCGAAGCATTTGTACACGAGTTTGAGTTCGAGAGCACTCTGCCTGAGGATTGCACCCAGTACGATGCAGCGGAAGGCAACGACTTCATCGTTAACTTCGCTGAGTTTGAAATCGATGACCAAAATGTTGCAGAGTATGGTATTTATATCATCGGAGCTACTGACGCTCAGAACAATTCTGTCTCCCTGCAGATCTTTGCTCCGGAAGGACTCACACTTGGTGAGTATCCTGTATTGGACAATAGCGAGGAGCCGTTCGTAGTTTCTGGTGAGTTGGATCTGTCCAAAGGTAATATCTACGGTTCGTTCGCAGGCAAACGCAATGCATCCGGTCAAATCACTGTTCCTCTCTGGTTGCTCGTTGACGGTACTGTTACAATCACTGAGCACTCTGTTATCGTTGATGCAACGAACTGCGCTGGAGCCAAGATCCAATGTAAGATGGGCGCTGCTCAGGGTATCGACAACGTAGATGCTGACAAGGTGGCTACCAAGAGCATCAAGAACGGTCAGCTCATCATCCGCAAGAATGGTGTTGACTACAACGCTCAGGGTGCTATCGTTAAGTAATTAACATTCGCATCTATCTTAAAGCAGTCACTTCGGTGGCTGCTTT
>DBVU01000008.1:0-5142 GCA_002308195.1 Bacteroidales bacterium UBA1256
AGTGCCTGCTCACCATTGTCAGGCTGTGAGATGTAGAGGTTGTCTACGTCTACGCCCAGGTTGGCTGCATAGAAACGGTCGAAAGCGTGCTCTGCATCAATAATGGCTGCAATACCGCCTTGTTTCTGCACTTCTGCCATTGCGTGAATAGCCAGAGTGGTTTTTCCGGAAGACTCAGGACCATAGATTTCTACAATTCGGCCACGCGGATATCCGCCAACGCCGAGTGCGAGATTCAGTCCCAAACTACCGGTTGGGATAACGGCTACATTCTCGATGTTCTCGTCACCGAGTTTCATGATAGCACCCTTACCGAAATTCTTGTCGATTTTTGCCATTGCAGCCTGCAGCGCTTTCAGTTTCTCTGCAGACGGTTGTTTGTTGTCAGCCATAATATTGTGTTTTTTAGTTATTTCAATTTTGCGGGGCAAAATTACAAAAAAAAAAGCACATATGCAAATATGTGCTCACTTTTTATTAAAATATCTGCAATATGCGCTTAGTCCGCATTGCTCGCATTTTGGTTTACGCGCTTGGCAGACGTATCTGCCGTGCAGCAATAACCAGTGATGCGCTTTGGGAATAACTTCTGCGGGAATGTATTTCACTAGTTGGTCTTCCGTTTGCCTAGGATTCTTGCTATTGGTAGTCAATCCTAATCGTTCACTCACGCGGAAAATATGCGTGTCGACTGCCATTGTCGGCTGATTCCAAATGACTGCGCAAACCACATTCGCGGTTTTTCTGCCGACACCGGACAGTGTCTGCAGATCCTCGATATTGTCAGGTATTTGTCCCGTGAATGTCTCGACAACTCTTTGTGCCATTTGCACCAGATGTTCCGCTTTGCTGCGCGGATAGCTGACCGATTTGATGTATTCAAAAATTGCATCGCTGGTCGCTTTGGCCATTTCCTCTACGGTAGGATAGGCAGCAAAAAGTGCAGGAGTCACCATATTGACTCGTTTGTCAGTGCATTGTGCCGACAGCATCACCGCAACCAACAATTCGTAAGGATTGTTGTAGTTCAGTTCGCTCTCAGCCACAGGCATATTCTCTGCGAACCAAGCCAGAATATTTTCAAATCTCTGTTTTGCTGTCATAGTAAACCTTGCTTAGGTATTGCAGTAATTGCGTTGCTTGGGCTTGCACAGATGCGGTTTCTGGGCTAATAGGTCGTTTTTGTAAGCGAAGAAGCATAATTTGGTAGAGCAATATCAGGCATGCTTCTATATCGCTCATCGTCGGCCGATCGGTTTTAGCTTTCAGTAGATTCAAACTCGGTTGCAGGCGAATGATGGCTGCGCGGTAAGTGGCTTCTTCATTCTGCAGTTGATCATTTAGATCTTCCAGTTCGCCTAATGCATTCTGCGCTAACTGCAAATGTCCGCTTTCGGTTATTCCCTCGCGGTGCATCATTTCATTCAGTTCCTGCAGTTCTTGTGTCGCTTCTGCTTGCTCCGGGAAAGCGCGCAGATAATCTTCCATCTGCCACAACCAGAGTATATATTCTGCTATATTTTCACGCTTCGTCTTCATCAAAATCAATCTCGTCTAAATAGTTGTCACTCATAAAGGTTTCTATATCGCGCCTGTCTTTCTTGGTAGGACGTCCTGTGCCACGATCGCGGCCGTTTTGTCCGGCCAAACGCGCTAATTCAAGCAATTCCAATTGCTCCGGAGCAGTGCAGTCGCGCAAATATTCAGGCACTAGTTTCGCTCCCAAACGATTTTCGGTCAATTGTAGCACACGATAGGTATAGGTGATAGGTCCTTTACGCACATTGAATGTATCGCCCACATGGAATGTGCGACTGGGTTTCAGTTGCACACCATTCATGGTGATTCTGCCGTTCTTGCAGGCATCGGCAGCTATCGAACGCGTCTTGTAAATACGCATCGCCCATAGATATTTATCTACACGAACTTCACTCATACGTCAATTGATTGTTTATCATTCGCGTGGTATATTGCTGTATATAGGCTTTCAGGTATTGAACCATTTCCGTGGGTGCTTGTTCTGTTGGCAGAGGTTGTTGCAACAACGGATCTTCTACGTAATTGTACAGATTTGTCACCTTTTCGCCATCAAACTGCAGCAGGATGCTATCACTCATGATTTGGAAAACCGGATAGTTGTAGCACACGGCGTAGTTATGTTCTTTGTGCTGAGTCATGGCATCTTCTCCAAAAGCAAAGAACCTTTTTGTATAACCAACGCAACCTAGTACGGACGGCATAATATCCGTTTGGCTGACAACATCCGTGCGCTGCGAAGCAGGCAAGCACGCAGGGCAATAAAATGCAATGGGTACGCGATACAAACCCAACGCATTCGTATATTCCGGTCGTGCAAGTTGGTTGGTGTGATCAGCCGTGATGACAAACAAGGTGTGGTCAAACCATGATTGTGTTTGCGCATATGCAAAGAATTGTCGCAAAGCATGGTCGCTGTAACCAATGCAACGATGGATTGGCAGCGAACCTACAGGAAATGTGTCACTATAGCAATCTGGTACGCGGAAAGGATGATGGCTGGAAGCGGTAAATACGGCAGTCATAAATGGTTCTTGCATCGTACTCATTTGCTGAGCATAGAATTGCAAGAACGGTTCATCCCAGATAGCCCAAGTGCCATCGTAATCGCGATGCGCATCTGGATATTCGTCCATTCCCACATAGTGTTGGAAGCCCGCACTGCGCGCATACGCTTGAAATCCCATTGAGCCGTTAGGCGCACCGTGAAAAAACGCAGTAGTATAACCTTCCTTACCTAAGCAGTCTGCTATAGAAGAAACCGCATTTGTCGAATATGGAGTTACTACATACGGCGTTATCAGCATTGGGATAGAAGACAGCACCGATGGCATCGCATCTATTGACTTACGTCCGGACGCATAGGATTTTTGCCAGGTTACACTTTGTGCCAATAGGCTATCCAAGAAAGGAGTATAACCTTCGTAGTCTGCCGATTGATTGTAGAAACCTATATATTCCGAGGAAAAAGATTCCAAAATCAGTACTACAACATTGAGTTGGCCGTAACCATCTGGCATCAAGTCTGGCTCTTTCCCTTCATGCTCAGGCGACATAATATTGGCTAATTCTTCCTCTGCAAAATAATGCGGGTTCGTATAAGTTGTACCTTCGGTCGAACGCATCAGTGCGAAAGGTGTATTCAGTACCAATAGCGTTTCTTGCGGACGATCGGTGTATTGTAGGGCATTGCTAAGTGTGATGGGACGTGTGTATTTGCCGAAACCGCCACGAATACCTATTACCACCATGTAAATAGTTGCTACGCACAATACGGATTCTGCGGTGTAGAATAGCCATGCGGGCAATCGTCTGCCGGTTTCCTGCTGAGGCTTCGATACTCGAAAACCAACCACCAATATCAGCATAACGACCAACGCAAAAAGCGTTACGTACCAATATTGTACTGCGCCTTGACAGAAAATGGAAAATAGGTTCCCATCATTTTGAAATTCGTCGAAGAAGGTGATGGTGGTTCGTCTGTCGGTAAACCGCATATACACCATATCAATGCAGTTAACAGCAATTCCCAGAAGATTCGGTACCAGGAAAATCCATTTCGCTGCTGTTTGATACTTCTTGTTCTGTCTCCAACTGAGCGGAAACGGCAGTATCATCATCAGCAGATAGACTGAACTGAGGTACAGAATGGCGGTCAGGTCAAAGCGAACTCCGCCCAAGAGCATTTCTCTCAGATGCGCTCCGCTGACATCGGGAAACAAATCCTGACTAACCAAATAGAAAAACACACGCATGAGCGTGTAGAGAGCCATAATCAGCAGGATGTTGACTGCTGCACAGATCCAAGGATGCGATATCAGCCGTTTCAACTGCATCGTTATTCTTCGCCCGATTGTTTTCGGTTGTATTGATTCATGGTCCGGTCTATGCCCTGCAGACAGAAACTCGGAATAATCTCGGTTACTATCTTCAGTCGCTCGGGTAGGGCAGTCTCTTCCTCCGGAGTCCAATTGCCTAGCACAAAATTGATTTGTGCACCGCGTGTATACTCATTGCCAATGCCAAATCGAACGCGAGCATAATTCTCTGTACAGAGTACAGACTGAATATTGCCTAATCCGTTATGCCCGCCATTGCTTCCCTGCTTGCGAATGCGAATAGTACCGAACGGCAGATTGAGATCATCCACCAGAACCAGCATATTCTCTACCGGAATTTTCTCTTGTTGCAACCAGTAGCGTACGGCATTGCCGCTCAGATTCATGTATGTGCTCGGCTTCAGCAGAACGAGTTCCGCATTCTTAACACGGCACTTGGCCACAAAACCATAGCGCTTGTCTTGCCACTCGGCCTTGACCGAATCAGCAAACGCATCGATCATGCGGAAACCGATGTTGTGACGTGTACCTGCGTACTCATCACCTATATTGCCTAAACCTACAATCAGGTATTTCATATTCTAACAAAAAAGACCGCAGCAGCGCCGCGGTCTTTTAGTCATTAAGCTTGTTTGCTCTGACGGGTTGCCTTTACTTCCGCTACACAAGCATCAGCAGGGTTAACCATCTTCAGACCTTCAACCTTAACGTCCTCAACGGCGATTTTCTTGCCAAGACCCAATTCGGTTACATCAATATTGATGCGATCTGGGAAGGCAGTGTAGATACCTTGTACACGCAGTTTGCGCATTTGTTGAACCAGTTTACCACCGGCTTTTACACCTTCTGCGAGACCATTCAGTTGGATAGGAATCTCAACAACAACCGGTTTCTTCTCGTCAACGGCGAGGAAATCGATATGTAATGGCTTGCCATCAATTGGGTGGAACTGCAACTCCTTAACGATAGCTTTGGTCTGCAATTTGCCAATAGTCAGATCAACGATCAGTGTGTCAGGAGTGTAAATCAGTTTACGAACATCAGCTGCAGCAACTGTGAAAGTTGCGCTCTGACCGCAACCATAGAGGTTGCAAGGAATCAACTCTTCTGCGCGGAAAGCCTTAGCAGCTTTCTTGCCATACTCGCTACGCGGAGTACCTACTAATGCAAATTCTTTCATTTTTTAATTGTTTTTTGTGTTACTTAATACCGTGTATTCCATCACACGTGCCTTTTTTCATAATTCACCCCTCCTTTTAGGGAGGGG
>DBVU01000008.1:5162-6319 GCA_002308195.1 Bacteroidales bacterium UBA1256
GTTGTCCACCGAGGAGTCGAACCTCGCTTCTCGGAACCAAAATCCGGTGTAATACCGATATACGAGTGGACACCATTTCCGCCTCTCTTTCGAAAAGCGGGTGCAAAAGTACTGCTTTTTTTTGAATTGTGCAAATTTTGCAGTACTTTTTTTGCAAAAAGTGTTATTTTGCTACTACCAGATAGTAGTTTTTCTTGCCTTTTTGGAAGAGCAGATACTTGCCGTTGAGCAGAGCGGAGTCGGTGATAGGTGTTTGCGGATCAGTTAGTTTCTCCTTGTTAAGTGAGAAGCCATTGGCCTGAATCATCTTTCGAGCCTCGCCTTTGCTTGGGAAGATTGCGGTTTTCTCTGCCAGCAGATCCAATGGCCCGATACCTGCTTTGAGTTCGGCCAGCGAAATCTCAAATTGCTCTACGCCCTCAAATACTTGCAAGAATGTTTCTTCGTCTAGGGCGCGCAATGCATCAGCGGTGGCGTTGCCGAAGAGGATATTGCTGGCTTCTACAGCCGCATTATAATCTGCCTCGCTATGAACCATACACGTCACTTCTTTGGCCAGACGTTTCTGTAGCACGCGCAGATGTGGTGCCTCTTCGTGTTCTTTAATCAAGGCTTCAATTTCCTCACGGTCGAGGCTGGTGAAAATCTTGATGTAACGTTTGGCATCATCATCGCTGACATTGAGCCAGAACTGGTAGAANNGGACTGGTGTATTTCTTCGACAGCCATACATTGCCGCTCTCGGTCTTACCGAACTTGCCTCCATCAGCTTTGGTAATAAGCGGACAAGTCAGCGCAAACGCATCGTTGCCTGTGATTTTCTTAATCAACTCGGTTCCCGTAGTGATATTACCCCATTGATCCGAACCACCCATCTGCAGTTTGCAGTTCTTATGTTGATTGAGATAGACGAAATCGTAGCCTTGCAGCAACTGGTAAGTAAATTCCGTAAAGGACATACCTTGGCTATACTCACCATTAAAACGCTTCTTCACGCTATCTTTAGCCATCATGTAGTTGACTGTGATCAGTTTGCCGATATTACGTGCAAAATCCAGGAAAGTATAGTCCTTCATCCAGTCATAGTTGTTAACCAATTCGGCTGCATTGGGCTCGTTGGAGTTGAAATCGAGGAAATGCTCGAGTTGCTCGCGGAT
>DBVU01000008.1:6423-8351 GCA_002308195.1 Bacteroidales bacterium UBA1256
GCCTGAAGATGGCGCAGCATCATGATACCGCAGAGGTGGCCAATATGCAGACTATCCGCCGTTGGGTCAATACCTACGTAAGCGGTAGTAACTTCCTTCATCAGTTGTTCTTCTGTACCTGGCATGATATCATGGAGCATGCCTCTCCAACGCAATTCTTCAACAAAATTTTTCATATCAGTGTATTTTGGCACGATGTTTGCTTTAGTGATTATAAACTCGTATATTAGTGAGTAAATAAGAGATTGTTTGTTATGTTTTTAGAGCAAGAGGTCGTCGGGAGACGACCTTTGTTCGTCTTACTCGAACATCATACTAACTCCTATTTGACTGTAATTGTCAATCGAACGGAACTGTCCGTATGGGCAGTTGCCATGGTATGCGCGGACTCCCAACGCTATGCGTGAGAAATATCCGTCGTACCCGGGCGTGTTGTATCGCGCGCCCACGAATATATTATAGGTGAAAACCCGTTTCTCTTTTTGCAGATGTTTCGGGTCGTCTGTGGCGAGAACGCTCAGATCAAATCCATAGCATTCCCGATTACGAATCTCCGCTGAGGCAATGGCCTGAAAACCATGGCGACTAGTAGGAGATTGGTATTGATACTGTAGATATAGTTCCCAAGGATTACGCTGTGCGTACGGCACATCTTTCATGCCGTGCGGGTCAAGAATCGAGGCATCGCCGCCATCCGGATCCATATTGAACCATCCTCCGTGCCAGAGCAACATAAGTCCGAGGCGGAAACAGTGGTTCTGCGCATAACGATCTTCTGCTTCGTTAAATGTGAATACAAACTCTGTATAGTTGTACGAGACATTCACGCGGCGAAGAGCATACCCTCGGTCAATATAGCGTATCTGCGTTTCATCGCCAATGTGCGTAGATTCGTGTTTGAACGGAGACCATTGGATCGAGTAGTTCTTTGCGAATCCATGGTTTAGACGATGCAGAAAAGTGAATGTAGGAAAACCAATACGATAGTCGGTATCAACGATTGGTGAGGTACTGAAATCGTAGAAGTCCATCCATAGATTGGCACTCAAATGCATATTAACCGTGAGTGCATAAGTGGAATCTACTAAATTTCCGGTCCAAATAGGTAAGTTGATGCCGAAGAGTCCCATGGTATGCCAACGGTAGGCATTGCCATGCGAACCATAGTCATACACGGGATTATTGGTGCAATAAGGAATATCCATCCTAACAAAATTCGGATGCATGTCTGCGTACAGACTATGTCCAAACTGCGCATAGCGGAAGAGCCCACGCCCGAAAGGCGTGGACTCTGCGCTAAGCGTCATTGTTGTCAGCGCTAAAAGACTTATTATCAGTAAGCGCTTCAACGATTAAAATTTGTAGCGTACGCCCAATGCAAGGGAAGTAACCTCCCAGTACAGGCCGGCACCTACACCGCCCATGCCATCATCCATCAACGCAGCACCCAAAGTAGGACGCCAGTCAATCGAGATTTGCAGTGGGAACCAGAAATCATACTCAACACCTACGCGACCAGCAGCAGCTCCAAAGCCCCAGTTGCCATTACCGCCTACCCAGCCGTAACCGGGAGCATAACCGTAAGCATACCAGCCATAACCACCGGCAGCACCTACACCCATATACCAATGCCACTCACCTTTGTGCTCCCAAGGGAAAGTTGCACCAAACGGGTCAATCCAGTCGTAGGTGAAAGCCAATTGTACGTTGTGACCGTACCAGCGACCATGGTAACTTGCACCTGAATCATGCCACCAACGCTCAGCACGACCCATCCAACCGAAACCAGCTTCGATTTCGAACATGTTGTTGTCGCCAACTGCATGTTGATAGCTGATACCATCAAAAGCACCGAGGCGGAGACCAATTGCGCGAGGTTGCGCATAAGCCATTACGCTTGCAAAAACGAGAACGGCTGCAAAAAGAAT
>DBVU01000008.1:8404-8612 GCA_002308195.1 Bacteroidales bacterium UBA1256
TTTACTGCGCAAGCTACGGTGCAACCTACCATCGGGTTATTACCGATACCCAGGAAGCCCATCATCTCAACGTGCGCAGGAACAGAGCTCGAGCCTGCAAATTGAGCATCGCTGTGCATACGACCGAGCGTATCAGTCATACCGTACGAAGCAGGACCTGCAGCCATGTTATCCGGGTGCAATGTACGGCCTGTACCACCACCGGAAG
>DBVU01000027.1:0-1507 GCA_002308195.1 Bacteroidales bacterium UBA1256
CGCAGATTCGACTGCACGTCACCGCCACGTTGTGACATTCCGTGCACCTCGGCCTGTTTCAAATAGAGTCCCTCAGTCAGAGCGGCTTCGCCCACTACGGTTGCGATGGAGAGAATACCTTGGCCACCTACACCGGCCAGAATTATATCTTTTTTCATATTCTTTTCGATTAACAATTAAACATTAGCCATTAACCTTTCGCCATTCGCCATTATTTCTTTGCGGCTTTGAGGTGACGTTTGAGCGTCTGGATGCACTCACGGCGAGCAATCACAACGGAGGTGCCGTTGTAGTCAATCTCCTCGCGCAGCACTTGCTTGATCTCCTCCATATTCTTAGGCAGAGGTACAACGACGCGTACGTGTTCCGGTTCTACGCCCAGACCCGTGCAGATAGCCTCCAGGCGACCTGTACCGGCGGAATCCTGACCACCCGTCATACCGGTAGTGAGGTTATCGGAGATGATGATAACGACATTGCTCTTGCTATTCACGCAGTCCAGCAGACCGGTCATACCGCTATGCGTAAAGGTCGAGTCACCGATAACGCCGATAGAGGGATGCTGGCCGGCATCGGCAGCACCTTTGGCCATCGTAACAGATGCTCCCATTTCGAGGGTAGCGTGCAATGCCTGATAGGGAGGCAGCGCACCGAGGGTATAGCAACCGATATCGCCAAATACGCGGGGATTCTTGTATTCCTTGAGCACCTCATTGAGGGCGGAATACATATCGCGGTGACCGCAACCTTGGCAGAGCGCGGGCGGACGGTTAACTACGAGTGTATCCGCTTCGCGCGTAGGCAGCGCCTCCAGACCGAGGGCGGCACGAACGCAGTCGGGACTGAGTTCTCCCATTCTCGGCAGCGCACCCGTAAGACGACCGATCACCTTTACCGTAGAGGGTACCAATCCGCGGATGAGTTCCTCCACCACGGGCTGACCTTCTTCGATCACCATAACTTCCTCCGCACCGTCCTTCACCATTTGGTCGATGAGGGCTACGGGCAGCGGATACTGGCTGACCTTCAGGATCGAATACCCCATTTCGGGACGATAGTTCTCCATCAGATAGTTATAGGCAATACCCGTAGCGATGATTGCTTTCTTGGGGTTAGAGCCCTTGACGTAGCAGTTGTGGCTGCTCTCGTTGCTGAGTGTAACGAACGAATCTTGCGCAGCTACCAACTCGGCGTAGTTACCTTTGGCGAATGCGGGAAGCAGGATGAAGTGCTTCACATTGTCAGGCATCTTCATCGTATTCTGCTTAGGCGTATTCTCGCGCGTCTCTACCACAGCGCGGCTGTGGGCCATACGGGTCGTCACACGCAGCAAAATCGGATAATGAATCTTCTCCGACAACTCAAATGCCTCCTGAACCATGTCATAAGCCTCCTGTTGATTAGAGGGCTCGAAGCACGGAATCATGGCAAACTTGGCATAGAAGCGGCTGTCCTGCTCGTTCTGCGACGAGTGCATGGCTGGGTCGTCCGCCACGGCGATGACCAT
>DBVU01000027.1:1524-3206 GCA_002308195.1 Bacteroidales bacterium UBA1256
TCGGCGCAGACGTTCATGCCCACGTGTTTCATGCACACGAGCGCACGTTTTCCCATGTAAGACATACCGAGTGCAGCCTCCATGGCAGTCTTCTCATTGGCTGCCCATTTGCAGAAGATCGGAGCCTGACCTTCCGGACGCTTCGCTTCACGCATTTGAATGTACTCGGTGATTTCAGTAGAAGGAGTGCCGGGGTACGCATATACGCCGCTCAGACCTGCATCGATAGCACCTTGAGCGATAGCCTCGTCTCCAAGAAGTAAGTGTTTCATGTTAGTATTTTTTACGGTTAAAATGTTTTACAACATATAATTATCGGCTTTTTCCGATTTCGGGGGCAAAGTTACAAAAAATTTTTGACATACGCAAATAAGTGCAAATTTTTTATACAAAAAAATCATTTTTGTTTGGTAGATAGCAAAAAAAAATGTAATTTTGCAGCGGAAAACAAAATGAACCGATTATGAAACGAAATGTCAAATGGTCTCTGTGCGCAACTATTCTAGCGCTTGCAATGTGTGGTTGCTCTATAGTACAAGCCATCAAACTGAAAGATTGCACCTACGAATATAGCAAGATTTCGGATGTTACTTTTCTGGAAATGAACCGCAGTGAACTGCTTAGTTTGGCAGGCGCTGTGCGCGTGGGCCGTTTCTTGGCAAACCCGAATAGAGAAGATGTCAAAATGGGCTTCACGCTCCATATGAAAGTGACCAATCCGAACAAAGGCATCGCATCGATGGAGCGACTTTATTATACGGTTGTCCTAGATGACACGGTGCAAGTGGCAGAAGGCGCTAATGCTCAGAATTTCACAGTTTTAGGTGGCACCTCGGCCGATTTGGCTTTGCCGCTCAGTCTCAATATGTCGCAACTCTTTTCCGGTTCCAATCAGGCTAGCATGCGCAAATTGGCTTGGAATCTGGTAGGCAAAGGAGATGAGACGAGTCGCATCACAGTCAATCTGCGCCCCGTGATTCGTGTCGGAGGCGCGGCCATGAGTATTCCCAAAAGTATTCCGCTGACTTTCGAATATCCTACTGCGAAAGAGGAAGTGAGTACTGAATGATGCTATCGCACACATTGCGTGGATTGCGAAGTAGCGGGCGGGTGGAGTAGAAACACTCGCCCGTTATTTCTGGTATAGTGCGATTGAGTTGCATCTGTCGGCTGATTTCGTTGCCTTGTCCCCAAGGCGATTTGGCACTGGCTTTTTCCAGACGATAAGGCGCCATTCCTATGTAGAGCTTGCAATTGGTGCCACGCACTTCGTTGGCCCACCAATGCGCCAAAATCTCATAATCAGCCACTTTCTTGCCAATCTCCCAATAGAGTTGCGGCAACACATAATCGATCCATCCTTTGCGAATCCACAAGCGAATATCAGCGTAAAGATCGTCGTAATTGGTGATACCTGCTTTGGTTCTGCTGCCCGTAGAATCGACAGACGCGTTGCGCCATACGCCAAAAGGCGAGATGCCGAATTCTACTTCGGGTTTGCATTCTTTGATGGTTCGGTGAATATCCTGAATCGCTAGATTCACATTGTTACGGCGCCAATCGCGAATATCGGTAAATCCGCGTGGATAATTAGCAAAAGTTACCGAGTCAGGAAGCTGACGTTTGCCTGAAGGATAAGGATAGAAATAGTCGTCCATATGAATGGCCTGAATATCGTAGCG
>DBVU01000027.1:3368-3576 GCA_002308195.1 Bacteroidales bacterium UBA1256
TATAAGGGTTGAGCCACACATGCACTTCCATTTTGCGTTGGTGTGCTTGGTCGATAGTCCATGCCAACGGATCCCATGCTTCTTGTTCATCCCAACTGCCTTGTTTGCCTGTAAGCCAATGGCTAATCGGCTCATATTCACTCAGATAGAGAGCATCGGCTGTCGGACGTACTTGGAAAATAATGGCATTCACGCCCAGCGAGTGTAA
>DBVU01000080.1:0-940 GCA_002308195.1 Bacteroidales bacterium UBA1256
CGGCCAAAGGCCTCGCCGGTCAGTTCGGCAGATTCCGGAGTAACTTTTTCCTGCGAAGTGGCATTCTCTATCAGCACATATACGCGCCAGTAATCACCCTCCGGAGTGCGGTAATAGAGTTTCCCGTCGATGGTTGGAACCAGTTGCAGCACTTTGCGTTCGATGTCCGTCTCTCCGGCCTCCTGCACTTTGCGGCGAATATGATCGGTCACCTTCTGTATGTTCTGCTGCAGTCCTTCCACATTCTGGAAAATATGGTGGTTGATGCGTTGCAGAAAATACGATTTCTCGCCCGGATTTTTAGCACGAACGATGAACGAATCGTTGATAAACCCAATCTTCAACGGTTGAGGATCTGCCACTGCGTTAGGAATGGCAAAATGGTTAAGAATCTCTTTCATTTTCAGTTCTTCTATGGTAGCACAAGTCTGCCAGCCGAGATATCTCTCCGCCGCAGCACGGTTTTTATCCAGATCATCCACATAGATGGTGTGCGCCGAATCTATCTGGGCTTCACGCGCTACATACTCAAACATCTCCTGAGTCGGTTTGGCCATGTGCAGATGGTGCGAGGCAAAAATTCGATCAAAATATCGCTCTAGATGATATTGCTTGTAGATCGGATCCCAATGCATCTGGTTGGAATTCGACAGCAGCACGGTTCTGTAACCCGCCCGGCGTAAACCGGCGATATAGTCCAATCGCTCTTGCGGCAAATCGCTGAGCATGCTCATCCATGCTTCTCGAACCTGCTGAAGAGTGGTTCCCTGATAACAGTAGGAAAGAATAGACTGTAGAAAATCGTCGGTCGAAATCCGGCCGTGCTCGTAGTCGTGCATCAACTGACGCGTAGCGGCACTCACGGCGGCAACGCCTTCGCCCTCATCGTCAATACCCAGCACGTTGCGTACATTGTCTTCGCCCATCAGGCGCTTGAAAT
>DBVU01000080.1:969-2822 GCA_002308195.1 Bacteroidales bacterium UBA1256
ACGACGGTATTGAATTTGTGTTGTTTCATGTATCAGATAGTTGATTAGTGTTTATTGTCCCAGCATCGAATAGCGCCTGCCGTCCGGCATCCGGATATACAGCACGCCGTTCTCCAGAATCTTGTATGGCGCAGCCATCGCTTGTTCCGCACCTGTTTCCTCTATGCTCTCAGGCATTGGTCCCGGATCGAGAGGCGCGGATTTGGAGATAGTGACAGAGGCTTGCAGATCGTTGTAACCGGTGGACGAATCCCATACATCCTTGTTAGCAAAACGTACGGCGTAACGCGGATCGGAGGCGATAGACGGATATTTGTCCGGCATATAGAGATACAGATGATAGCTACCCTCCGCCATGTCCGAAGGTATATTCACTTGCTCAATAATCTTGCTTATCTCGTTGTTCGGCAGCCAGCGGCGCGGATCGGTTTGGAGCGGAAGCTGATATGTCTTGCTGCTGCTTTTCAGCACCAGATAAACAGTTCGGTCGTTGTAGAGCGGTGCATAGCCTACGTTGCGCAAACGAATCTGCACGTTCATTCGGCCGCCCGGCGCAGCCTGATCGCTATACTCCGCATTCAGCAGATTGTAGCGGTAGCCCATGTGGATATTGAGTGTATCGAATATACCGCTGCTGCGCCAGCGTCTGATGACCGGCATGGCGTATGTGGAGCCGCAGAAGGACCAGTGGTACTTGCTCATCTCCGACGGAGCATCCTTGTACCGTTTCTCGGCTAGGGCATCATCATCATCGATGTTCGTCTCTCCGCCGTTGGGCACATAGAGTGTCTGGGTCGCTACATACTGGCGCATCTTGGGGTCGTCGTCATTCTCATCACTACCATAGGTACCCATATTGCCGTAGTTGTGCAGGAATGCGTCGTTGTGACAGCCCATTCGGGCTTTCTGCGTACCACTGAAACCTTCCGAGGCACTCAGTGGAGTCTTGTCATTCAGATATTCTTGCTGAATCATGGGATAACGGAAGAGAATGAAGCGGTCGGTCGGTGCATTCTCAAAGAGATATTGTATCACTTTCCGGCGGTTGGCCGTCACATGCTGGGTCTCATTGCCGTAGTTCTCGGAATAATACCACTCGCCCCAGACGCCTACAAAGCCCGCCTCCAGTACGTAGATCACATCCGCATTGTCTACCAGGTGTTGGTGCAGTTGCTCCAGGTGCCGTTGCACCCACGTCAGCGTAGCGTCTTTCTTGTCACTCTCGCGCTCGGTATAGGCAAAGCGCAACACGCATTTGAGACCTAACTTGCGCAACTCCGCCATATCCTCGTCAAACCCGCTAAGAACCTTGGCCGGCAGGTCTTGCGACTTGTATTTGTTGAAATTGTAAAGCACCACGGGCATAGTCATCTTGTCGTTCTTGCCCCAGTTGGCGTCTATGTGATTCTTCACACGGTAAGGACTGCTTTCTGACACCTGGCCGTTGAGTTCCTCCGTAAAACCACGTTCGGGATTGCGGAAGATGGTCTTATTGTCCGATACATACGTTACCGTTGTGGCATTAAGCGTCAGCATGCTGCTAACCAGCAGAACTGCCAAAGAGAGTACTTTCTTCATAAGAGTGATATTTTGCAAATCGTTGCAAAAGTACAAAAAAATTTTCGAAATAGCAAAATTTCGGCCAACGAAATATTATTTTTTGTATTTCGAAGAAATAGCCGTTTCTGCCTTGCTCTATGTATCGTGCTGATTTTCAGTCGAAAGATGCGCCTACTGGCACAATAGGAACGAAACTTTCGGAATGTTACGAAAAAAGAAGGTGCTAAAAAATGTACAATTATTTTGATATTTCAAAAAAAAGTAGTAATTTTGCACCGAATTTTGATACATTT
>DBVU01000069.1 GCA_002308195.1 Bacteroidales bacterium UBA1256
TGATCTTGAATGTGAACTCTTTCATATGAGTAGTAATATTAAAATCCTTTGTTATTTAATCCTATTGATTTGTCATTCCACGCAGTATTACGTGCCTGCGGAGCGATAGTAGCTGTAGGCATATCATGGTTTTTCCCCTGATACAGATACAGCGCATAGGCTACGGCCACTTTATCGTCATCTGTAGCCTCTGACAACGCCATGGCTATCGCGGCTTTCTCTTCGGCGCTAGGCTTTTGCTCTTTCTGTTTAGGCGCAGTCTTTGGCTGCGTTGCCTTTTGCATGGTCCATCCAAAGAATGTCAGGATATAGACCAAACAGAACAGAAGCGCTAATACGATACCAAATCCAAGACCGGTTACTATCCATGTCTGTGCGGTTACTGCTAAGATCATCATAATTACAGAGGTATATTAGAATGTTTCTTGAGCGGATTAGTCAGACGCTTGGTCTGCAGCATCTCAAATGCACGGATTACGCGTGCACGAGTGTTGCGAGGCTCAATCACGTCATCTATATAGCCGCGGTTAGCAGCTTGGTATGGCGAGGCAAACAAATCTTTGTATTCTGCTTCTTTCTCCGCAATGAATTTCTTTCTCTCTTCCGGATCTTCGATAGCCTTGATAGCCTTTGCCTGCAGCACACCTACGGCACCGCTGGCACCCATCACTGCGATCTCTGCATTCGGCCATGCATAGCACATATCGCCGCGCAGTTGTTTACAGCTCATCACAATGTGACTTCCGCCATAACTCTTGCGAACGGTAACTGTAACCTTTGGCACAGTGGCTTCGCCGTATGCAAACATCAGTTTTGCTCCGTGGTCTATAATACCTGCGTACTCTTGACCGGTTCCGCAAAGGAAGCCCGGAACATCCACGAGAGTCAGAATTTGGATATTAAATGCATCGCAGAAACGAACAAAACGAGCGGCCTTGCGGCTAGCATCGCAGTCCAGTACACCGGCCAACCAACTTGGCTGGTTAGCGATAATACCTGTCGAGCGACCATTGAAACGAGCGAAACCGCAGATCACGTTCTTCGCGTAATCTTTATGTACTTCCATGAAGTCACCATTATCAACTATTGTATTGATAATTTCCTTCATATCGTATGGTTTGTTCGGGTCTGCAGGAACTAGTTCGTTCAAACTGTCGTCCACGCGAGCGATATCATCGGTGCAAGGCACTACAGGCGCCTCTTCCATGTTATTCTGCGGGATAAAACTTACCAGACGACGTACTTGTGCAATCGCCTCTTCCTCTGTTTCTGCTACGAAATGGGTAACACCCGACTTGCTAGCGTGAATCTTGGCACCACCAAGTTGCTCAACAGTCACATCTTCACCAGTCACGGCTTTTACTACCTTCGGACCTGTAATGAACATATAGCTATTCTGCTCAGTCATCATGATGAAGTCGGTCAGCGCTGGGCTATACACTGCTCCACCCGCACACGGGCCAAAGATAACGCTTATCTGTGGTACAACACCCGAAGCCAGAATATTACGCTCGAATATCTCTGCGTAACCTGCTAGAGCGCAAGCACCTTCTTGAATACGCGCACCACCCGAGTCATTCAGACCGATGATGGGAGCACCCAGTTTCATAGCTTGATCCATTACGTTGCAGATCTTCAGCGCCATCGTCTCACTCAGCGAACCGCCAATAACGGTTGCATCTTGAGCAAAAACGAACACCAGACGGCCGTCTATCGTACCAGAACCAACAGCAACGCCATCACCCAGAAATACCTTTTTCTCCATGCCAAAGTCATGGCAACGGTGGGTAAGGAACATATTTACTTCCTCAAACGATCCCTCGTCGAGCAACATATTGATACGTTCACGTGCTGTATAGCTACCCTTAGCGTGATGTTTCTCCACAGCTGCTTCACCGCCACCGGCAATAGCCTTCTCGCGGTTCTCAAGCAGTCTATCTAATTTTGCTTGATCCATAATTCTTTCGACTTTTGACTATCGACTATTAACTCTCGACTATTACTTCGGCTGTTGGCAAAGTTCGGTCAACACGCCCTTAGTGCTCTTCGGATGAAGGAAAGCAATCATCAGNNTGTTGACAGAGTTCAGTTAATACACCTTTTGTGCTCTTCGGGTGCAAGAACGCAATCATCAGATTCTCAGCGCCTTTACGGGGAGCCTTGTCGATGAGTTGGATACCTGCTGCTTCGCACTCTGCGAGCGCGTCCGCTACGTTCTCTACGTTGAATGCAACGTGATGAACACCGCCACGGCCACCGTTCTTCTCAATGAATTTAGCGATGGTCGATTCTTCGCAAGTCGGCTCCAGCAATTCAATTTTTACTTCGCCTACCTTAAAGAATGCGGTACGTACTTTCTGATCGGCTACTTCTTCAATGTTGTAGCACTTACTTCCGGTCAAAAACTCAAAAAACGGCATAGTCTCTTCCAAACTCGGAACAGCAATACCTAAATGTTCGATGTGAGTTGGTTTCATAATGGTTAAATGTTGTCTGTTATACTTTTATATTAGAATTTGTGTGATTTTCAGTCTTCGCATTAAAACCGCTGCAAAGTTACAACAAAAATTTG